>NZ_CP116346.1:3608200-3951400 GCF_030254645.1 Paucibacter sediminis
AGCACCAGGCCGGCGGCCAGCCCGAGCGCCAGGGGCAGGGCGGTGGAGAGCGCCAGGCCCGGCGCCAGCGCCAGGAACAGCACGCCCAGGCCCAGTTGGATGAACAGGTGCACCAGGCCGTAGACGGGCAGGCCGGCGGGCAGCGGCGGCGCGTAGCGGTGGAACTGCCGCAGGTCTGGTACCGGCTTGGGCGCCAGCCGCTCGAGATCCGCCGGGCGCCAACCCGGATGCCGGAACCAGAGCGCGAGCTTGTCGCGCCAGCGCGCCGTCATGCGCATATCGCGCCAGCGCTCGGCGTAGACATGCAGATTGGCCGAGAGCGGGTTCCAGCGCCGCAGCTGGCCCAGCACGCCGTAGACGATGGGCTCGTCCGCGCGCTCCTCGACGAAGCTGCCGAACAGGCGGTCCCAGAGGATCAGGATGCCGCCGTAGTTGCGATCCAGGCAATAGGCGTTCTGACCATGGTGGACGCGGTGGTTGGAGGGCGAGACGAAGACGCGGTCGAACCAGCCCAGCCGCCCCACCAGCCGCGTATGCACCCAGAACTGGTAGAGCAGATCGATCAGCGCCACCGCGCCGAACACCAGCGGCGGCACGCCCAGCACGGCCAGCGGCAGGTAGAAGATCCAGCTGAAGAGAAAGCCGGTGCCGGTCTGGCGCAGCGCGGTGCTGAGGTTGTATTCCTCCGAGCTGTGATGCACCGCATGCGCGGCCCACAACAGCGCCACCTCATGGCCGAGGCGGTGATACCAGTAGTAGCAGAGGTCGTACAACAGCAGCGCCAGCAGCCAGACCCAGAGCGCGTCCATGCGCAGCGGCAGCAGCGCCAACTGCTGCCAGGCGAGCGTGTAGATGCCCACCGTGAAGGTTTTGCTGAATACCTCGATGAGCTGGCTGGTGATGCCGGCCGCCAGGCTGGAGACGGTGTCGGCCGCGCGGTAGATCGTCTGGCCGCGCCAGCGCCCCCAGGCGAATTCCAGCCCGATCATCAGGATGAACACGGGAGCGGCATAGACGATGGGGTTGAGCATGGGCAAGCGCCGTCGTGAGGAGTTGCGAGCGCTATTGTCCTGGCCTGTGCCGCCCGCCGCAGGCCTACTGCAGTTCAGCCAGCATGCGCGTGACCTCGGCCTTCTCCGGATAGTCCTTCTTGCCCATCTTGACCAGGTTCTTCAGCTCCACGATCGCATAGGACTTGTCTCCGGCCTGCGCATGCAGCTTGGCCAGGTTGAGCCGGTAGCCGGTCGACATCGGCACCATCTCGACCACCTGCTTCTGGATCTCGAGGGCACGCGGTACCTGCTTGTTGGCGGCTAGCACGGAGGCGAGCGTGTCCATCAGGGCGGGTTGCCCGGGCGCGGCCTTGACCGCCTTTTCGGCCGCATCCAAGGCCGGCGCGAGTTTGCCCTGCTTGAAATAGGCCCAAGCCAGGTTGTTCAGCGCGATCGGGTAGTTGGGGCGTATGGCCAACAGCTGCTGCAGGCGTTTCTCGGCCTCCGCATAGTCCTGCTGAGTCAGCGCCTGGTCCGCCAGATAGAGCACGAACAGCCCGTCCTTGGGTTGCTCCTTCGTCCAGGTTTCGCTGAACTTGGCTGCTTCGGCCGTCTTCTTCGCCTTCAGCAGCGCGAAATGGTACTGCGCCGGTGCTTGGGCCGGATTGGACTTGCCGAGCGCGGTACGGAAGGCGGCAACGGCTTGTTCGTAATGCTCCTGCGACTGCTCGATTTCGCCCTCCAGCATGAAGCCCAAGGCCTGAGTCGGGAACTTCTGCTGCACCTTGCGCGCGGTCTTGAGGGCTTCGTCGTAGCGTTTCTGGCGCAGCGACAGCATGATGGCAGCACGCTGCGTCTGCAGCGCGTCCGGCGCCAGTTCCAGGGCGCGTTTCACCGAACGGGCGGCGCCGTCCACATCGTTGGATGCCACCTGGGTGTCCGCCAGGCCCAGCAAGGCGCTGACCGAGCGTGGTTGTACCGAGATCAGCTTGTTGAAGGTTGCCAAGGCCTGGTTGGCATCGCCTGAGGCGAGTTGGGCACGCCCCAGCCGTTCCTGCAGTTCGGGGCTGTCGGGCAGCGCAGCAACTGCGGCCTGAGCGGCGAGCAGTGCGTCCTGAGCCGCTTCATGATTCATGTAGTGGTCGATCAGGGCGCGCCTGGCCCCCACATCAGACGGGTTGGCCTTGACGGCGTTCTTCAGCAACTCGGCCACGTCCGCGGGCGATCCATTGGTGCGCCCCTTCAACTCGGCCAGCGCGATCAGGGCGCGGCTGCTCTTCGGATCGGCCTTGAGCACGGCTTCGAAGCGCGCCTTCGCGGCGTCCGGTTTGCCTTCCAGGAAATCAAGCGCGGCCAGGCTGGCGATGGCGGGGAAGAAATCGGGGCGCGCCGCCAGGGCAGCCTCGAAACTCTTGCGAGCGCCGGCGCCGTCTTTGCGCAGCAACAGGACCTGACCGCGCAGATTGGCCGGGATGGATTTGTCGCCCTGTTTGCGCTCCATGGCGTCGATGGCGGTGAGTGCCTTGTCCAGTTCGCGGCGGCGCACCAGGGCGCTGATGAGTGCCATATCGGCGGCAATGCCGGTATCGCTGGCTGCGATATTGCGCAGGTCGCTGAAGCCGGCGTCGGTCTTGCCCTGGGCAATTTGCGACATCGCGAGCGCGGTTCTCGCCTTGGCGCTGTCGGGCTGGCTCTGCACCGCCTTGCCGAAATAGGTCTCAGCGCTCTTCAGGTCGCCAATGGCCAGATAAGCCTGGCCGGCGAGGGTCAGCGACTCGGTGTCGGCATGCCCGCTTTCAAGTATCGGCCGCAGGGCGTTGATGGCCTTGTCCGGCTGGTTCGACTGCATATTGGCCCGCGCCAGCAGGCGGCGTGCGCCGACATCATTGGGCATCGCCTGGACGGCGCGCATCAGCAGGGTTTCGGCCGGGGCGCTGGCGCCCAGTTGCAGTTCCACCGCACCGGCCAGCAGCAGCATGCGTGGATGATCGGGCATGCCGCGCAAGCCCTTTTGCAGCAGCGTCTGGGCTTCCTTGAATTGCCCCTTGCCCAGCATCATCTGCGCCTCGAACACCAGGGTGTCGGCGTGACGTGGCAGCGCCTTGCGCATCGCCTCCAGTTGCTTGCTGGCGGCATCGACGTCCTTGGCCGCGAGATGCATGGTGATCAGGGCACTGTGCGCGCGCGCCAGATCGCCGCGCAGCTTCAGCGCCTGCTCGAATGCCGCGCGTGCGCCGGCGTTGTCTTCCTTGGCCAGGAGGAGGTCGCCGCGCAACATGAAGGCCTGGGCGTTGCCGGGCTCACGGGCGGTCAGCTCTTCCATCAATCTGAGCGCTTCGTCGAACTCGCCACTGCCGGCCTTCAGCCGGGCCTGCAGGATCACGGCCGGGCCATAGCCGGGCTTGTACTTGAGCGCTTCCGCCACCGCGACTTGGGCCTTCTCGCGCGCACCCTGCGCAGTATGCGCGGCGGCGATGCTGGTCTTGTAGTCGGCCATCGCCTTGGCGTCACTGAACTCGAGCAAGGCAAATTCGTCGAGCAGTTTGCGGCTTTCTCCTTGTGCCAGCAGGGCGCGCGCCAGTTCGGGCATGACCAGCTCGTCGGCGACCTTCAGGCGGCGAGCCTGGCGTAACTCGATCTCGGCGCCGGCCGCGTCGCCCTGTCCCAGCAGCGCCTTGCCCAATAGCAGGCGGGCCTCAGCCGAATCGGCGTTCTTCTGCAGGGCGTTCTTCAGTTCGATGGTGGCGGCGCTGAAATTTTCGAGGCTGAGGTGCCCCTTGGCCGCAGTGATCAACTCCGCCTCGCTTTTGCCACCGCAGGCAGACAGCATGATCAGGGCGGCGAGTGACAGGCTCGCCAGGCCCAGCTTGGGCTTGTGGCTGGATTTTTTCAAAACTTCCCCTTTTGAGTAGGGCCACACCGTCGGCGGCCTTGCTGCGCGCGAGTATGGCCGAGGCCATGCGGCCCAACAAGCGAGCAGAAACCAGCAGCGTGAAGAATTGGGGAGGAGGAGGGGGCTCAGGCGCTGGCCATCTCGCGCACCACGGTGACGGTGCAGTCCGATTCCGCCACCACCTGGGCCGAGACGCTGCCGAGATAGCGCCGCAGCGCCGAGTTGCCGCGTGCGCCCATCACCACATGATCGACGCGGTTCTTGGCGGCAAATTCGATGATGGCATTGGCCGCGTCCGGCGCTTCCAGCACATGGAAGGTGAGCCGGCCGTCCTCCAGCTTGAGCGCGCGGGTGACAGGTCTTGCCCAGTGCTTGAGGGCGATCAATTGCTTGACGTGCAGGCTCTTGCCATCCTTGTCGGTGAGCTCGTCCATGCCGATGCGGGCGGTCTTCATCACGCTGACGCAGGCCAGGCGGGCGCCGGGTTCGGTCTGCACGATGCGGCGCACCGTCTCGCGCAACTGCTCCAGCAGGCCGGGGGTGGCATGGTCGATGTCCACCGCGGCCATGATGATGGGGCTGCGTGCCACCTGCTCGGTGACCGTGGCCTGGGCCACCGGCTCGGAGCCGAGCGCGAAGAACCAGCGCTTGAGGGTCTTGATGGTGCCGCTGGTGTGCAGGCGTTCGGCGCGCTTGCTGAGGGTGATGCCCTCGGGGCGCTGCAGGTCCAGCGCCAGCTGGGCGGCGCTCTGGTAGCGCCGCTCCGGCTTGACCTCCAGGCAGCGCAGCACCACCTCCTGGAACCAGGGCTGGATGTTGGGGTCGATGGCGCGCGGCGGCACCGGGTCCACATAGAGGCGGCGGCGCAGGCCGCGCACCGAGGCGGGCTGGCCGAAGGGGCGCTCGCCGGTGGCGAAGTGGTACAGCATCACGCCCAGGGCGAACAGGTCGCTGCGCGGATCGTTGCGCACGAACTGCACCTGCTCGGGCGACATATAGGGGCCGGTGCCCATCGGCAGCGAGAACTCCTCTTCGAGCAGATCGGGCAGCTGGTCGTGGCGCGACAGCCCGAAGTCCACCAGCACCGCCTCGCCGCTCGGGCGCAGCATGATGTTGCTGGGCTTGATGTCCAGGTGCACCACATGCTGGCGATGCAGATCGTGCAGGGCGGTGGCCACGCGCGAGCCGATCTCGATCACCTCGTCCAGCGGCAGCGGCGCCTCGTCCAGGCGCGGGCGCAGCGATTGGCCGGCGATCTGTTCCATCACGATATAGGCCTGGCGGGTCCAGTCGCCGCGCGCCACGAAACGCGGCACATGCGGGCCCTTGAGGGCCGGCATCAGCATCTGCTCGACCTCGAAGCCGACAATGGTGGCGGGGTCCTCGCCGCCCTTGATGCGCGGCACCTTCATGATGAGCGGGAAGTCCTCACCAGGCACCGGCTCCAGCCGCGTGACGCGCCAGAGATTGGCCATGCCGCCCTGGTGCAGGCGCTCTTCCAGCCGGAAGCCATCCAGCACCAGGCCGGGTTCCAGGCTGGCGATGGGCAGGGGGGCGGGGATGCTGGCGGGACCGCTGGACTGGTCTGGCATGGATTCCTCGTTAGGCACTAATCGCCGGTCAGCAGGCGCTGCGCCAGGCGCTCCGGCAGGCCGGCGGCGCGGATGCGCGCGGCGGCACCATCATGGTCGTAGGGCACGCGCTGGAAGCAGAGCTCGTGACTCACGGTGTCGAACAGGGCGTAGCAGGCGGCCGGGTTGCCGTCGCGCGGCTGGCCGCAGGAGCCGGGGATGGCCAGCCACTGGCGGTTGGGCAGCAGCGGGATCGACATGCCCGGCACCGGCTTGAAGTCGCCCGCCTTGCCGGTCCCCGAGAGGTGGTAGAGCATGGGCTCGTGCATATGGCCGCAAAAGGTGTAGCGGCACTCGGTGGCATGCAGGCTGCGCATCGCCTCCAGGCGCCCCTGGATGTACTCCCAGGCCCGCGGGTCGTAGGCATTGGCGTGCACATAGAGCCGGTCTTCCTGGGTCTGGCTCATCGGCAGGGCGGCCAGAAAGGCGAGTTGCTCGGCATTCAGCTGGGCACGCGTCCAGAGCACGGCGGCGCGGGCGTCGTCGCGCATGCTGGGTAGCGGGCCCTCCAGCACGGCGCTGTCGTGGTTGCCCATCACCGCGATGGCGCCGTCGGCGACCATTTGCCGCACCCGATTTACTACCCAGGCCGGATCACCGCCATAGCCTACGAAGTCGCCCAACAGGGCATATTGGCCGGCATGCTGGGACTCGGCATGGTCGAGCACCGCGCTGAAGGCTTCGCGATTGGCGTGCAGGTCGGTGATCAGGGCAATTTTCATGACCCGCATAGCTTGCCATGTTTGACTGACGGCTGGCTGATCCTTGCCGCCCGCGGCTTCGGTTATCCTGCAACGAACAGGACGGCAGTACAGGCATGTGGCGCGTATTTGGACTGACAGCTCTTTTCACGCTCGCGCAAGGTGCCTGCGAGCTCAGCCTGGCGGCGTGCAGCCGCGTGATCGAGGCGCCGCTGGCCGCCGTGGGGCTGAGCGTCACTGTGGATGGGCGGCTGCCCGGCGGGGTCTATCCCGAGCTGTTGCGCGGCATTGCCAAGGAGGGCTGCGACTTCGCGTTCAGCGTGGTGCCGCGGGCGCGCCAGGAGGCCATGTTCGAGGCCGGCAAGGCGGATCTGCTGATACCGGCGAGCCGTTCCTCCCGGCGCGACCAGTTCGGGCTGTTCGTGCCGCTGATCTTCGCGCGCGCCACGCTGATCTCCCTGCGCAGCGAGCGTCCCGCCATCACCAGCCTGGATGAGCTGCTGGAGCGCAAGGAGCTGCGCGTCGCGCTGGTGCGGGGCTTCGACTATGGCGACGCCTACCGTTCCCTGCTGTCAGAGCTGCGCGAGCAGCGACGGCTCTCGCTGGAGGTGGATGCGCTGGCGGTGGCACGCTCGCTCAGCAGCGGCATGTCGGATCTGACCATCATGGCGCCCTCCATCCTGGTGGGCGCGATCTCGGCCGAGCCGCGCTACCAGGCCCTGCTGGAGCGGCTGCGCTATGAGCCGGTGGAGGAGCTGCCCTGGGCCGACAGCGGCGCCTATCTGTCGCGGGCCAGCCTCAGCGACGGCGATCGGGAGGCGCTGCGCGAACTGCTGGAGCGCAGCGCCAGGACGGGGGCAGTCTGGAAGGCGTTCCAGCGCAACTATCCCGCCGGCAGCCTGAACGGCAGCATCCGCCCTCGTTGAGGCCTTTGCTCAGCCGATGCGGCCGAGCAGCAGGTACTCCATGAGCGCCTTTTGCACGTGCATGCGGTTTTCCGCCTCGTCCCAGACCACCGACTGCGGCCCGTCGATCACGTCCGCCGCCACTTCCTCGCCGCGATGGGCCGGCAGGCAATGCATGAAGAGCGCGTCCGGCTTGGCCTGGGCCATCATGTCGGCGTCCACGCACCAGTCCGCGAAGGCGGCCCGGCGCGCCTCGTTCTCGGCCTCGTAACCCATGCTGGTCCAGACGTCGGTGGTCACCAGGTCGGCGCCACGGCAGGCTTCGTTGGGGTCCTTGAAGACCTTGTAGCAGGCGCGGTTCTGGATGCCGGCCACGGCCGGGTCCACTTCGTAGCCGCTGGGGGTGCTGACGTGCACGGTGAAGCCGAGGATCTCGGCCGCCTGCAGCCAGGTGTTGGCCATGTTGTTGCCATCGCCCACCCAGGCCACCACGCGACCCTTCAGACAGTCCATGTCGATGGCGCCGCGGCGGTCCATGCCGCGCGCCTCGATGAAGGTGAAGAGGTCGGCCAGGATCTGGCAGGGGTGGTACTCGTTGGTCAGGCCGTTGATCACCGGCACGCGCGAGTGCGCCGCAAAGCGCTCGATCTTGGTCTGCTCGAAGGTGCGGATCATGACGATGTCGACCATGCGGCTGATCACGCGCGCACTGTCTTCGATCGGCTCGGCCCGGCCCAGCTGGCTGTCGCCGGTGGTGAGGTGCACCACCGAACCGCCCATCTGGTACATGCCGGCCTCGAAGCTCACGCGGGTGCGTGTGCTGGCCTTCTCGAAGATCATCGCCAAGGTGCGGTCGGAGAGCGGCTGGTACTGCTCGTAGTTCTTGAAGCGCCGCTTGATGATGGCGGCACGCTCGAACAGATAGGCGTACTCCTCGGCGCGGAAGTCGCGGAATTGCAGGTAGTGGCGCATCAGGCTGTTCCCCGGCTTCATGCTGGCACCGCCAGAAAGTCCTTGATCACCGGCACCAGGATGGCAGCGATCTGGGCGGCCTCGTCGCTGCTCAGGATCAGTGCCGGCACCAGGCGCACCACGCGGTCGGCGGTGACGCTGATCATCAGCCCGGCCTCGGCCGCCTTGGCCAGCAGCGCGCCGGCCGGGCGGTCGAGCTCGATGCCCAGCATCAGGCCCTGGCCGCGGATCTCCACCACGCCGGCCACGCTAGCCAATCCCTGCGCCAGGCTGGCCTTGAGCTCGGCGCCGACCTTGGCGGCGTTGGCCAGCAGGCCTTCCTCTTCCATCAGGCGCAGCGTCTCGACGCCGGCGCGCATGGCCAGCGGATTGCCGCCAAAGGTGGTGCCATGGTTGCCCGGCTGCATCACCTTGGCGGCGCGCGGGCCGCACACCACCGCGCCGACGGGCACGCCGCTGCCCAGGCCCTTGGCCAGAGGCATCACATCCGGCTGGATGCCGGCCCATTGGTGGGCGAACCACTTGCCGGTGCGGCCGATGCCGCATTGCACCTCGTCCAGCATCAGCAGAATGTCGCGCGCGTCGCAGACGCGGCGCAGTGCCTGCAGGAACTCGATGCGCGCCGGGTTCACGCCGCCTTCGCCCTGGATGGTCTCCAGGAAGATGCCGGTGATGTTGGGATGGGCGTCGAGTGCGGCCTCGACGGCGGCGATGTCATTCAAGGGCACGCGCACAAAGCCGGGCACCAGCGGGCCGAAGCCGGCATGGATCTTGGGATTGGCGGTGGCCGAGAGCGTGGCGATGGAGCGGCCATGGAAGGCACCCTCGAACACCAGCAGCTCGGGATTGTGGTTGCCACGGTCGTGGCCGAACTTGCGCGCGATCTTCAGCGCGGCTTCGTTCGCTTCCAGGCCGGAATTGCAGAAGAACACATTCGTCAGGCCGGAGAGCTCGCAGAGCTTGGCGGCGAGTTGCTCCTGCAGCGGCACATGGTAGTAGTTGCTGGTGTGGATCAGCTTGGCAATCTGTTCCTGCAGCGCCGGCACCAGCTTGGGATGGGCATGCCCCAGGGTGTTGACCGCAATGCCGCCCAGCCCGTCCAGGTATCGTCGGCCGTCCACGTCCCAGACCCAGCAACCCTGACCATGCGACAGCGCGATTGGCAGTCGGCCATAGGTTTGCATCACATGCGGTTCGGACGGGGGCACGGACGATACGGCGGCGTTCATCAAGTCTCCATGAAAGGGGAGGGAACAAGAAGGGGACACCCGGCGCCAGCCGGGAGCGATCGATTCTAAGTGTGCATCGCAGCAAATCCGGGTTTGCGCGCACAAAGCCGCAGCGTCCCGCTGGAAAGTTCGCACTGCGCGATGGCTCGTGCTGCGGCGCAACACATCCAGGGCACAATAGCGGTTTCGCCGCGGCTGGTTGTTGCCGCGGCCGCCGCTTTCACGTCATGAGCCAGCCCCCCAAACCGCGCGAAGTCTTCATCCAGGGTGTGACCCTGGAGGGGCGCGCCTTCCGGCCGAGCGACTGGGCCGAGCGACTCGCCGGGGCGATGTCCTGCTTCCGCCCGGGCGGGGCCAAGGGTGGCATCGGGGCCCATATCGGCTACTCGCCCTACTGCGTGCCGCGCGTCATCAACGGCGTGAAATGCGTGATCGTCAACGAAGAGCTGAAGAGCATCGAGCCGATGGCCTGGGACTTCGTGATGAACTTCGCCCGCGACAACCACCTGCAGGTGGCCGAGGCCTGCCTGTTGCCCGAGCGCTCTGAACGGCCCTAGCGGCGCCGCGCGCGCTCATCGGCGGCGCCAGCCTGCCCACTGCAGTGCGAACAGCTCCCTCACGCCCTGACAGCAGGCCCTCAGCAATCCCCATCGACAGGCGGCTGTGTTGGCGCTTGGTAGAGAGGGGCCGGGTGATGTGATGTCCATGTGGCGCCAGCCTGCCACCGCGTGATGACGGCTTGATGTCGTGGTTGATCCAATCGGCTCATGGTGGACCGGCCGCGGTATGACTATGCTGCAGCGCTTTGCATCGCGATGGCAACAGAACTCGGGGTGGCGGGTGGCGACAGCGTGGCGCGGGATCTGCTGGACGAGGTCCGGCTCCTGGCCGAACAAGGTCGGCCCCATGTGGAGTTGCGTCAGCTCGGCGAAGTGCAGGCTGCCGGTCAGTGTTTGCCGCTGTTGGCGTTGGTGCTTGGCAATCCGGCGCCGGACTGCCCGGCCGTAGGCTATTTCGGCGGCGTGCATGGACTCGAGCGCATAGGCATCGAGGTGGTGCTGGCTTTCCTGCGTAGCCTGGTGATGCGATTGCGCTGGGATGCCACCTTGCATGCGCAGTTGGCCGGGTTGCGCATGGTCTTCATGCCGCTGTCAATCCGGGCGGCTTGGCAAGAGGTACGCGCGCCAATCCACAAGGTGTGGACCTGATGCGCAATGCGCCAGTGGATGCCAGCGCCCCTGTGCCCTGGCTGTTGGGCGGTCAACGTCTGAGCGCCCGCCTGCCTTGGTACCGTGGACCGCGCGGGCAGGGCATGCAGCCCGAGAGCCAGGCCTTGTGCGACCTGGTCGAGACCGAGTTGTTGAGCCACCGCGTCGCGCTGAGCGTTGACTGCCATTCCGGTTTTGGCATGCTCGATCGCATCTGGTTTCCCTTTGCAGGCACGGCGCGGCCGCTGGCGCATCTGGCGGAGATGCATGCCTTGAGCGAAATTTTGGATCAGACGTTGGCGCAACACCGCTATGTGTTCGAGCCCCAGAGTCGGCAATATCTGACGCATGGCGACCTCTGGGATCACCTCTATTTGCGATCCCAGGCCCAGCCGGATCGGATGCTGCTACCCTTGACCCTCGAAATGGGCTCATGGCTGTGGGTCAAGAAGAATCCTCGCCAGCTATTCTCGAGGCAGGGGATCTTCAATCCCCAGGTTCAGCACCGGCAGCAGCGGGTCTTGCGGCGGCATCTCGCCTGGTTGGATTTTCTGGCCCGGGCCGCCTGCGGTGCGGCGGGTTGGTTGCCGGCTGGTGATCAACGCCCGGTGCATCATGAGCGTGCCGTGGAGCGTTGGTATCGTCGTTGAGGGCAATGAGGTGGGGATGACCCAGCCAGTCACCTGGATTTTGTTGCGCGGCCTCACTCGGGAGAGCGGACATTGGGGCAGTTTTCCCAGTGTGCTGGAGGCCGAACTGCAGCGGCAGCAGCCGGGCGTCGTGCTGGAGTTGCTAGACCTGCCGGGCAACGGCAGCATGCACCGCTTGACCAGCCCCAGTCGGGTGGACGATATGGTGGAAGTGTGCCGCGACGAAATGCTGCGCCGTGGTATTCCGCCCCCGTATCACCTGCTGGCAATGTCCTTGGGCGCGATGGTGGTGAGCGATTGGATGCGGCGCTACCCGGAGGAGGTGTCCGGCTCGGTGCTGATCAACACCAGCTTGCGGCCCTTCAGCCCCTTCTTCCGGCGTTTGCGGCCCAGCAATTACTGGCCCTTGCTGATGCTGAGCCTGTTCAGGGTCAGCCTGCGCCAGCGCGAGGCCAAGGTGTTGGCGCTGACGACTCGCCTGCTCGATCAACCCGATTCGGTGCTCAACACCTGGGTTGAGTTGCAGCGCAGTCATCCGGTCGGGCGGCGCAATGCGTTGCGGCAATTGCTTGCGGCGATGCGCTATCGCGCCAGTTATGCCAAGCCGCGCGCGCCCATGCTGCTGCTATGCAGCAAGGGTGACGAATTGGTGGATTGGCGCTGCTCCCAGGCGATCAGCCGGGCCTGGGGGGTACCGCTGCGTCTGCATGCAAACGCGGGCCATGATCTGCCCCTGGATGATGGCGGCTGGGTGGCGCGGTCGGTGGCTGACTGGCTGCGTGCTCAGCAAGTGCTGGCGCCGGTCGATATGATGCCCAAGTAAAAAGGTCCGCCGAAGCGGACCTTTTGCTTTGCACCAGGCTGGCTATTAGGCGGCCAGGGCCTTGATCTTGGCCGACAGACGGCTCTTGTGACGAGCAGCCTTGTTCTTGTGGAAGATGCCCTTGTCAGCGACCGAATCGATCACTTGCTGGGCGGTCTTGAACAATTCAGCAGCCTTGGTCTTGTCGCCAGCGACCACGGCCTTTTGCACGTTCTTCACGACCGTGCGGAATTTGGAACGCAGTGCCGTATTGGCAGCGTTGAGCTTGACGTCCTGGCGGGCGCGCTTGCGGCCCGATGCCAAACGGACGGTTTTCTTCTTGGCTTTGGAAGAGCTTGCCATGTTATAGGTCTACCAGTTGGTGCAAAGACCGCGAGTGTAGCACTTTTCTAGCGGTGATCAAAGACTTGAAGCGATTTGTCGACCAGCCCGGGCGCAAATAGATAATGCGCCGGCCGTCGAATGGCCGGCAAACCCCGTTCCCCATGAATCTGCTGCGCGCCGCTTCCCTTGTTTCCATCCTGACCCTTGCGTCGCGCGTCACCGGCCTGGTGCGTGAGCAGATGGTGGCGGCGCTGTTTGGCGCCAGTGCCATCACCGACGCCTTTCAGGTGGCCTTCCGCATTCCCAATATGCTGCGCCGACTGTTCGCAGAGGGCGCGTTCTCCCAGGCCTTTGTGCCGGTGCTGGCCGCGACCCGAGCCAAGGAGGGTGATGCCGCCACCGGCCTGCTCATCAGCGCCGTGGCCACCGCGCTGGCCTGGACGCTGCTGCTGACCTGCCTGCTGGGCGTGCTAGGCGCGCCGCTGCTGGTGTGGCTGCTGGGCGCCGGGCTGGCGGACGATGCGCGCCGCGCCGCCATCGTCATGACGCGCTGGATGTTTCCCTACATCGGCTGCATGTCGCTGGTGGCGCTGGCGGCGGGCATTCTCAACACCTGGAAGCGCTTCATGGTGCCGGCGGTCACGCCGGTGCTGCTGAACCTGTCGGTGATCGCCGCGGGCTGGCTGCTCGCGCCGCGCTTGCAGACCATGGGCTACCAGCCCATCTACGCCATGGCGATCGGGGTGATGCTCGGCGGCGTGTTGCAGTTGGCGGTGCAGATTCCGGCGCTGCGCCGGCTGGGTCTGTTGCCGCACCTGGGCCTGAGCTGGGGCGGCCTGCGGCGCGCCTGGCAGCACCCCGGCGTGGGCCAGATCCTGCGCCAGATGGGGCCGGCGCTGCTGGGCGTGGGCGTGGCCCAGCTGTCCCTGGTCATCAATACGCAGATCGCGATCTGGGTGGCGCCCGGCGCCGCCTCCTGGCTGACCTATGCCGACCGCCTGATGGAGTTTCCGATCGCCTTGCTGGGCGTGGCACTGGGCGTGGTGCTGACGCCGCAGCTCTCGGCCGCCCAGGCCAAGGGCGAGACGGCCCAGTACTCGGCCATGCTGGACTGGGGGCTGCGCATGGTCTTGCTGCTGGCTCTGCCTTGCGCGGTGGCGCTGCTGTTGTTTGCCGGCCCGATGGTGGCGGTGCTGTATCACCGTGGGGCCTTCAAGGCCGACGATGTGCTGCACACCACTAGCGCGGTGATGGGTTATGGCGTGGGGTTGATCGGCCTGGTCGCGATCAAGGTGCTGGCGCCGGGCTTTTATGCGCGGCAAGACACGCGCACCCCGGTGCGCATTGCCGTCGGCGTGCTGGTGCTGACGCAGCTGCTGAACGCCTGTTTCGTGCCCTGGCTGGGGGCTGCCGGCCTGGCGCTCTCGATCGGCCTGGCGGCTCTGGTGAATGCCGGCCTGCTGTTGCGCGGGCTGCGTGCGCGCGGCAGCTACACGCCCGCGCCGGGTTGGTTGCCCTTTGCCCTGCGCGTGCTGCTGGCCAGCCTGGCGATGGGGCTACTGCAGCATCAGCTGGCCGTGCGGCTGGACTGGGTGGCGCTGGGGGCCACCGAGCTGTGGCGCGCCCTGTACATGGCGGGCAGCCTGGCGGCTTCGGCGCTGCTGTACTTCGCGGTGCTGATCTTGAGCGGATTGAAGCTGCGCCAATTCGTGCGGCGCGCATAAACTCGGCCCATGAGTGCCTCCCTGAGCCTGCGTGCGCCAACGCCGCTGGAATACTTTGCGGCCCTGGTGGCCGACGAGCAGAGCCTGAACCTGCTTGAGGCGGCCATCACCATCGCCCAGGACGAATTCCCGCAGCTGGACGTGCAGCAGGTGCTGGCCGAGGTCGATACCCTGGCGCAGCGCCTGAAGCGGCGTTTGCCGGCCGATGCCGCCGCCGCCTACCGGCTGCGCGCGCTCAACCAGTACTTCCATCAGGAGCTGGGCTTCGCCGGCAACGTCAACAACTACTACGAGGCGGGCAACAGCTTTGTGCACCATGTGCTGGCCACCAGGCGCGGCATTCCCATCACCCTGGCGGTGATCTACATGGAGCTGGCGGCGCAGATCGGCTTGCGCGTGCAGGGCGTGGCCTTCCCCGGGCACTTCCTGCTCAAGCTGCGCCTGCCGCAGGGCGAGGTGGTGCTGGATCCCTTCAGCGGCCGCTCGCTGACGCGCAATGCGCTGGAGGAATTCCTGCTGCCCTACCGGCATGGCGCCGGCCTGCCGGACGACCAGGAGTTGCCCATGGAGCTGTTCCTGCAGGCCGCCAGCCCGCGCCAGGTGCTGGCCCGCATGCTGCGCAACCTGAAGGAAATCCACCGCTCGGGCCAGGACTGGCCGCGCCTGCTGCAGGTGCAGCAGCGCCTCGTCACCCTGCTGCCCGGCGAGGCTGCCGAGTGCCGCGACCGCGCCATGACCTGGTTCGCGCTGGGGGACTTGCAGGCGGCGGCGGTGGATCTGGCGCATTACCTCGCCGAGGTGCCGGATGCGCCGGACCGGCAGGCGCTGGAGGCCATGCTGCAGGAGTGGCGTGCCAAATGTGCCAGGGGCGGCCCCACCTTGCACTGAGCGTGAAGGGGCGCCGCGCACTTAGAATCCGCGCCGCAAGCCCCCACCATCTCCCGGCCATCCCCTATGACGCTCAGTACCCCGCAACGCCATGCCCTGGCCTGGGCCGCCCTGGCCCTGTTGGCATTGGCGCTGCTGCGGTTGCTGCAGCCGGTGCTGGCCCCCTTCATCGCCGCGGCGGTGCTGGCCTATGCGCTGACGCCGGCGGTCGAGTTGCTGGTGCGCCGGCGCGTGCCGCGCCTGCTGGCCGTGCTGCTGGTGGAGGTGGTGGCGGTGTTGCTGGTGCTGGCCCTGCTGCTGCTGATCGTGCCCATCCTCAGCAAGGAACTGCCGCTTCTGCGCGAGCAGATCCCGGTGCTGGCGAACGCCCTCAACGCCCATGTGCTGCCCTGGTTGCAGCAGCATGGCATCAACGCGGCGCTGGACACCGCCAGCATCAAGAGCTTTGTGCTCAAGTACCTGGACGCCAATCTGGAAGACTGGCTGGCCACGGCGCTGAGTTCGGCGCGCATCGGCGGCAGCTTCTTGCTGGCCATCGTCGGCAATGCGGTGCTGCTGCCGGTGGTGCTGTTCTACCTCTTGCACGACTGGCCCGAGCTGATGCGGCGCGCCTGGTCCATGGTGCCGCCGCGCATGCGCGAGCGCGTCGGCGGTTTTCTGGGCGAATGCGACCAGATGCTGGGGCAATACCTGCGTGGCCAATTGCTGGTGATGCTGATCCTGGCCGCCTACTACAGCGTTGCGCTGGCGCTGGCCGGCTTCGAGCTGGCACTGCCGGTGGGCGTGTTCACCGGTCTGGCCGTCTTCATTCCCTATCTGGGCTTCGGCCTGGGGCTCTTGCTGGCTCTGCTGGCGGGCGTGCTGCAGTTCGCGAGCCTGTATGGCCTGCTGGCGGTGGCGCTGATCTTCGGCCTTGGCCAGCTCATCGAGGGCTTTGCGCTCACCCCGCGCCTGGTGGGCGAGCGCATCGGCCTTTCGCCCTTGATGGTGATATTCGCCTTGCTGGCCTTCGGCCATTTGTTCGGCTTCCTGGGTGTCTTGATCGCCCTGCCGGTCAGCGCCCTGGGCGTGGTGGCCGGGCGCCGCGTGCGCGAGCTCTATCTGCGCAGCCCTCTCTACAAGGCTTGAGCGGCAATGAACCTGCAGTGACCACGCTCTTGAAACAGATTCCCCTCTCCCTCGGCCCCGAGCCGGTCTACAGCTTCGACAACTTCATGCCGGGTGCCAATGCGGCGGCGCTGGCGCAGCTGCACGCCTTGCAGCCCGGCGCGCCGCCGGTGTTTCTGTGGGGGCCGCCGGGCTGCGGCAAGACCCATGCCCTGAAGGCGCTGGCGCAGCGCTGGCAGCAGGGCGGCGCCCAGGTGGGCTGGTACGACGCCGACACCCCCTTGCCCTGGGAGCTGCCCGCCAATCCCAGCTTGCTGCTGCTGGATGACTGCGACCGTTTCGACGCCGGCCAGCAGCATGCCGCCTTCACGCTCTTCGTCGAGGCCGCCACCCATGGCCTGGCCGTGGTGGCCACCGGCACTGCACCGCCAGTGGACCTGGCGCTGCGCGAGGACCTGCGCAGCCGCCTCGGCTGGGGGCCCACCTTCGGCCTGCAGGCCTTGTCCGAGGCCGAGATGCGCGCGGTGCTGCGGCGCGAGGCGGATCGCCGCGGCATCTTCCTCGCCGACGAGGTGATGGACTATCTGCTGACCCGTTTTGCCCGCGATCTCAAGCACCTGATGAGCTTGCTGGATCGGCTGGATGAATTTGCCATGGCCAGCAAGCGCGCCGTCACCGTGCCCCTGCTGCGCCAGATGCTGACCGATGGAATGAGCGACGAGCAAGCCCCATGAACCTGACCCTCTTCGACCTGGACGGGACCCTGATCCCGATGGACTCCGACCATGCCTTTGGTGGCTTCATGGTGGAGATCGGCTGGGCCGACGGCGCCACCTGGGCGGCCCGCAACGACGAGTTCTACGCCCAGTACCAGGCCGGCCGCCTGGACCTGGACGCCTACATCGACTTTGCCACCTCGGTGTGGCGCTCGCGCCCCCTGGGCGATGCGCTGGCGATGCGCCGGCGTTTCATGGACGAGGTGCTGGCGCCGATGTTGCGCGACAATGCGCGGGCTCTGGTGCGCAAGCATCAGGAGGCGGGTGACCTGGTGGCCATCGTCACGGCCACCAATGAATTCGTCACCGCCCCGATCGCCGAGGCCTTTGGCGTGCCGCACCTGATCGCCGTGCAATTGCAGCGCGACGAGACGGGGCACTACACCGGCGCGGTGCAGGGTGTGCCCTCCTACCAGGCCGGCAAGATCACGCGCGTGCGGCAATGGCTGGCGGCCGAGGGCAGGGCCTGGGATGAGTTTGAACAGGTGCACTTCTACAGTGACTCGATGAATGATTTGCCCTTGTTGGAGTTGGTCAGCCACCCGGTGGCCACCAACCCGACCCCGGCCTTGCAGGCGCTCGCCCTTGAGCGCGGCTGGCCCATACTGAAGCTCTTTGCATGATCAAGAAATTCATAGACAAGCTGCTGGGCAAGCCCGGCGCCGCCAAGTCCGGCAAGACCGTGCTGGGCAAGCGCATCGAGGTGGGGCCGGCCGAACACGGCATCGACCCCGAGTTGCTCGACGAACGCGCGGTGCGCGTGGTCAAGACGCTGACCGAGGGCGGCTTCGAGGCCTATATCGTCGGTGGCGCGGTGCGCGACCTGCTGCTGGGCCGGCGTCCCAAGGATTTCGACGTGGCCACGAACGCCACGCCCGAGCAGGTCAAGGGCCTGTTCCGGCGTGCCTTCATCATCGGCCGGCGCTTTCGCATCGTGCACGTGGTCTACGGCCGCGGGCGCGAGCACGAGGTGATCGAGGTCTCGACCTTCCGCGCCCTGCTGGCCAACGAGTCGGCCGAGCAAGTGGCTGGCAACGAGAAGACCTCCAAGGATGAACTGGCCGGCAAGTCCCATGTGGTGGACGCCAGCGGCCGGGTGCTGCGCGACAACGTCTGGGGCCCGCAGATCGAGGATGCGGCGCGGCGCGACTTCACCGTCAACGCCATGTATTACGAGCCGGTCAAGCAGATGGTGGTGGACTACCACGGCGGCCTGGCCGACGCCAAGAAGCGCGTGCTGCGCATGATCGGCGACCCGGAAACGCGCTACCGCGAAGACCCGGTGCGCATCGTGCGTGCGGTGCGCTTCGCGGCCAAGCTGGGCTTCGAGCTGGAGCCCAAGACGCGCGCGCCGGTCAAGGCCTGCGCCCAGCTGCTGGCGAACGTGCCGATCTCGCGCCTGTTCGACGAGATGATCAAGCTGTTGCAGACCGGCCATTCGCTGGCCAGCCTGGAGGAGTTGCGCAAGCAAGGCCTGGCACGCGGCGTCTTCCCCATCCTGGATGCGGTGCTGGACGAGCAGGGCAATCTGCACGCGGGTGCGCGCGGCCAGTTCGTTCGCCGCGCCTTCGAGGACACCGACCGCCGCGTCGCCGAAGGGCGCAGCGTGGCACCGAGCTTCATGCTCGCCTGCATGCTCTGGCACGAGGTGCAGTCGCGCTGGCAGCGCCTGCGCGAGGCCGGCGAATCGCCCATCCCGGCGCTGCAGCAGGCCATTGATCTGGTGTTCGATGCCCGCATCGGCGACATCTCGGGCCGCGGCAAGCTGGCCGCCGACATGCGCGAGATCTGGATGATGCAGCCGCGCTTCGAGCGTCGCAGCGGCAACGGCCCCTACAGCCTGGTGGATCAGCCGCGCTACCGCGCCGGCTTCGATTTCCTGCTCCTGCGCGCCGAGGTCGGCGAGGTGGAGATGGGCCTGGTGGACTGGTGGGAAGACTTCGCGCTGGGCAGCGACGAGGAGCGCCGTGCCCTCATCGACGAGGCCCGCGAAGCCGACAAGGCGCGCCGCGGCAGCAAGGTGCATCAGCTGCCGCGCGGTGCCCTGAGTGGCCAGCCGCCGGCCGCTGAAGCCGAGGAGGGGGCCGAACCCCAGGCCGAAGGCGCCAGCGCGCCGGCGAAGAAACGCCGCCGTCGCCGCAAGCCGGCCAGCAAGGCGGCGCCGGCACAGGATTGAGCATGGAGCAGGCCTATATCGGCCTGGGCGCCAACCTCGGCGCGCTGCGTGCCACCCTGGAGGCGGCCCTGCGCGATCTGGATGCTCTGCCGCAGACGCGCGTGCTGGCGGTTTCCAGCGCCTACCGCAGCGCCGCCCTGGACTCCGACGGGCCCGATTACCTGAACGCCGTGGCGCGCATCGAGACCGGGCTCGCGCCGATGGAGCTGCTGGACGCGATGCAGGCCATCGAGCTCAAGCATGGGCGCGAGCGACCCTACCGCTACGCGCCGCGTACCCTGGATCTGGACCTGCTGATTCATGGCGATGCCAGCATGCAGCGGCCGCGCCTGGTGTTGCCGCATCCGCGCCTGCACGAGCGAGCCTTCGTGCTGCTGCCCCTGCTGGAGCTCGCACCGACCCTGAGCCTGCCCGTGCTGGGCCCCTTGGCGCCGCGCCTGGCCGGGCTGGCCGACCAGCGCGTGGAACGCGAGCCCCTGCCACTGAACTGGACCTGAAGGAACCTCATGTTCACCACCGCCGCCGGCTGGCAGACCCTCGGTCTGCTGATGCTGTCCAACCTCTTCATGACCTTCGCCTGGTACGGGCACCTGAAGGATCTGGCCGCCAAGCCCTGGTGGATCGCCGCCCTGGTGAGCTGGGGCATCGCCTTGTTCGAATACCTTCTGCAGGTGCCGGCCAACCGCATCGGCTATGGCGCCGGCTTCAGCCTGGCCCAGCTCAAGATCACCCAGGAGGTGGTGACGCTGGCGGTGTTCGTGCCCTTCTCGATGCTCTATATGGGGCAGGGTTTCCGCAGCGATTTCCTCTGGGCCGGCCTGTGCCTGATGGGGGCGGTGTACTTTATTTTCCGGGGTGCCTGAACGCGGCGGGGTTCGCTTGTGCGCTGCTCGCAATTACACTCCAGCCCGTGCCGCGTGACGCGGCGATGACATTTCCAAGAAATCTGCGTTGTTGGTGCGAGCTGGACACCTTGGTCCGGCACCTCAGGAGAACCCATGCTGTTTGGCAAGCTGCTGCCCCGAGAGGGCAATTTTTTCGAGCTCTTCAATGAGCACGGCGACAAGATCGCCTTGGGCGCGCGCGCCTTCATGTCCATGATCCAGAACTATGCGGATCCGCAGCTGCGCGAGAAATACGCGATCGAGGTTGACGACTACGAGCATCAGGCCGACCGCATCACCGCCGAGGTGAACCGCCTGCTGCACCGCACCTTCATCACCCCGATCGACCGCGAGCAGATCCACGGCCTGATCAATGCGATGGACGACATCCTGGACCTGCTGCAGGACTCCAGCGAAACCATGCAGCTCTACGATGTGCGCAGCATCCCGGAGGAAGTGCTGCGTCTGGGCGAGCTCTCGGCCAAGTGCTGCGAGCGCGTGCAACACGCGGTCTCCCTGCTGCCCAAGCTGAGCGAGCCCAAGACCGCCGAGGCGGCCATCAAGACCTGCGAAGAGATCGACAAGCTCGAGTCCGACGCCGACCGCGTGATGCGTGCCGCCATGTCCAAGCTGTTCCGCGAGCAGGAGGATGTGCGCGAGCTGATCAAGCTCAAGGCCATCTACGAGCAGCTCGAGTCGATCTCGGATCGCTGCGAGGATGTCGCCAACCTGATCGAGGGCATCGTCCTCGAGAACTCCTGATCGGATCCTCTTCATGGAATCGGTACAGGTAGCGTTCTGGGTCGTCGCAGTGCTGGTCGTGCTGGCCGTGCTGTTCGACTTCATGAACGGTTTTCACGACGCGGCCAACTCGATCGCCACCGTGGTGTCCACCGGCGTGCTGAAGCCGCAGCAGGCGGTCTTGTTTGCGGCCTTCTTCAACGTCATCGCGGTGGCCTTCTTCCAGCTCAAGGTGGCGGCAACCATCGGCAAGGGCATCGTCGACCCCGGCGTGGTCGATCACCATGTGATCTTCGGTGCGCTGATCGGCGCGATCTGCTGGAACGTCATCACCTGGTGGTACGGCATCCCCTCCAGCTCCTCGCATGCGCTGATCGGCGGCATCGTGGGCGCGGTGATCGCCAAGTCCGGCGCCGGCGCGCTGGTGGCCGGTGGCGTCGGCAAGACGGTGCTGTTCATCTTTCTCTCGCCGCTGCTGGGTTTCTTGCTGGGCTCCATCCTGATGGTGATCGTGGCCTGGGTGTTCAGGCGCAGCTCACCGCTGCGGGTGGACAACTGGTTCCGGCGCCTGCAGCTGGTCTCTGCCGGTCTCTACAGCCTGGGCCATGGCGGCAATGACGCGCAGAAGACCATCGGTCTGATCTGGATGCTGCTGGTGGCTTCGGGCTACGCGGCCGCGGCCGACAAGGCGCCGCCGAGCTGGGTGATCTGGGTCTGCTACACCGCCATCGGCATGGGCACCATGTTCGGCGGCTGGCGCATCGTGCAGACCATGGGTCAGAAGATCACCAAGCTCAAGCCGGTGGGCGGCTTCTGTGCCGAAACCGGTGGCGCCATCACGCTGTTCCTGGCCACCGCGCTGGGCGTGCCCGTGTCCACCACCCACACCATCACCGGCGCCATCGTCGGCGTGGGCTCGGTGCAGCGCGCCTCGGCGGTGCGCTGGGGCGTGGCCGGCAACATCGTCTGGGCCTGGATCTTCACCATCCCGGCCTCGGCCTTCGTCGCCGGTGTCTGCTACTGGGTGAGCTTCTCGCTGTTCTGAGCGCGCCGCGACCCGCCGCTGCAACAAGGCCCGCCGAGACTTGGTCTCGGGCGGGCCTTGGTCCTTATTGGCTGATCTCCTGCGCCGCGTCGACCTGGCTTTCGAAATAGCGCTGTGCGCTGAAGGCGATCGTGGTCATCAGGCAGGCGCCGCCCACCAGCAGGCAGCCCACCACGCCGATGATGGGTGCCCAGCCGGTGCGCCGTGGCGGCTGGCCCGGGTTGCGGTGGGCATCCCACTTCTCGTCGGGCGTGAGGCCGTAGACGATGCCGGTGAGCATGCTGATGCTCAGCATCAGCCCCAGGATGGGCATCAGCACCCAGGCCAGGCGGTCGTCTTGGCCCAGCAGGTCCATGCGCTGCACGCCGTACAGGCCCAGCAGGGTGGGCAGGGGATGCAGCCAGGCCAGCTTGTCGCCCAGGCCATGCAGGTAGAAGCGATGCAGGCCCAGGCTGCCGCCCGCGAAGGCCAGCCAGGTGGCGATGGTTTTGGATTTGTAGCCGCTGCTCATGCCTGGCCCTGTGCGGGGCTGCTCTGGTCGCCCTGGCCCAGTTGGCGCTGCATCAGCACCACGTCCAGCCAGCGGCCGAATTTCCAGCCCGCGGACTTGAGCAGGCCGGTGTGCTCGAAGCCCAGCGCGGCGTGCAGGCCGACCGAGCCGCGGTTCTCGGCATCGCCGATCACCGCCAGCATCTGGCGCGCGCCCAGCGCCTCGCAGCGTGCAACCAGCTCGGCCAGCAAGAGGCGGCCGATACCCTGGCCCTGGGCGGCGGGGGACAGGTAGATCGAGTCCTCCAAACAGAAACGGTAGGCCAGGCGAGGGCGGAAATAGTTGGCATAGGCGTAACCCAGCACCTGGCCATCGCACTCGGCCACCAGATAGGGCAGACCGCGGCTCAATACCTCGGCGCGGCGGCGCGACATCTCTGCCACATCGGGCACCTCGGTCTCGAAGGTGCCGGTGCCTTCCAGCACGGCCACCTGGTAAATCTGCTGGATGGCGGCCAGATCGGCCTCGTTGCTAGGGCGTAAGAGCAGGCTGGAGCCTGGTTTTTCTGGCGTCGTCATGGGATTTTGTGCATTGATGCTGGGGAATATCGCTGGGCCGAGTTTATAATGCCGGGTTTTGGTGCTGGTCGGTGGGGACGCCGGCGTATCTACAGCGCCATGCCATGGCGGTCATTGTGACCGCCGACCCGATCTGCTCGCCCTGAGTGTCTCCTGGTGCGGTGGAACGCTAAAGATCAAAGGAAACATCATGGTCGTGATTCGACTCGCACGCGGCGGCTCCAAGAAGCGCCCCTTCTACAACATCGTTGTGGCCAACAGCCAGCAGCGTCGTGACGGCCGCTTCATCGAGAAGGTCGGCTTCTACAACCCCGTGGCTTCCGGCGCTGCCGAGTCGCTGCGCGTGGCCACCGACCGCGTTGCCTACTGGACCGGCGTTGGCGCCCAGCTGTCGCCCACCGTGGCACGTCTGGTCGACCAGGCCAAGAAGGCTGTCGTCGCAGCCTGAGCTTGACGGTGACGCCCACTGACAACCGCCCCGCCGCGAACGCCTCTGACGAGACGGCGTGGCCGGCTGACGCGGTTGAAGTCGGGCGTGTGCTGGACGCCTGGGGTATCAAGGGCTGGATTCGCGTCCAGGCCTATTCCACCGATCCCCAGGCGCTGTTCGCGTCGCGCCGCTGGTTTCTGAAACCCGGCGACGCCGCACTGGGAGCGAAGGCGCAAGCCGTTCCCTCCCTGCTCAAGATTCTCGCGGTACGAGATCACGGCGATGGCATCGTGGCCAACGTCGAAGGCATCTCGGATCGCAATGCTGCCGAAGCCCTGCGCGGCGCCAGCATCCACATCTCCCGCGCCAAATTCCCGTCCTCGGACCCGGATGAGTATTACTGGGTCGATCTGATCGGCCTCACGGTGCTGAACCGCCAAGGCGAAACCCTGGGCGAGGTGATCGGATTGATGGAAACCGGCCCGCACAGCGTGCTGCGCATCGCGCCGCCCGGCCTCACGCCGCCGATCAAGCCCGACCAGGAGCGCTTGGTTCCCTTCGTGGCCGCCTTCGTCGACGCTGTCGACCTGGAGCAGCGCGTCATCACGGTGGACTGGGGCCTGGACTTCTGAGTCCCGGCGCCGCAGCGCAGGCTTCGCGTCGCAATGCGCTTTGATCTGATCACCCTCTTTCCCGAGTTGTTCGGCCCGCTGCTGACGGCGGGCGTGACGCGCCGCGCCTATGAGAGCGGCCAGGTCGATGTGCAGCTCTGGCAGCTGCGCGACTTCGCCGAAGATAACTACCGCCGCGTCGATGACCGCCCCTATGGTGGCGGCCCCGGCATGCTGATGCTGGCCGAGCCGCTGGAACGCGCGCTCGCGGCGGTCAAGCTGGCGCGCGTCGAAGCGGCCGCCGATGCCGGGCCGCCAGCCATCATCCACTTCAGCCCCACCGGCCGGCGCATCGACCAGGCGCTGGTGCGGGCGCTGGCGCAAGGGCGGGGCGGCGTGCTGCTGTGTGGCCGCTACGAGGGCATCGACCAGCGCTTTCTCGACAAGCATGTGACGCTGGAGTTGAGCCTGGGCGACTTCGTGCTTTCGGGGGGCGAACTGCCCGCCATGGCCCTGCTCGATGCCATCGCGCGCCTGCAGGAGGGCGTGCTCAACGATGCCGCCTCGCACCAGCAGGACAGTTTTTCCGACGGCCTGCTGGACTGCCCCCACTACAGCCGCCCCGAGGTGCTGGACGGCGTTGCGGTGCCGCCGGTGCTGCTGTCCGGCCACCATGCCCAGATTGCGCGCTGGCGCCGCGAGCGCTCGCTGGAGCTGACCTGGCGCCGCCGGCCCGAGCTGATCGAGGCGGCGCGGGCCGCCGGCCGCCTGAGCAAACAGGACGAAGCCTTTTTGCGCACCTTGAGCGTGTAGCATTTTCAGCTATAATGATCGGCTTTTCCGATCCTCTGCCGGGCAACACGGGGCGCCGCCTCGTCAACAGCAATTCATGCGCTGGCACGATCACTTGGAGTGAAAACATGGACTTGATCCAAACCCTTGAGCAAGAAGAAATTGCTCGTCTGAACAAGACCATCCCCGTGTTCGCCCCTGGCGATACGGTGATCGTCAGCGTGAACGTCGTTGAAGGCACCCGCAAGCGCGTGCAGGCATACGAAGGCGTCGTGATTGCCAAGCGCAACCGCGGCCTGAACAGCAGCTTCATCGTGCGCAAGATCTCCAGCGGCGAAGGCGTGGAGCGTACGTTCCAGCTGTACAGCCCCCTGATCGCCTCGATCGAAGTCAAGCGTCGTGGCGATGTGCGCCGCGCCAAGCTGTACTACCTGCGCGAGCGTTCGGGCAAGTCGGCACGTATCAAGGAAAAGCTGGCTTAAGGTCAGCTGCGGTGCGAACCTTGCCGGTTCGCGCTCAACCAGAAGCCGCCCGGGCCAGCGCCTCGGCGGCTTTTGTTTTGCCCGCCTGTTAACCCTGCGACAGCGCTGCCGCGCGCTTCGGCTCTATGCTCGGCCCACCATGTCCCGCCCACCCATTCTGAACGCGCAGGGGGTGCCTGTTGTCGGCACCGATGCGCATCTGCCTGCCGTGCCCGAAGCCGCGCTGCGTGCTGAGGCCCTGCGCCAGCGCTTTGCGGCCGCCCCGGCCTGGCAGCCCGAATTTCCCGGCGACGGAGGGCTGTTCAGCCAGCGCGAGCCGAGTGCGGCCGCGGTGCTCTTGCCCCTGGTGCAGCGGCCCGAGGGCCTGCAGGTGCTGTTGACCCAGCGCACCGCCCACTTGCGTGACCATGCGGGCCAGATCAGTTTCCCGGGCGGGCGCAGCGAGCCCGAAGACGGCAGCGCGGTGGCGACGGCCTTGCGTGAGGCCGAAGAGGAAATCGGTCTTGGCGCCGAGCACATCGAGGTGATCGGCGAACTGCCCGTCTACACCACCGTCACGGCCTTCCATGTCACCCCGGTGGTGGCGCTGGTGCGCCCGGATTTCGAGCTCAAGCTCGACGCCTTCGAGGTGGCCGAGGCCTTCGAGGTGCCGCTGGCCTGGCTGATGACGCCGGCCCACCATCGCCGCCACCGCTTCAGCTGGGAGGGCGGCGAGCGCCACTTCCTCTCCATGCCCTGGACGGGGTCAGATCTTGCCGGGCAGGGCGGCGGCGAGCCGCGCGAATACTTCATCTGGGGCGCCACGGCGGCCATGCTGCGCAACTTCTATCGCTTTCTCTCTGCCTGAGCCCGCTATCATCCCGGGCCATGAACTTCTTTGCGGTCTTGTTCGCGCTGCTCTGTGAACAGCTCAAGCCTTTGCCCCATGGCAACGCGGTACACCATGGCGTGATCGGCTGGGTGCGCTGGACCGGGCGCAACTTCGACGCCGGCCGCGAACACCATGCGGCGGTGGTCTGGAGCATCACCGCGCTGGGTCCGGCCCTGCTGGCCGCGCTGCTCTACATCACGCTGCGCCACTTCAGCGTGCTGCTGGCCCTGGCCATGGATGTGGCGGTGCTGTACCTGACCCTGGGCTTCCGCCAGTTCAGCCATTACTTCACCGACATCCGCGATGCGCTGGAGCGCGGCGATGAACTCGAAGCGCGCCGCCTGCTGGCCGAATGGCGCCACCTGGATGCCAGCGAGCTGCCGCGCACCGAGCTGCTGCGCCATGTCATCGAGCATTCGCTGCTGGCCGCGCACCGCCATGTGTTCGGCGTGTTCTTCTGGTTCATCCTGCTCTCCACCCTGGGCCTGGGTCCGGCCGGCGCGGTGCTCTACCGCATGGCCGAATTCGCCAGCCGCTACTGGGCCTTCAAGAGCCGCACCATCGATGCGCCCACCAACGAGCGCCTGATGCAGCTCTCGCGCAAGCTGTTCGGCTGGATCGACTACGTGCCCTCGCGCCTCACCGCCACCGGCTTTGCCATCGTCGGCAATTTCGAGGAGGCGGTGAACGGCTGGCGGCGCGACGCCGCGCTCTGGATGCATGCCAACGAGGGCATCATCCTGGCCTCGGCGGCCGGTGCCCTGGGCGTGCAGCTGGGTGGCTCGGCCGCGCCGGGCATCACGCCGGACCGCAGCAAGACCTTCAACGCCGGCGGCGACATGGACGCCACCCTGGCCGATGGCTCCACGCCCGGCCAGCTGCCCTCGCTGGGCGCGCTGCAGAGCGTGGTCGGCCTGGTGTGGCGCTCGGTGGTGCTGTGGATGCTGCTGCTGGCCCTGCTGACGCTGGCCAACCTGGTCGGCTGAACTACCGCAGCACCGTCTGCTGCATGAACAGGATCGTCGCGTAGAACTGGAAGTCCTGGTTCTCCTTGCGGGCGAAGCCATGGCCCTCGTTCTCGGCGCGCAGATACCAGACCGGCGTGCCGTTCTCGCGCACCTTGGCGACGATCTGCTCGGCCTCGGTATAGGGCACGCGGGGGTCGTTCTTGCCCTGCACCACGAACAGGGGCTTCGTGATCTTGGCGGCATTGCTGAGCGGTGAGATCCTGTCCTGGAACGCGCGCATCGCCGGATCGCGCTCGTCGCCGTACTCCACGCGGCGCAGGTCGCGGCGGTAGCTCTCGGTGTTCTGCAGGAAGGTCACGAAGTGCGAGATGCCCACCACGTCGATGGCGCCGGCAATGCGCTCGGCGTAATGGGTGGCCACCGCCAGCGTCATATAGCCGCCGTAGCTGCCGCCCGTGACCAGCACGCGCGAGGCGTCCAGGTTCGGCTGGGTGGCGATCCAGTCCAGCAGGGCGCCGATGTCCTTCACCGAGTCCTCGCGCTGGAAGCCGTTGTCCAGCGCCAGAAAGCGCTTGCCGTAGCCGGCCGAGCCACGCACATTGGGCTGGATCACGGCCATGCCCAGCTCCTGCAGGTAGTAGTTGTTGCGGCCCAGAAAGCCCATCGTGGCCTGCGATTCGGGCCCGCCATGGATGCTGATCAGCACCGGGCGCTTGCCCTCGAACTGCGTCGGCGGCAGGCTCAGCAGGCCGGAGATGCTGAGGCCGTCAAAGCTCTTCCAGCGCACCAGCTGCTGCTCGCCGAAGCGGCTGGCGTCGATGCCCGGCGGCACATAGGCCTGGGTCCAGGCCTGGGGCGCACCCCAGCCGGTCTTGGCGCGTGCCACGCTGAACACCTGGCTGGGGCTCCGGGCATGGCTGACGCCCATCACCAGCTCGCCGCGCTGCTGATCGAAATGCAGCGCACCGATGCTGCCGGCGGGCAGCGGCGGCGTCGGCAGGGGCTTGAGGCTCAGCGCGTCGAAGAGACGCAGCTCGCCGCGCCCGTCGGCGTTCACGCGCGCGGCCAGCAGGCGGCCATCCCGGCTCAGCGTGGCGCCGCTGACGTCCCAGGGGATGTCGGCCGAGACGCGCACCAGCTTGCCGCTGCGCAGATCCAGGCGCGCCAGCTCGCGGAACTCGCTGTGGCGGTCGGTGAGCACCCAGAGCTGCCGGTTGTCGTGGCTGAACTCGCCGGCAAAGTAGACCGCGCGCGCACTGTCGCCAGCGGCCGGCAGCAGCTTGCGCCGCGCGCCGCTGGCGAGGTCCAGCAACCAGAGTTCAGACTCGTTGGCCGAGATATAGCGCGTCAGCGCGAGCTGCCTGTCGTCGCGCGAGACCGAGCGCACGCCCCAACCGCCGCCTTCCAGCTGGGCCAGGCGGCGCTTGCCCTCGGGCTTCTCGGGGTCCATGACCCAGATGTCGGTCATCACCTGGGCGCGTGTGCCGCCCTGGGCGGTGCGGTCCAGCGGCAGCGAGGTGACGACCAGTTGCGCGCTGCGATGCAGCCAGGCGCTCATATTGTGGCGTTCGTCCGGGTTGGTCAGCAGCACCGGGGCGGCGCCCTTGCCATCCAGCCGGTACAGCTGCGCCACCTCGGAGCCGCCGCTGCTGCGCTCGAACACGATGTAGCGCCCCTGCCTGGGTTCGTAGCTGGCCTCACCCACCGGATCGGCGCCGTCGGTGAGCTGCTCCAGCTCGCCCTGCGGGTTCGTCAGGCGGTAAAGCTGGGCCGTGTTGGCGCCGGCCTTGCGGTGGCTCACCAGCATCTCGCGCTGCCTGGGATGCCAGTCCACGAAGGCATGGCCGCGGAAGTCGTTGTAGGCCGTGACCTTGTCGGCCAGGCTTTGCGGGATCTCCGGGATGCCCTGGGCCAGCAGCTTGGGGTTGGGTGACAGGAACTGGGGCGCCTGCGCCTGGCTGGCCTGGGTCAGGCCGGCCAGCAGCAGGCTCAGCGCGATCAGCGCGGTGCCGCGGCAGCGCTTGGAAGAGGAGTGGGGCATATTGGGTACGCGGAAATGAAAGGGCCGCGCCACCCCTGCGGTGCGCGGCCCGTGATTGTGGCAACAGCGGCCGGGTCTGAGCTAGGTCAGATCCCCGGGTTTTGCCTCACTGCGTCTGCTGAATGCCGGCAATCGCCCATTCGCGGCTGCCGTCCTGCGGGCGCACCAGATGCCAGATCTCGTCGAAGGACTCGGCGGCGGCTTCGCTCTGCTCGCGGATCAGGCCCCAGAAGCGCACGCTCACCACCTGCTGGTCCGGTTCCTGGGCACGGTCCAGCAGCTGCGCATTCAGCTGCAGCACGTCGGTGCGCTGCGCGCCCTTGCGATCCAGCAGATCATGCTGCACGGCGGCATACATCTCCGGCGTGGTGAACTTGCGCAAATCGTTTTGGTCGCCCGCATCGTTGGCGGCCTGCAGGCGGATGAAGACGCGCTTGGCGACTTGCACGAACTCCTCGTCTTCGGCACTGCTCACGGGCGCCGCAGCGAGCGGGGCTGTCGCAGCAGCGGCGGCGGCTGGCGCATAGCCAGCACCGGCGTCCGCACCTGCACCTGCACCCGCATACTTCAGGCCGGCGCCCTGGGCCGGCTTGGCCGCAAAGCGGCGCATCACGAAGCCCACCACCAGCATCAGGGCCACGCCGATCAGCAGCATGGTCATCACATTGGCCAGTGCGCCGCCAAAGCCGAAATGGCTGGCCAGTGCGGCCAGGCCCAGGCCGGCGGCCAGGCCGGCGATCGGACCCATCCAGCTGCGCTTGGGCGCGGCGGCTGGCGCGGCCGCGCCGGTCGGGGCGGGGCTGGGCGCGGCTTGCTGGGCCGGCACGCCGCTACCCTGCGGCGTCGTGCTCTGCTGGGTGGGCGGGCTGGCGGGCTGGGTCGGCACCGTGCGCTTCATGCCAGCGGAGCCGCCGCCGCCGATGCGCTTGGCCTCGGCGTCCGGGCTCAGCATGCTCAGGCTCAGGGCGGCCACCAGGGTGGCGATCAGCAATCCATGTTTCACGTCTTCATCTCCTTGCGGCCATCGACGGCCGTGGCGGGCATATGGGGTCGGGCGGGGGCAATTCAAGCGTCGCGCACATCGGCCAGCACCTTGCTGCCGAAGTCGGGGCGCGCCAGGAACTTGAGGATGCGCGCGGCCGCCTCGTCGGGGCTGGCCAGCAGGCCCTCGCGCTTGAAATTGGCGAACTGTGCCTGGTCGGGGAACTTGCTAGGGTCGCCGCTGCGCAGCTGGGTCTGCATATCGGTGTCGATGATGCCGGGTGCCAGCGAGACGATCTGCGCGCCGTTCAAACCCTGGCCGCGCTTGTGGGCCTCGTCCAGTGCCATCGCGGCGGACAGGTTGTCCATGCCGGCCTTGGCGGCGCAGTAGCCGGCGCTGGCCGCCATGGCGCGGCGCCCCAGGCCGGATGAGATATTGAGGATGCGCCGGGCGCCCGGCCAGGCGCGCGTGGCGTCGAGGAAGGCGGCACTCAGCAGCAGCGTCGCCTCCAGGCTGACGCGCAGGGTGCGCGAGAGTTCGGCCAGCGGCAATTCGTCCACCGGGCCGGGCGGGCTCACCGCGGCCGCGTTGTTGATGAGGGTGAGGCTGCGGTAGCCCTGGCCGTCCTGCTGGCTCAGCCAGCTGCGCAGCTGTTCGGCGGCGGGCAGGGGATCGGACAGATCGGCCGTCCATTGCTGCAGCGGCGCGCCCAGCCGCGCGGCCTCGGCCTGCAAGGCCTCGCTGCGCTGGCGCGCGATGCCGATGAGCTGCCGCGACGGCGCCAGCAGCTGGCGGGCTATCGCCTCGCCCATGCCGCGCGAGGCGCCGGTGACGATGGTGAGATCGGTGAGGGTGTTCATGGGCGCATGGTAGGGCAAGCTACAGTGGCGGCCATGACGCAGAAGAAGATGTTTGTCTGGCTGGGCCTCGCGGTCGCGGCGATATTCGTGCTGGCCTTTGCACCGGCCCTGTGGCAGATGGTGAGGGGCCCTGTGCCCGGGGCCGTGCCGGAGCACGACCTGCCCTGGCAGGTGCAGGCCTTGCCCGATGGCAGCAGCCGCGTGTTCGGCCTGGCGCTGGGGCCCGGTCGCCTGGCGGACGCGCGGGCGCGCTGGCCCGACAACTTCCAGCTCGCGCTGCTCGTCGACGGCACCGACGCCGCGACGCTGGAAGCCTATGTGGAAAATGTCCAGCTCGGTTTCGTCAGCGGGCGCCTGATCGTCAGCGCCATGCTGCCGGCGGCGCAGATGCAGGGCTTGCGCGAACGCGCCAGCAAGATCGAGCCGCTGGCCAGCGGGGCGCACCGCTACACCCTGGCCGCGCAAGACCTGGCTCTGGCCGATGGCGCCAGCTTGCGGGGCATCAGCCTGATCCCGGCGCTGCAGCTGGACGCGGCGCTGGTGCAGCAGCGCTTCGGCGCCCCCGCCGAGCGCCTGCAGCTGCAGGGGCTGGAGCATTGGCTCTATCCCGCGCTGGGCCTGGCCATCAGCCTGGACCCCAAGGGCAAGGAGCTGCTGCAGTATGTCGCGCCGGCCGATTTTTCGGCGCGCCTGCGCGAACCCCTGCTGGCGCTTCAGAAGTCCGGCGCGCAGTAAAAGCGCTGGCCGCTGTCTTCCAGCACCAGCTCGCTGGCATGCAGCAGCAGGCGCGGTGCGCGCGCCGCGTCCGCGAGGCTGGCGTAGAGCGCATCGCCCAGGATGGCGTGGCCGATCGCCATCAGGTGCACGCGCAGCTGGTGGGTGCGGCCGGTGAGGGGCACGAGCTCCACGCGCGTGCTGTCGGCCGTGCGCGCCAGCACGCGCAACCGCGTCTGCGAGGGTTTGCCGCGCTGCGCATCCACCATCTGGCGCGGCCGGTTGGGCCAGTCGGAGAGCAGGGGCAGGTCGATCTCCAGCTCGTCCTGCGCCAGCCGGCCCGCCACCACCGCCACATAGCGCTTGCCGACGCGGCGCGTGGCGAAGGCCTGGCTCAGCTCGCGCTGCGCCGCGGCCCCGCGCGCCAGCAGCAGCAGGCCCGAGGTGGCCTGGTCCAGCCGATGCACGATGAGCGCATCCGCGCACTGCTGCTGCACGCGCACGCTGGCGCAATCCTGCTTGTCGGGGCCGCGGCCGGGCACCGAGAGCAGGCCGCTGGGCTTGTTGACGACGATCAGGCGCGCATCGGCGTGCAGCAGCGTCAGGTTCATCAGAACTGGTCGACCCAGCCGGACTGCGCGGCCGACTGCGGATTCGAGCCCACCGCGCGCACCGCCGCCAGCGCCGCCTCGCGTTCCAGCCCCAGGCCCTTGAGCACGCAGGCCGCCACCGTGCCGGTGCGGCCGATGCCGGCGGCGCAATGCAGCAGCACCTGCTCGCCCAGCACCAGGCTGTGCGTCAGCTGCTCCACCCCCTGGCGGAAGGCCGCCGGGTCGGCGCCCAGGCCGAAATCGCGCATCGGCAGATGCTGCCAGCGAAAGGGCAGGCGGCCCTCGGCGATGGCCTTGTGGTAGGCGGGCGAGAGCTGCGCCACCTCCTCCAGCGGGTTCAGGCACACCACCAGGTGCAGCTGGCGCAGGCGCGCCTCGTCAAGAAAAGCGCCCCATGACTCGAGGCGGCCGGGCATGGACTGCAGCCAGAGGCGGCCGCTGATGGCAGAGGGCAGGGGCAGAGAGCGGAATGGCATGGCCGGATTGTCACTTGCGCCGGCCCGCTCTGTCAGCCGCGGCATGGGCCTGGCTGCTTCATGGTTTATAAACCAAACGTTTATTTAATTCGACGGCGCTGGCATGATGCCGGCCATCGGCGCTAAGCCTTGGAGGACGCGATGGGTGTGGTGAATCTGCAGTTGCTGGGCCTGGATCATGTGGTCTTGCGGGTGCGCGATCTGGACGCCGCGCTGGCCTTCTACGTCGGTGTGCTGGGTTGCAGCCTGGAGCGTCGCCAGGACGAGATCGGCCTGGTGCAGCTGCGCGCCGGCGCCGCCCTCATCGACCTGCTGCCCCTGGACGGCAAGCTGGGCCGCGCCGGCGGTAGCGGGCCGGGCGCCGAGGGGCGCAATATGGATCACTTCGCGCTGCGCGTGGCGAGCTTCGACGAGGCCCGGCTGCGCCTCGCGCTCGAGGCCGCCGGTGTCGAGGTGGGCGAGTATGGTCAACGTTATGGCGCGGAGGGCGAGGGCCCCTCGCTCTATCTGCGCGACCCCGACGGCAACGGCGTGGAGCTGAAGGGCCCGGCCCAGGCCTCGGCATAAGCGCTTGTGCGTACGGACCCCGCCATGACGTCTTCGCAAGCAACGCATCCCCATCTGCGCATTGCGCGCCCGGTCGCCGATCTGCGGCGCAGCGTCGCGCTCTATATCGACGGCCTGGGCCTGAGCCGCCTGGGCGAGTTCGCCGACCACGCGGGCTTCGACGGTTGCATGCTGGGCCAGCCGGGCGCGGCCTATCACCTGGAGTTCACGCAGTGCCGCCAGCACCCGGTGGCGCCGCGGCCGACGCCCGAGGATCTGCTGGTGCTCTACCTGCCCGAGCCGGCCGCCTGGGAGGCCGCCTGCGCGCGCCTGCTGGCGGCGGGTTTCCGCCAGGTGGCGGCCTTCAACCCCTATTGGGACGAGCGTGGCCGCAGCTTCGAGGACCCGGACGGCTACCGGCTGGTGCTGCAATGCGCGGCCTGGCGCAACGAGCCGGCCCCATGAGCCGGGACCTCGCATGAGCGCCAGCCTTGCCAGCCTCGCGGCCGAGCCGCCGCCCGCCATCAAGCATCCGCAGCTGGTGCTGTGGGCCGTCTGCCTGCTGGGGCTGCTGAGCACCATGGGGGTGGCGATGCCATACCCCATCCTGGCGCCCATCTTCGTGCACGGGCCGGCCGATGCCTTCACGCGCTTTGCGGGCCTGGATCCCAAGCTGCTGATGGGCCTCGCGCTGGCCGCCAATCCGCTGGGCATCCTGATCGGCAGCCTCTTCATCGGGCCGCTGTCGGATCGCTATGGCCGCCGTGCCGTGCTGGCCGTGACCCTGCTGGCCACCCTGGGCGGCTATCTGCTCACCGCCTATGCGCTGCAGCAGCGCTGGTATCTGCTGTTCGTCGCGGCGCGCTTCGTCACCGGGCTCACCGAGGGCAATGTGGCGGTGGCGCGCGCCCTGCTTGCCGACATGCATGGGCAGATCGACCGCACGCGTGCCTTTGCGCTGCTGAATGCCGCGCTCTACATGGGCTGGCTGCTGGGGCCGCTGGTGGGCGGGCTGACGCTCGGCTGGGGTGCCCCCGTGCCCTTCGTGCTGGCGGGGCTGGCCATGCTGCCCTGCCTGCTGGTGCTGGGCCTGGGCGTGCCGGCCTCGCCCGCGGCCAGCGGCCCCCTGCACCTGCTGCGCGCCATGCGCGAGCAACAGGCCCTGGGCCTGCTGGCGCGCGACCCACTGCTGGCCGCCCTGTTTGCGATGCAGCTGTGCCTGACCCTGGGGGTCAACGCCCTGTATGAGTTTTCGCCGCTCTGGCTGCTGGAGCAATTGGGCCTGGACGGCCGCGGCATCGCCTGGGTGACGGCGGGGCAATGCGCGGTGATGACGCTGGCCAGCGTGTTTTCCGGGCGCTGGCCCTTGCGCCGGTTCACCCAGGGCGGGCACCCGCTGCGGGCGGCGGCGCAGGCGGCGCTGGGCGCCGCGCTGCTGATCGGCGCGCTGGCCCTGGTGCCGGGCCCCGTCGGGCTGGCGGTGATCATGCTCTCGGGGCTGCCGCTGGCGCTCTACAACGCGCTGCTGCCGGCCTGGATGTCGGAGCGTTTTGCCGCCCATGGCCAGGGGCGGGTGATGGGCTTGCTGTCCACCGTGTTCTGCATCGCCAACGTGGCGATCGCCCTGGTGGGTGGCGCGCTGGCCCTGCTCTCGGTGCGCTGGATCATGGCCCTGGGCGGCTTGATGTGCGGCGCGGCCGCGCTGCAACTCCTGCGCCTGGCGGCGCGCGAACCGCAGCAGCATCAGCAGGTTGGGGGGCGCGCGCCATGAACGCCACCAGCGAGCGCCTGCTCTACCAGCTCAAGAGCCGCGGGGCGCAGAGCGCCGCCACGCTGGCGGCGGCCTGCGCCATCACGCCGATGGGGGCGCACAAGCAGTTGCAGGGCCTGCTGGCGCAGGGCCTGGTGGAGGCCGAGGACGAGGTCAAGACGGGCGGCACGGCGGGCCGCCCCAAGCGCATCTGGCGCCTCAGCGCGATGGGCCATGGCCGCTTTCCCGATCGCCATGGCGAGCTGGCGGTGCAGCTGATCCGGCAGACCGCCGAGCTGTTCGGGCCGGCCGCGCTGGAGCAGCTGATCGCGGCGCGCGAACGCGACATGCTGGCCAGCTACCAGCAGCGCCTGCAGGGCGCGCGCAGCCTGCCCGCCAGGCTCAGACGCCTGGCCGAGATCCGTGCCGAGGAGGGCTATCTGGCGCGCGTGGAGCGCGATGGCAGCGACTGGCTGCTGATCGAGGACCATTGCCCGATCTGCGCCGCGGCCAGCAGCTGCCAGGGCTTCTGCCGCTCCGAGTTGGCCCTGTTCCGTGCCCTGCTGGGTGCGCAGGTGGCGAGCGTGGAGCGCTGCGAGCACCTGCTGCAGGCCGGTGCCAGGCGTTGCGCCTACCGCATCCGCGCGGCCCGGCCGCGCGCCGCGGTTCAGGAGACGATGTAGGCGGCCGCGCCGGTGCTCAGCAGCCGGCCCTGAGCGTCCAGGAATTCCATGCGCGTGCTGGCCACCCGGCTGCCCAGGCGCAGCACCTGGGCGCGGGCGCGGAACAGCGGCCCGGTGGCGGGGCGCAGATAGTCGATGCGCAGGTCGATGGTGCCCAGCTTGCCGAAGCGCTGCAGGCGCTGCAGCGGCGGCTCGTCCAGGTGGCGCGCGCCGATGGCGGCCATCACCGCCAGCCCGCCCATCGCGTCCAGGGTGGCGCTGATCACGCCGCCGTGCAGGCGCTGGTGGGTGAAATGGCCGATCAGCTCGGGCCGCATGCTGATATGGGCCAGCACCTGCTCGGCCTCCAGCGCGTCGATCTGCAGGCCCAGCACGCGGTTGAAGGCAATATGTTCTTCAAAGATCTCGCACAGCCGCTGCGTGAACTCGGGCTCGAAGATGCTTTGCCGGGGCGGCTGCGGGGCAGTGGCTTGGTCGCTGGTCATGCCTCGAACTTAGCCCAGCGTCGCCTCCCTGGCACTGAGGGCTGACCCTCGGCCGCTGGCGCCTTGGCGACAGCTCGCAGCTGTAAAAGAATGTGTGGCCGGTCGGCAGGATGGTTGCGCTGGGCGTTGATGACGCATTGACCGGAGATCACCATGAAACTGACCGCCTTGTTGCCTCGCCTGTTGCTGTGCTCGGCCGCGCTGGCCTCGGGCGCCGCCTTCGCCTACGACCGCTCGCCCGAGATCGGCTTCAGCCTCTCGGTGGCCCAGCCCGGCGTGTATGGCCGCATCGATATCGGGCCGCAGCAGATCCCGCGTGTCTACTATCCGCAGACGGTGCTGGTACAGCCGGCCGCCGTGGCCTACCGGCCCATGTACATCTATGCGCCGGAACCCCATGTGCGGCATTGGCGCGACTACTGCCGCCAGTACGGCGCTTGCGACCGCCCGGTGTACTTTGTGCGCGACGAGTGGGTGCGCGAGAACTATCGCCACGAGCACCGCCACGGGCGTGGCCATGGTCACGGCCATGGCCATGACTGACTGAACGATCAGCCGGCGCGCTCCAGCATCGCGTGCAGCAGCACGTTGCAGCCCGCCGTGATGTGCTCGGGCTTGGCATCCTCGATCTCGTTGTGGCTGATGCCGTCCTTGCAGGGGATGAAGATCATGCCCGCCGGCGCCAGGCGCGCCATGTAGACGGCATCGTGCCCGGCGCCCGAGACGGCCGGCATGTTCGAATAACCCAGCTTCTCGGCCGCACGCGCCACCGCCTGCACGCAGTCCGCGTGGAAGGGCTGGGCGGGGTAATGCGAGACCAGCTCGATCTGGATGGGCAGGCCGCTTTCGGCGCTGTGCCGGGCGGCGCAGGCGCGGATGTCGGCGTCCATCGCCTCCACCAGCGCGTCGCTGGCATTGCGCAGGTCGATGCTGAACTTCACGCGGCCCGGGATGACGTTGCGGCTGTTGGGGTGCACCTGCACCATGCCGACCGTGCCACGACCATGCGGCGGATGCCGATGCGCCACCGCCACCACGTCCTGCATCAGGCGGGTGGCCACCTGCAGCGCATCCTTGCGCAGCGCCATCGGGGTCGGGCCGGCATGGGCCTCCATGCCGGTGACGGTGCAGTCATACCATTTGATGCCCAGCACGCCGGTCACCACGCCGATGGTGACGTCGTGATCCTCCAGCACCGGACCCTGCTCGATATGGGTCTCGAAATAGCTGCCGATCGGATGGGCGCCGGGTTCCTCGGGCCCGATATAGCCGATGCGCTCCAGCTCCGCCTTGACGCTCTTGCCCTCGGTATCGGTGGCGGCATAGGCATGCTCCAGCGTGAAGGCCTTGGCGAACACGCCCGAGCCCATCATCACCGGCACGAAGCGCGAGCCTTCCTCGTTGGTCCAGAACGCCACCTCGATCGGGGCTTCGGTTGCTATGCCATGGTCGTTGAGGGTGCGCACCACCTCCAGCCCGGCCAGCACGCCGTAATTGCCGTCGAACTTGCCGCCGGTGGGTTGGGTGTCGATATGGCTGCCGGTCACCACCGGGGGCAGGGCGTTGTTGCGCCCCGGCCGGCGCATGAAGCCGTTGCCGATCTTGTCCACCGTCACCGTCATGCCGGCCTCGCGCGCCCAGCGCAGCACCAGGTCGCGGCCCTGGCGGTCGAGTTCGGTGAGGGCGAGGCGGCAGACGCCGCCCTTGTCGGTCTTGCCGATCTGGGCCAGCTCCATCAGCGAGGCCCAGAGGCGCTCACCGTTGACGCGCAGGGTGCCGATGTCGGGGCGGGCGATGGTGTCCATGTGATTGCTCCTCAGCGCTTGGCCGAGCGATCGACCGGCGTGGGTGCCAGGTCTTGCGCGCGGGCCTTGGCGGCCTGGAAATTTGGGCCGAAGGCGGGGCGCTTCAGATAGCGGCCGGCGCCGGCTTCGGCACGCAAGTCGCCCTGGGCGTAGACCACGCGGCCCTGGCTGATGGTATGGCTGGGAATGCCGCGTACCGTGCGGCCCTCGAAGATATTGAAGTCGCCCTTGGAGTGCTGCGTCCGTGCCGAGATGGTCTTGGTGCCCTGCGGGTCCCACAGCACCAGATCGGCGTCGGCGCCCGCGGCGATGCAGCCCTTCTGCGGGTAGAGGTTGAAGAGCTTGGCCGTGTTGGCCGAGGTGATGGCCACGAACTCAGCAGGCGTGAGCCGGCCGCTGTTGACGCCGGCATCCCAGATCACCGCCATGCGTTCCTCGATGCCCCCGCAGCCGTTCGGGATCTTGGCGAAGTTCTCCAGGCCGGCGGCCTTTTGCTGGGCGCAGAAGGTGCAATGGTCGGTGGCGGTGGTGTGCAGCTGGCCCGATTGCAGGCCGCGCCACAGAAACTCCTGGTGGATCTTGGGGCGGAAGGGCGGGCTCATCACATGGGCCGCGGCCGTGGCGAAATCGGGGTGGCGGTAGACGCTGTCGTCGATCAAAAGATGGCCGGCCAGCACCTCGCCGTAGACGCGCTGGCCGCGCGCCCGCGCCCGGGCAATCGCCTCGGCCGCCTCGATGCAGGAGACATGCACGATGTAGATCGGCACGCCCAGCACGTCGGCGATCGCGATGGCGCGGTTCGCGGCCTCGCCCTCGACCATGGGCGGGCGCGAGAGCGGATGGCCCTCGGGGCCGGTGATGCCCATCTTGGCCACTTCCTGTTGCAGCAGATAGACCAGCTCGCCGTTCTCGGCATGCACGGTGGGCATGGCGCCCAGCTCCAGCGCGCGCTTGAAGCTGTTCACCAGGGTTTCGTCGTCGCACATGATGGCGTTCTTGTAGGCCATGAAGTGCTTGAAGCTGTTCACGCCCTCCTGCTGCACCAGGGTGGCCATGTCGGCATGCACGCTCTCGCCCCACCAGGTGACGGCGACGTGGAAACCGTAGTCGCCGGCCGACTTCTCGGCCCAGCCGCGCCACTGCCGATAGGCCTCCATCAGCGGCTGCTGCGGATTCGGGATCACGAAGTCGATGATGGAGGTGGTGCCACCGGCCAGGCCCGCCGCGGTGCCGGTGAAGAAGTCGTCCATCGTCACCGTGCCCATGAAGGGCAGCTGCATGTGCGTGTGCGGGTCGATGCCGCCGGGCAGCAGGTACTGGCCGCTGGCGTCCAGGGTCGGCGTGCCGGCCGGGGCCTGCGCCTGCGCGCTCGCGCCCACGGCCGCGATCTGCCCACCCACGCACAGCACATCGGCCTGGCATTCGCGGTCGGCGTTGACAACGGTGCCGCCACGTATCAGCAGTGCTGAAGAAGAAGCCATGAGGAGTCCTTTGATAGCTCAGGCGCGCTTGAGCGCCAGCCCTTGTTCGTTGACCTTGCCCGCCATCGCCAGGCGATACACCAAGGCCGCGATGCCCAGACCAATGAACCAGGCATAGGTATAGACCTGTTTGAAGATGTCCGCCACCTCGGGGAAGGCGGCCGGGAAGGCGGCGTTCAGAAAGCCCGGCACATTGGGCAGCACGCCCAGCACGAAGGCGGCCACCGCGGCCCAGTTCCAGCCGTTTGTGTAGCCGTAGGCGCCGCGCTCCTGGTAGAGCTGGGCCACGTCCAGCCGGGTCTTGCGCAGCAGGTAGTAGTCGACGATGAGGATGCCCGCCACCGGCCCCAGCAGGGCCGAGTAGCCGATCAGCCAGGTGAAGATATAGCCCTGGGTGGATTCCAGGATCTTCCAGGGCATCATCAGGATGGCCAGGCTGGCGGTGATATAGCCGCCGGTCTTGTAGCTGATGGCCTTGGGCGCCAGCGCCGAGAAGTCGTAGGCGGGGCCGACCAGATTGGCGGCCAGATTGACGCTCACCGTGTCGATCAGCAGCACGATCAGCGCGATCAGCACCGCCGCGCCGCTCATGCGGCTGGCCAGGTCCACCGGGTCCCAGATCGCCTTGCCGTAGATCACCACCGTGGCCGAGGTCACGAATACCGCCAGCGCGGCCAGCAGGCCCATCGGCGCCGGCAGGCCGATGGCCTGGCCGACGATCTGGTCCTGCTGCGACTTGGCGAAGCGCGTGAAGTCGGGGATGTTGAGCGCCAGCGTGGCCCAGAATCCCACCATGGCGGTCAGCGAGGGCCAGAACACGGCTGAGAACTGGCCGGCCTTCTTGCCGCCTTCCACAAAGGCCGAGGGCTGCTCGAGTATGGGCCCAAAGCCGCCCGCTTTTTCATAGGCCCAGTAGAGCAGAACGAAGCAGATGAGGATCTTGACTGGCGCGGTATAGGTCTCGAGCTTGCGGATCGCGTCGATGCCATGCACCACGTAGTAGAACTGGATCGCCCAGAAGGCCAGGAAGCAGCCGAACTGCGCCAGGTTGATGCCCAGGCCGGGCAGCTTGTCGCCCTCCAGCGGATGGCCGATCAGCACACCCGCCAGGGTGTAGATCATCATGCCGCCAAACCAGGTCTGGATGCCATACCAGCCGCAGGCCACGAGCGCGCGCAACAGGGCAGGCAGCTTGGCGCCGCTGGTGCCGAAGGAGGCGCGTGCCAGCACCGCATAGGGGATGCCGTACTTGGCACCCGCATGGCCGATCAAGAGCATGGGCACCAGCACGATCAGATTGCCGAGGAACACCGTCAGCACCGCCTGGTTCCAGCTCATGCCGGACTCGATCAGGCTGGCCGCCAGCGTGTAGGCAGGGATGCACATCACCATGCCTACCCACAGGGCCGCAAAGTGGTACCAGCGCCAGGTGCGCTGGGCGGCGCTGGTGGGTGCCAGGTCCTCGTTCCACAACTCGCTGCTGCGTTCAACCATGCTGTCGACTCCGTTCTCGGGGATGTTCAGGGTGAGCAAACTCTGTGCCCAGGCGCCTGGAGGCGCCATGTGGATAACCCTGTCAGGTGGCTGCCCGCATCGGGTTGTTGGGATGCGAAGTCCAGTTGGCATAGCCCGCGCGTACCGGCTCGCCAGTGCGCGCGTCGATCTCGCCGGGCTTCAGCGCGCGCATCGTGATGGTGTCGGGCACCGGGCAGATCGAGACGCAGAGATTGCAGCCCACGCACTCGTCTTCCATCACTTCGAAGTAGCGCCGGCCCTCTTTATCCATCGCCGTGATGGCCTGGTGCGAGGTGTCCTCGCACACCACATGGCAACGCCCGCACTGGATGCAGCTGTCCTGGTTGATGACGGCCTTTTCCACGTGGTTGAGGTTGAGCTGGTTCCAGTTCTTCACCGAGGGCACGGCCAGCCCCATCATCGCGTCGAGATTGCGGTAGCCCTTCTCGTCCATGAAGTTGGAGAGGCCCGAGCACATGTCCTGCACGATCTTGAAGCCGTAGACCATGGCGGCGGTGCAGACCTGCACCGTGCCGCAGCCCAGCGCGATGAACTCGGCCGCATCGCGCCAGTTGCTGATGCCGCCGATACCCGAGATCGGCAGCCCGGCGGTGGCGGGGTCGCGCGCGATCTCGGCCACCATGTTCTGCGCGATCGGCTTCACGGCCGGGCCGCAATAGCCGCCGTGCGAACCCCAGCCGTCGGTGCTGGGGTTCATCAGCATGCGGTCCAGGTCCACGCCCATCACCGAGTTGATGGTGTTGATGAGCGAGACCGCATCCGCGCCGCCGGCCCTGGCCGCGCGCGCCGGCTGGCGCACGTCGGTGATGTTCGGGGTGAGCTTGACGATCACCGGCAGCTTTGTGTACTGCTTGCACCAGGCCGTGACCATCTGGATGTACTCGGGCACCTGGCCCACCGCCGAGCCCATGCCGCGCTCGCTCATGCCATGCGGGCAACCGAAGTTGAGTTCGATGCCGTCGGCGCCGGTGTCTTCCACCAGCGGCAGGATGGCTTTCCAGCTGGCCTCGGTGCAGGGCACCATCAGCGAGACGATCATGGCGCGGTCCGGCCAGGCGCGCTTGACGCGCCGGATCTCATCCAGATTGGTGCGCAGCGGCCGGTCGGTGATGAGCTCGATGTTGTTGAGGCCGATGACGCGCCGATCCTGACTCATCAGCGTGGCATAGCGCGGGCCACTGACGTTCACCACCGGTGGATCCTCGCCCAGGGTCTTCCAGACCACGCCGCCCCAGCCCGCCTCGAAGGCGCGCGTGACGTTGATCTCCTTGTCGGTGGGCGGGGCCGAGGCCAGCCAGAAGGGATTGGGGCTCTGGATGCCCAGGAAATTGCTGCGGATGTCAGCCATGGCTCAAGCCCTCAGGAATTGATCGATGGAGATCGCGGCCAGCTTGCCGTGCTCCACGGCTTCGACCGTGAGATCGCGCCCGCCCAGGCGGCAATCGCCGCCGGCCCAGACCTTGGGATGGCTGGTGCGGCCGGCCTCATCGGTCTTGACGCGGCCGTTCTGCACTTCGATGGTGGGCGAGAGCGGATCACCAATGAGCTTCTGCCCGATGGCCTTGAGCACCATATCGGCCTGCAGTTCGAACTGTTCGCCCGTGTCCACCAGCTGGCCGTCGCGCTCGGCGGTGACGGCGAAGCGCATGCCGGTGACGCGCCCCTCGCTGCCCAGCACCTGCAGCGGCCGCGCCCAGGTGCGCAGCGCCACGCCATTGGTCTGCGCCCATTGCTGCTCATGCGCCGAGGCCCCCATCTGCGGCTGGCCGCGGCGGTACACGATGCTGACCTCGCGCGCGCCCAGCAGCCGGCTCTGCACCGCGGCGTCCACCGCCGTCATGCCGCCGCCGATGACGAGCACGCGCTGGCCCACCGCCACCTCGCTGGGGCGGGCCGCCTGTCGCAGTTCGGCAATGAACTCGACCGCGTCGCGCAGGCCATGCAGGGCCGGCTCGGCCACGCCCAGCGCATTCACGCCCGCGAGGCCCAGGCCCAGGAACACCGCGTCGTACTGCAGGGTCAGGTCTTGCAGGCTGAAGTCCCGGCCCAGGGCCTGGCCGCACTGCACGCCGATGCCGCCGATGGACAGCAGCCACTCCACTTCCTTCTGTGCGAAGCCATCGGTGGTCTTGTAGCTGGCCAGGCCGTATTCGTTCAGGCCACCCAGCTTGGGCCGCGCCTCCAGCAGCGTCACCTCATGGCCGGCGCGCGCCAGGCCATGGGCGGCGGCCAGGCCGGCGGGCCCGGCGCCCACCACCGCCACGCGCTTGCCGGTGGCAGCGGCGCGGGTAAAGAGTGGTGGGTTTTGCGCAGAAACGGGTTTGGCGAAGAAGGCATCGGTGGCATAGCGCTGCAGCAGGCCGATCTCCACCGGCTTGCTCTCGTTGCCATGGCGCACGCAGCCCTGCTCGCACAGGACCTCGGTGGGGCAGACGCGGGCGCACATGCCGCCGAGCGGATTCGCGCTCAGGATCGCCTCGGCCGCGCCGCGCTCGTTGCCCTGTGCGATGCGGGCGATGAAGCTGGGAATGTCGATGCCGGTGGGGCAGGCGGTGGTGCAGGGCGCATCAAAGCAGTAGTAGCAGCGCTCGGCCTCGATGAGGGCCTGGTGGCGCGTCAGCGGCGGGTGCGCGTCGGCGAAGTTGTGCGCATATTCGGCCTCGCTGAGGCGCGCGGCCTGGATGCCATCTGCGCTGGCGGATCGCTGGTCCATGGGTTCTCCCTGGTCGTGGCGGGCCGCCAATCGCGGCAGCCATGAGGAATGATTTACCAACTGGTAAAAACTAACCAGCTGGTAGATTCCCGTAGCACCACGCCGGGGCGGGCATGCACTCTGATAATCCGCGCCATGCCCAGAAACGTGCCCGCCACCTCTCCCAAGCCCGAGCTCAAGCCCATCGCCAAGAACCCGGCCGCACCGCGCGCCGCGCGTCTGCAAAAAGAGTCCCAGATCCGTGCCGAGGCCGAGCGCCAGTTTGCGCAATACGGCTTCGAAGGTGCCTCGCTCGAGAACATTGCGGCGGCCCTGGGCCTCTCGCGCCACAACCTGCTTTACTACTACCCCAGCAAGGAGGCGCTCTACCGCGTGGTGCTCGACGAGGTGCTGAAGGAGTGGCTGGAGCGCATGGCCGGCATCGTCGGCGGTACCGACCCGGAGGCCGCGCTGCGCGACTACATCGCCGCCAAACTGCGCTTCTCGCGCGAGCGCGCGGCCGGCTCGCAGGTGTTTGCGCGCGAGGTGATGGCCGGCGCGCCGCGCTTTCGCGATGCGATCGAGGGTCAGGTCTTGCCGGCGCTGAACGCGGATGTGCAGACCTTCGAGCGCTGGGCGCGCGAGGGCCGGATCAAGGTGCTGGACTACCGGCATCTGATGTTCACGGTCTGGTCCAGCACCCAGGCCTATGCCGATCTGGCGCCTCAGTTCGCGATCCTGCTCGGCAAGTCCAGGCTGGACGAGGGCGACTACGAGGCCGCCGGAACGCTGATCACGCAACTGGTGCTGGCCGGGCTGCGCCAGGGCCGGCCCGCATCGGAGGAGGCATGAGCGTCTTGCTGCTCGGTGCCGGGCGCGGGCAGTTGGCGGCCTATCGCGCCGCCCGCGAACTGGGGTTGACCGTGGTGGGCGTGGATCCCAATCCCGCGGCACCCGGCCTGGCCATGGCGCAGCATCGCTACAGCTTTGACCTGGCTCACCAGCAGCGAGCCCTGGAGGTGGCGCAGCGCCACCGCGTGCAGGGCGTTTTCACCATGGCCGCGGATTACCCCATGCCAACCCTGGCGGCACTTTGCGCGGCCTTGGCGCTGCCAGGCCCGAGCGTGGACGCCGTCCGCAATGCCACCCACAAAGCGCGCATGCGCGAAGCATTTGCCCGGCACGGTGTGCCCGGGCCGCGCTGCCTGCCGGCGCACAACGCCGCCGAGGCGATCGCTTGCGCACGGGAACTGGGCGGTGACGTGGTCTTGAAGCCGATGCTGAGTCAGGGCGGGCGCGGCATCAGCCGCGTCCCTGCCGGGGCCGATGTCGAGCGCCTGCGGCTTGCCTACGCGCATGCCCAGGCCCACACGCGGGCCGATGGCGTGCTGGTGGAAGACTGCGTCGATGGCCCCGAGTTCTCGGTCGAGACATTGACCTGGCAGGGGCAAAGCCGGGTCCTGGCAATCACCGACAAGCTCACGAGTGGTGCGCCACATTTCGTAGAGCTGGGCCATCAGCAGCCCAGCAGCCTCGACACGCAAGCGCAGGGGCGGCTTGCTGCCACCGCGCTGGCGGCGATCCGTGCGCTGGGCATTGACCAGGCGGCGGGCCACCATGAGATGCGCTTGGGCGCGGCCGGGCCGATGATGATGGAAAGCGGTGCGCGCCTGGGCGGGGGCTTCATCACCAGCGATCTGGTGCCGCTGTCGACCGGCATTGATCTGGTGCGCGCGGCCCTGCAGGTCGCCATGGGACAGTCGCCTGATCTTCGCCCGCAGCGCGCCAGTTCGGCTGCCGCCGTCCGTTTCATGACGGCGGCGCCCGGACGCGTGCTGGCCATCGAGGGCCTGGCCGAGGCCCGTGGGCAGGCCGGCCTGCAATGCCTGGATCTCTACCGCCAGCCCGGCGATCTGGTGCCGCCATTGACGGACGCCGCCGCGCGTTGCGGCCATCTCATTTGCTGCGCCGCGTCGCCGGTCGAGGCCGCGGCGGCGGCCGATGCCGCACTGGCCCGCTTGCAAATCACGACCCAGGAGGGCGCACATGATTGATGACGAGCTGCTCGATTCGCTGGCACATCCGACCTTGTCTTCGGGCTGGCTGGGCCAGGGGCGCGATGCCAGCTTCGCCGCGCTGGCGGGTGAGCTGCAAGCCCAGCCCTATCTTGGCGCTTGCGCAATCGGACTGGCAGGCGTGGAGGGCTACAGCCATCGGGGCTTCATCGAGGCCTGCCGCGCGTATCCGGGCATGATTCCGATCGCGGGCTGCGACCCGGCGTGCGACGGCTCGCTCGAGGCGTTGCGGGCGTTGCGGGCGATGGGTTTTCGAGGCATCAAGCTGCACCCGCGCTTTTCCGGCCTGACCCGGCGCCTGGACAGCCTGGCCCCGCTGCTGCGTGCCGCCGGAGATGTCGGATTGGTGGTGTTCTTCTGCACCTACCAGCATTGCGGGCTGGAGCAGTACCCCGACGAGGATCCCTTCTTCACAATGGTGGGTCTGCTGCGCGAGGCGCCGCAGACCAAGGTGGTGCTGGTTCATGGCGGTGACGTGTCGGTGCTGCGCTATGCGCAGCTGGTGCGACACAACCCGCGGCTGCTGCTCGACCTTTCGCTGACGCTGATGAAGTTCCAGGGCAGCTCGGTCGATGCAGACCTTGCCTACTTGTTCCGGCACTTCGACCGCCGCATCTGCGTGGGCAGCGACTGGCCCGAATACAGCCTCGGCGAGGTGCGCGCGCGCTACGAGCATTTCGCTGCCGGCTTGGCGCCGGACAAGCGGCGCAATATCGCGCATGGCAATCTGCTCGCCTTTCTGGGCGTTGACAGGGCCTCGCTGAGTGCCTAGAGCGTGGCGTTGCGCCTGAGGCTCTCCAGCCGCAGCGCGATGGCCTGTTCGAGTTCGCTCAAGCGCTGCTGCAGCGCTTGGCGTTCCAGCGGGTCCGCGCAGGCCTGCAGGCCTGCCGCCAGCGCGGCGCGCTCGCGCATGCGCTCGACCTCGGGCGGCACGAAGCCGGCGTTCTTGAGGATCTTGAAGGGCATGCGCAGGCCATCCGGTGTGGCCAGATAGCCGGCGTCCTCGTCCAGCGGCTTGCCAAAATGCTCCGCCTGGCGCAGTTCGCCGGATTTGCGCGCCTGTTCCAGGTGCCGGGCAATCTCGTCGTCTTGCATGGGCCGATTCTGCCTTGGCCCGACGCCGGCAGGGGCCGTCCAGGCCTGCCAGAATGCCGTCCATGCAAGATCCGAATATCAGTATCCGTCCCGAAGGTTTTCAACGCGTCAGCGCGGCGCTGCGTGATCGCCAGCATGGCCATGCACCGCTGTGGCTGGAGGTGGCGGCCCGCACCTCGCAGGAGGCCGCCGACGCGCTGGGCGTGAGCCTGGGCCAGATTGCCAAGAGCGTGGTGTTCCGCCGCAAGGTCGACGAGCAGGCGGTGCTGGTGATCGCCTCGGGTGACAGGCGCGTGGACGAGAAAAAGCTCAAGGAGCTGACCGGCCCGCTGGGCCGCGCCGATGCCGACTACGTGAAGGCGCGCACCGGTTTCTCGATCGGCGGCGTCTCGCCGCTGGGCTTTGCGCCGACGGGCGATGCCGCGCCGCCGCTGCTGTTCATCGACCGCGAGCTGTTCCGCTTCGAGCTGATCTGGGCCGCCGCCGGTCATCCCAATGGCGTGTTCCGCATGCGCCCGGACGAGCTGGTGCAGCTCACCGGCGCGCCGGTCATCGATGTGGTGCAGGCATGAGCGATACCCCCGCACGCGTCGCCTCGCCCTGCACCAATGTCTGCCGCATGCACGAGGCGAGCGGCTTTTGCGAGGGCTGCGCGCGCACCATCGCCGAGATCGCCGCCTGGTCGCGCGCCGACGACGCCAGCCGCCTGGCCATCCTCGCCGCGCTGCCGCCGCGCCGCGCGCTGCTGGTGGAGCAGGGCATCTACACCGCCGCCGAACCCAGCATCTGAGCAGCCTATGAAGCACATCCGTTTCTATTTCGACCCGATCTCGCCCTATGCGGCGCTGGCCTTCGAGCGCCTGCCCGAGGCGCTGGCGGGCCAGAGCTACAGCGTCGATTACGTGCCAATCCTGTTCGCCGCGCTGCTCAAGGCCGGCGGCCAGAAGGGGCCGGCGGAGATCCCGGCCAAGCGCGCCTGGACCTATCGCCAGATCGCCTGGCACGCGCACCAGCTGCAGATTCCGATGCAGCTGCCGACCCCGCATCCCTTCAATCCGCTGGCCCTGCTGCGCCTGGCCTGGGCCAGCGCCGAGCCGGGCCGCACGCCGAGCCGGCTGGCGGTGGAGCGCATCTTCCGCCATGTCTGGCGCGGCGCCGGCGCCGACCCCAACGAGCCGCAGCGCCTGGCCGACCTGACGCAAGACCTGGCCCTGGTGCAGGACCCCGAGGGCGAGCCGGTCAAGCAGGCGCTGCGCGGCGCCACCGATGCGGCGCTGGCGGCGGGCGTGTTCGGCGTGCCCACGCTGGAGCTCGAGGGCCGGCTGTTCTGGGGGCTGGACGCGCTGCCCATGGTGGCGGCCTGCCTGCAGGGGGATGCCTGGTTCGACGGCGGCGCCTGGGAGGCGGCCGGCGCGGCGCCGCCCGGGGTGCAGCGCGGCTGAAGCGGGGCTCTCTGCAGCGCATGCCGGGCGCTGCGCAATTGGTCGCAAGGCGCGCGACGCCCCGGCGCCGAGTTCCTAGCATGGCTTCCACATCGTTCGGGAGCCATCATGTCGGCCACGCCAACACCATCGCAACAATGCCCGCCCAGCCTGGAGCTGAAGGGCCTCGGCAAGCAGTACGCCGGCGGCTTCTGGGGGCTGCGCGAATTCAGCGCCTTGCTGCAGCCGGGCATCACCGGCATCCTGGGGCCCAACGGCGCCGGCAAGTCGACGCTGCTGCGCATGCTGGCCACGCTCAGCACGCCCAGCGCCGGCGAGATCTGCTGGAAGGGCGAGCGCGTGCCCACCGGCGGCCTGCACTGGGGTCAGGTCTTGCGCGAGCGGCTGGGCTATCTGCCGCAGGACTTCGGCGTCTACCCGCAGCTCAATGCGATCGAGTTCCTTGGCTATCTGGCCGCGGCCAAGGGCCTGTCGCCGCGCAGCGCCAGGGCGCGCATCGACGACCTGATCGCGCTGCTGAATCTGCAGCATTGCGCCAAGCAGGCCTTGGGCGGCTATTCGGGCGGCATGCGCCAGCGCGTCGGCATCGCCCAGGCGCTGTTGAACGACCCCGAGCTGCTGATCCTGGACGAGCCCACCATCGGGCTCGACCTGGCCGAGCGGGCGGCCTTCCGCCACTTGCTGGCCGAGCTGGCGCAGGACCGCATCATCCTGCTCTCCACCCACATCGTCTCCGACCTTGAGGCCACCGCCGAAGACATCCTGATGATGGCCGGCGGCCGCCTGATCGCGCGCGACTCGGCCGATTCGCTGGCCTTTGCGCTGCAGGGCCAGGTGTGGCTGTGGACCGTGCCTTTCAAGGACGTGGAGGCGCTGCGCCAGCGCTGGCTGGTGGCGGGCATGCTCAAGCGCCCGCAGGGCATGCAGCTGCGCGTGCTGAGCCCGGTGGCGCCGCACATCGATGCGCGCGCCGCCGAGCCGAATCTGGAAGACGCCTATCTGTGGGCCACGCGCCCGCGTGCTGCCCAGGCGGAGGCCGCATGAGCGGGGCGCTGCGCTGGCTGGCGCCGATCTGGCCGGTGGCCTTGGCGGACTTGCGCGAGCGCAGCCGCGGCCGCGGCTTTGTGCTGGCGCTGCTGCTGTGCGGCGCGCTGGCCGGCCTGGTGCTGCGCGGCGACATGATGCTGGCCGTGGGCGGCTACCGCGGCGCCCACAACGCGGCCTGGGTGGGCGCGCAGATGGCGCTGGTCTTCAACACCATGATGAGCTTGTTCGGCTACTTCCTGATCAAGGGCGGCGTGCAGCGCGACGCGCGTTCGGGCATGGACCAGATCCTCGGCAGCACCGGCCTCGGCGCGCTGCGCTACATGCTGGGCAAATGGCTCAGCCATCTGCTGTTGCTGCTGAGCATGCTCCTGGTGATGCTGGCGATGGCGGTGCTGCAGCAGTTCCTGCCGCCGGCGGGGCTGGCGCAGGTGGCGATGGCCGGCCCCTGGCAGGCGGCCACGGCACTGCTGGGCCCCTTCCTGGTGTTGAGCCTGCCGCTGCTGATGCTGCTGGCGGCGCTCAGCCTGGTGTTCGAGAGCCTGCCCTGGATGCGCGGCGCGCTGGGCAATGGCGTGGTCGTCCTGTTGCTGGGCGTGCTGATGAGCCAGGCGGTGCTGCGCAGCGAGCGCGGCGCGGCCGAGCCCTTGGGCATCTCGGTGCTGGTGCCGGATATGCGCGCTGCGCTGCTGAGCCAGGTGCCGCAGGAGAAGCTGCCCGGCTACACCCTGGGCTCGGGCTTCACCAGCGCCACGCAGCTGCGCCAACAGGGCGTCTTCCAATGGAACGGCATGGCCTGGACCGCTCGCCAGGTGCTGACGCAATGGGCCTTCGTGCTGCCCGCGGCCGGCTTGCTGGGGCTGGCGGCCTGCTTTCATGCCGCCTATGTCGCGCGTGGCCGGCGCATGCCGGCGGCCGAACCGCTGGCGGAGCTGGCCGAGGCCGAGCCGCGCGGTGCCGGCCGCCTGCGCCAGGTGCTGCGCCTGCCGCCGGGCTTGCGGCGCTTCGGGCCGCTGCTGTGGGCGGAGCTGCGCCTGTTGCTGCGCCAGCCGCGCTGGTGGCAGGCCGGCGCGCTCGCGCTGATGGTGGCCGGCGCCTTGCTGACGGGTGCGCGCGCCCAGCATGATCTGCTGCTGGCCAGCCTGGCCTGGGCGGCGCTGATGCTGGCGCCGGCGGGTGGCCGTGCGCCCGCCCATGACGCCGGCGCGCTGCTGGGCAGCAGCGCCTGCGGCGGCCGCAGCCAGCGGCTGGCGCTGTTCGCTGCGGGCGTGTTGCTGTGCCTCGCGCTGTGCGGCGGTGCCGGCCTGGCAATGCTGGCGGCGGGGCGCTGGGAGCTGCTGCTGGCCACCGCGGCCGCCTGCCTGTTCCTGCCGGCCCTGCTGATCAGCCTGGGCGCCTGGAGTGGCGGCCCGCACCTGGGCGAGAGCGTGGCCATGCTGTGGCTGCTGCTGGGCTGGCAAGGCCTGACCCCGCTGGATCCGCTGCTGAGCGGCGCGCCGGTCTACGCCGGCCTGGCCCTGCTGGCCTGGGCCGCGGGCGAGCTGATGCCGCGGCGCCGCCTCGAGCAAGCTTGGGCCTGAGCCGCCGCGGCGCATCGCGGTGCGCTCGGTGCTTACCCTTGATGGGGCTCAAATTTCGCATGGAGAAACAGTGGCCTAGGGTTGCTGCGGGTTTCGTCAGCCAGCGTTCAGTCTCGCGTCAGAGACGGGTCAGAGGAGGGGCTCACAGTCGCCCCCAAGGATCACCGGGCGGTGGTTCTCCACGACGCTTCTACTGGAGACTTCTCACATGGCAACTGCTACTGCAGTGTCGACCAACACGCCGATGACGGCGGAAGAGAAGAAGGTCATCTTCGCCTCTTCCCTCGGCACGGTGTTCGAGTGGTACGACTTCTACCTCTACGGTTCGCTGGCGCCGATCATCGCCAAGCAGTTCTTCTCGGGTCTGGACCCGCAGGCGGCCTTCATCGCCTCGCTGCTGGCCTTTGCCGCGGGCTTCATCGTGCGCCCCTTCGGCGCACTGGTGTTCGGCCGCCTGGGCGACATGATCGGTCGCAAGTACACCTTCCTGGTGACCATCCTGATCATGGGTCTGTCGACCTTTATCGTGGGTGTGCTGCCGTCCTATGCCACCATCGGATCGGCCGCCCCGGTGATCCTGATCGGCCTGCGCATGCTGCAGGGCCTGGCGCTGGGCGGCGAGTATGGTGGCGCCGCCACCTATGTGGCCGAGCATGCCCCGCAGGGCAAGCGCGGTGCCTACACCTCCTGGATCCAGACCACCGCGACGCTGGGTCTGTTCCTGTCGCTGATGGTGATTCTGGGCACCCGCACCATGATCGGTGAGCAGGCCTTCGCCGAGTGGGGCTGGCGCGTGCCCTTCATCGTCTCGATCCTGCTGCTGGCCATCAGCGTCTGGATTCGTCTGTCGATGAACGAATCGCCCGCCTTCCAGAAGATGAAGAGCGAGGGCAAGACCTCCAAGGCACCGCTGTCCGAGTCCTTCGGCCAGTGGAAGAACCTGAAGATCGTGGCGCTGGCGCTGTTCGGCCTGGTGGCCGGCCAGGGCGTGGTCTGGTATTCGGGCCAGTTCTATGCGCTGTTCTTCCTGACCAGCGTGTTGAAGGTGGATTCGTCCACCGCCAACATCATGGTGGCGGTCTCGCTGCTGCTGGGCACGCCCTTCTTCGTGGTGTTCGGCACGCTGTCTGACAAGATCGGCCGCAAGCCCATCATCATGGCCGGCCTGCTGCTGGCCTGCGTGACCTACTTCCCGCTGTTCAAGGCACTCACCAACGCCGCCAACCCGGACCTGGCCAAGGCGCAAGCCTCCGCGCAGATCTCGCTGACGGTGGACATGAGCACCTGCTCCTTCCAGGGCAGCCCGATTGCCCGTGAGGTGGACTTCACCAGCTCCTGCGACATCGCCAAGCGTGCCCTGGCACTGTCTTCGGCCAGCTACGAAACCCTGCCCGGCGCGGCCGGCAGCGTGGCCGTCGTCAAGGTCGGCGACAAGCAGATCACTGGTCTGAACGCGAGCGTGGCCGCAGGCGGTCACAAGTTCGATGAGGCCAGCGCCAAGGGCATCGCCGCCTTCAAGAAGGAACTGGGCGACGCGATGAAGGCCGCCGGCTACCCCGCCAAGGCCGATCCGGCCAAGGTGAACCAGCCGATGGTGATCGCGATTCTGTTCGTGCTGGTGTTGTACGTGACGATGGTCTACGGCCCGATTGCGGCGATGCTGGTGGAGCTGTTCCCGACCCGCATCCGCTACACCTCGATGAGCCTGCCGTACCACATCGGCAATGGCTGGTTCGGTGGCCTGCTGCCCTCCATCACCTTCGCGATGGTGGCGCAGAACGGCAACATCTACCACGGTCTCTGGTACCCCATCGGCGTGGCCGCCATGACCCTGGTGATCGGCCTGCTGTTTGTGCGTGAGACCAAGGACGTGGACATCTACGCGCACGACTGATGTCGACCTGACTGCAGCGCGACTGCAGCCAACCGAAAAGGGCTCCGCAAGGAGCCCTTTCTCGTGGCGTGAGCTCTAGGCGCGTTCGTTTGCCTGCGCCCCCGTGCCGGGAACCGCTCATCGCGGCGAGCCGGCCATTTGTCGCTTGGCCGACCTGAGTTGTGCCGTATGCACGCCCGTCTGGCGCGAGGCCGCCGACAATTCATCCGTCGAGTCGAAGATTCACTCCAACCGGGCCTTGCGGATGATTCACTGTTCTACCCTCAAACGGCGGCACGCCGGCTTCACCTTGATCGAGTTGATGATCACTGTGGTGGTAGTCGGCGTTCTGGCCGCGGTGGCCATACCTTCGTACCAGTCGTTTGTGCGCAGAGGTCATCGCAGCGACGCTGTCGATACGGCAGCGCGGGTCATGCAGGCCCAGGAGCGTTGGCGCAGCGAAAACAGCAGCTACGCCACGCTGGCCCAGCTCAATATCAGTTCACCCACGGTCGGGGGCTACTACTCCTTTGCGCTGTCGAGTGTCGACGCAACCGGCTATACCCTGACCTTCACCGGTCTGGGCAGCCAGGCCTCCGACAGCGGCTGTGCCACGCTGGCACTGACGGTGACCGCTGGCGCCGCCAACTACGCGCAGCCTGCCTGCTGGAGCCGCTGATGCACCGCGCCGCCACCAACTGCGGGATGACCCTCGTCGAACTGATGGTGACCTTGGTCGTGGTCGCGATCCTGATGGCTGTGGCCGTGCCGGGCGCAGTGGATCTGTTCAGGCGGTTGCGCATCGAAGGCGTGGCCAATGAGCTGGGTACCGATCTGCAGTACGCCCGCTCCGAGTCCATCCGGCGCCGCGAGGATGTCACCTTGGTGAGCAGCGCGGACGGCAGTTCCTATAGGCTGAAGGGGCTCACCAGCGGGATCGTGCTGAAGACCGTGGACCTGCCCAGTGGAGCCAGCCTGTCCCAGGGCGTCACGATCCGGTTTGAAAGCCTGCGCGGCAGTGCCGCTGCCACGGGCAGCATTGATGTCACGGTATCCGGCACCACCGCAAAGCTGACGCTGGCGGTGGACGAGGTCGGGCGCGTGACCACCTGCATCGCCGAAGGCTCGTTCATGGGGAGGATCAAGCCATGCTGAACATGACGATGACGTCGCGATCGTCAAGACGCCGGGGGGCACGGCTTGAGCGTGGCATTTCCCTGGTCGAGCTGATGGTGGGGCTGACGGTGGGCCTGATGGTGACGGCTGGTGCGATATCGCTGTTCGCGAGCAATGTCTCGCAGAGTCGGCGCGTGGTGGCAAATGCCCGTGTGGAGCAGGATCTGCGCAATATCGCCGATCTGATCACACGCGACCTGCGCCGTGCGGGTTATTGGGGCAACGCCATCAACGGCACGCTTGCCGTCGGCGCCGCCGCTGCTGCTGCGTCCAACCCCTATGCGTCGGTGGCGCCCGCCAGTTCGCCGACGGATGGACAAATCGTCTATTCCTTTTCTCGCGGCGCCGAGGATGATGCGAAAAGCGATGCCGAGACTTTCGGCTTCAGGCGCAATGCTGACGATGGCACGGTCGAAATGCAGACCAGCAACGGTACCTGGAAAAAACTCAACGATCCAAACTACACCACCATCACCTCGCTGAGCCTGAACGACGCCAGCCCGGACACCATTCCGCTTGGTTACCGCTGCCCGACGAATTGCTCCCCGGGCTCAGCCGGTTGCCCCGAGGTCAAGGTGCGCCGCTACGACCTGGTGCTGACGGGGCGCTCGGTGCTGGACAGCACCGTGGTCCGCACGCTGCGCACCAGCGTACGGCTTCGCAACGATGAAATGTCGGGCAAATGCCCGGCCTAAGCGGGGCGTGAGGACAGTAAGCATGAAGCAGCAACATCCAGCATCGAATGCGCGGCAGCGCGGCGTCGGCACCCTGGTGGTCACCCTGACCCTGATGCTCAGCATGTCATTGATCGTGTTCTATCTGAACCGCAATGTCATTTTTGAGCAGCGCACCGCGGCCAACCAGATTCGTTCGACCGAGGCCATGGAACTGGCCGAGGGCGGCATGGAGTGGGCGCTGGGCATGCTCAATACCCCCAGGGAAATAGACCCGGCCTGCGTGCCCACCAGTTCGGGTAGCAGCTTCAGAAAGCGTTACCTGGCGCCCAGCGGCACCACGTTCACGCCTCTGGCCGGTGTGACCGCGGGTTGCAAGCGCAGTGGCGGCGCCTGGACCTGCAGCTGCCCGACCAGCGGCAATGCCAGCCTAGGCAACGCCAGCGAACCTAGCTTCACGGTCGTGTTCGAGGCCCTTGCGGGTCAGTCGGGCGCGGTACAGATTACTTCCTATGGGTGCACGGCCCAGTCCGCTGCCTGCCAGGCGGGGCAGACGGGCAGCGCCGACGCGAGTGCCATGGTCAGGGCGGTGCTCAAGGCCAGCCCCCTGCTGCCGGGCAAACCCGCCGGGCCCATCACCTGCGGAACTTCTTGTGCCATTGGTGGCTCTTACAACATCGTCAACAACGATGTGGAAACCAACGGCGTGCTGGTCAATGCCGGCACGACCATCACCACCAGCCCGGGCACCTCGCTGACGACCATCCCCGGCCAACCCGCGGCCAATGCGCTGGTCGGTTCCGACAAGTCGCTGGCAGATCTGGCCAGCGCCGACCCGACCTGCAGCAATTCCCGCATGTTCAATGCCTACTTCGGTACCACCATGGATGAGTTCAGAACGGCGCCGACCACCACGGTGCTGTCCTGCAGCAGTGCCAGCGATTGCAGCAACAAGTTGAGCACCGCCTACGACCAGGGCAAGCGCGCCTTCTATTTCACCTCCGACGTGCAGTTGAGCGGTAACGGCACTTTGGGGACGGTGGCGGATCCGGTGGTGTTCGTGACGCCCAATGCGTTGAAGGTGAACGGGAACTGGGATCTCTATGGCATGGTGTTTTCCAATTCGGCCGATTACAACAACCTCGGCACGGGTGCGGCCAATATCCATGGCGCCATCGTCAGCTGTGCGGCCTATTCGAACAATGGCAATGGCACGGCGGCATACGACCCGAATGTGCTGAACAACCTGAATGCAAACAACGGCACCATCGTGCGTGTGCCCGGTAGTTGGCGCGACTGGTAAGTGGAGATCCTCATGATGCTGACGACGACAAATACCTACCGGCTTCGGACCATGGGCAGACAACGCGGCTTCACCCTGATCGAGGCCATGGTGGCGCTGCTGATCATGGCGTTCAGCATGCTGGGCCTGGCGGGCATGCAGATGGTGATGTCGCGCAATGCCGATCTGGCGCGCCAGCGCAGCGAAGCAACCAGGCTGGCGCAGGAAAAGATCGAGGAACTGCGTGCCTTCAATTCGATCGAAGCCGGTGCGGGCAAGGCGGCCTGGGATTCGCTTGCGAGCGCCCCCGATGAGATCGCGACGGGCTCCAACGTGACCTTTACGCGGCAGGTCACCATGGGCGGCAGCAATGCCGATGCGCAGCGCACCATCCAGGTGGCGGTTTCTTGGGTCGATCGGGCCGGCGAAACCAAGAGCGTGACGCTCAACTCTTACATTGCCAAGACCGATCCGGCCTTGTCGGGTGCGCTGGGCTTTCCGCTGCCAGGAAACGGCAATATCAAGCGCCCGAAGAACCGCAATCTGAACATTCCGATTGCCGCGACCGACCTGGGGGAGGGTAAGAGCGCGGTGCCGTTGGGTAATTTTGTGATCGTGTTCAGCAATGACTCGGGCTATGTTGTGCGGCGCTGTGGTTCCATGCCCTCCACGGCGGCCGAGGCGGAGAGCTGCGAAAACTACCCGGCCTATATCCTGGCGGGTTATGTGTCAGGTTCAAATTCGGCCGTCACCGGGCTCAATTTCAGCGGACTCTCGGGAACGACATCGCATGGCGCGGCGGATTGCAGCTTCGGCAACGCGGAAAACCAGAATACGCCCGGAGCCTTCATCGCCGGCTACAAATACTATCTGTGCGTGATGCGGGTAGCCGCTACGACTGATCCCTGGGCCGGCAAGGTACTCCTGACCGGCATGGCTTCGGGTAGCAACTATCTGGTCTGCCGGTTCCAGTACGCGGCCACGAATGGGCTCAGCGACAACCAACGCAACTTCCAGGCCTACACCAACGTGCGGGAGTCGCTGGATCAACAGAACTATTACATCACCACCAGCGGTTCATGCCCCACTGTGAGCGGCCTGGCGACCACCCTGCATCAGCGCTGCATCAGCAGCAACGCCAATCGCGCGATAGATTGCCCGGCCAGCCCCGACCCCGCTCCGGCACCTTAGTGCTGTTTGAAGGGACAGGACGCCGCGCTCAGCCCGGCGTCAGCAAGCCCGGCCAGAATGCGGCATCGAATCTTTGCCAGGAACTCTGACATGTGGAAATTGCTCGTCGCCTTCGTGATCTTTGCCGCCCTGGCGCTCTTCGTGCTGACCAAGAGTGGCGGCAATATCGACATGGGTGGCGAGAAGCATGATGTCTCGGCGCCGCACGCCGAGGCTTCGGCCCCGGCCGCCACCCCGGCCGCGGATGCCGCCAGCGCCGCGGCACCGGCATCTGCCGCCTCCAACTGAGGCCGGCTTGATCTTCATCAAGCTCTGACCCGGGGCGGCACCTTAGGGTGTCGCCATGCGCAAGCTCCTACGCAGCCTGGCGGGTAAGCTCGCCCTGATCCAGACCACCTTTCTGACGGTGGCTCTGGCCTCGATCGCCTTCACGCTATGGGTTTCCTGGCAGTTGGAGGGCGGCGCCGGCGCGATCAACGAGGCCGGGCGCATGCGCATGATGACCTACCGGCTGACGCTGGCGCATGAGACCGGCGGCCAGGCCGAGTTGCCCGATGGCGTCGCGGCCTTCGACGCGATGGTGCGCAATCTGCGCGAGGGCGACCCCTCGCGCCCGCTCTTCATCCCCGACAACCAGGCCTGCATCGAGCGCTTTGCCGAGGTCGAACGCGCCTGGCAGCCGCTGCGTGCCAAGCTGCTGGCGGAGCAGGGCGGGCCGGCGCTGCGCCAGCAGGCCGACCGGTTCGTCACCACGGTGGACAGCTTCGTCTCGGCCATCGAGCATGCCATCGCCACCCGCACCGCGCTGCTGGGCGGGCTGTGCTTCGGCCTCGTCGTGTTGGTGGCGGCCGCCTCGGTGGTGTTCGTCTCGGGCACGCTGATGTGGATCGTGCGGCCGCTGCAGCGCCTGCGCGACGGCCTGGCCACCATGGCGGCGCGCGACTTCTCGCAGCGCATCGACGAGCGTAATTCGGTCGAGGAGTTTTCCAGCCTGGCCCAGGGCTTCAACCAGATGGCCGACGCCCTGCAGCGCTCCTATGCGGGCCTGGAGGCCAAGGTGGCGGCCAAGACCGCCAATCTGGCGCAGCAGAACGAGCGCCTGGCCGCGCTCTACGACGTGGCCCTGCTGGCGGCGCAGAACCACGACAGCATGGAAGAGCTGGCGCAGAGCTTTGCGCAGAAGATCTGCCGCATCGCCGGTGCCGACGCCGCCGCCGTGCGCCTGGCCACCGAGGACGGCGAGCGCCTGCTGCTGCTGGGCCAGGTGCGCCTGCCGCAGCAGATGCGCGATGCCGAGCATTGCGTGCGCGTGGGCGAATGCGCCTGCGGCGAGCATCTCGAAACGGCGCCCGGTGCGCGCGTCATCCCGATCCGTCAGCTGGGCCCGCGCACGCTGCGGCATTGCGAGGCGGCCGGCTACCAGACCGTGGTCGCCATCCCCATGCGCACCCAGCAGCGCACCCATGGCGAGGTGGAGCTGTTCTTCTACGGCGAGCGCCCCATCCCCGAGGCCGAGCGGCATCTGCTCGATGCCCTGGTGGGCCAGGTGGCCTCGCAGCTGGAGAACCTGCGGCTGGCGGCGCGCGACCGCGAGATGGCGATCAGCGAGGAGCGCAATCTGCTGGCCCAGGAGCTGCACGATTCGATCGCGCAGTCGCTCGCCTTTCTGAAGATCCAGGTGCAGCTGCTGCGCAGCGCGCTGGCCAAGCAGCGCGCCGAGGAGGTGGAGCGCACCCTGGGCGAGATCGATGCCGGCGTGCGCGAGAGCTATGCCGATGTGCGCGAGCTGCTGCTGCACTTCCGCACCCGCGCCGGCCATGAGGACATCGAGCATGCGCTGCGCACCACGCTCTCCAAGTTCGAGCTGCAGAGCGGGCTGACGGCGCGCCTGGTGGTCACCGGCCAGGGCGTGCCCTTGCCGCCCGACGAGCAGATCCAGGTGCTGCACATCGTGCAGGAAGCGCTCTCGAACGTGCGCAAGCATGCCGGTGCGCGCAGCGTCGAGCTGCGCGTGCTGCAGGGGCCGCAATGGCGCTTCGAGGTCTGGGACGATGGCGCCGGCTTCGACCAGAGCGGCGACGCCGCCGATGAAACCCATGTGGGCCTGCATATCATGCGCGAGCGCGCCGCCCGCATCGGCGCGCGCCTGGAGATCCGCAGTTCGGCCGGCCAGGGCACCCAGGTCACCCTGCTGTTGCCGCCGCGCCAGGAGCGCCAGGCCGACACGCATGAACCGCAACGAGAAAGCGCATGAGCAAGCTGCCCGAGGAGAAGATCCGCGTCATGGTGGTCGACGACCACAGCCTGTTCCGCCGCGGCCTCACCGCCCTGCTGGCCCATGAGGAGGGCTTGGACGTGGTGGGCGAGGCCAGCGACGGCAGCGAGGCGCTGCGCCATGTGGCCACGCTCAGGCCCGACGTGATGCTGCTGGACAACCACATGCCGGGCGTGCGCGGCGTCGATCTGCTGCCGGGCCTGCTGGAGGCCGCACCCGAGACGCGCTTCATCATGTTGACCGTCAGCGAGGACGAGGAAGACCTGGCCGCCGCGCTGCGCGCCGGTGCGGTGGGCTATCTGCTCAAGACCATCGACGGCCAGGAGCTCGCCGCGGCGATACGGCGCGCGGTGCGCGGCGAATCGGTGGTCAGCCCCGAGATGACGCACAAGCTGGTGCGCGCCTTCAAGGCCAGCGTGGCGGCGCCGACGGCGGGTGCGGCGGCCACCAGCCAGGCCGAGCGCGACGCCGCCCTCGGTACGCTCTCGCCGCGCGAGCAGGACATCCTGCGCGAGATCGCGCGCGGCGCCAGCAACAAGGAGATCGCGCGCACCCTCGACATCGCCGAGACCACCGTGAAGATCCATGTGCAGCACATCCTGCGCAAGCTGGACCTCAGCTCGCGTGTGCAGGTGGCGGTGTGGGCCAGCGAACGGGGCCTGTTCAGCGGGCAGTGACGGCGCGCTTGATCGCGAGCAAGTCGGGCTGTTGAGACAGCACAAAACCATGCCGCGGGCATGCGCCTAGATTTCACAGCCTTGCCGCCCCGCGGCGACTATCTGTGATTCATGGCCTCGCCCGCACCCCACCCCAAGCCCGACCTCGTCTGCCCCGCCGGCTCGCTGCGTGCCCTCACCCTGGCCATCGATGCCGGGGCCGACGCCGTCTACCTCGGGCTGAAGGACGCCACCAACGCGCGCAATTTCGCCGGCCTGAACTTCGACGACGCCCAGGTGCGCGAGGGCGTGAGCTATGCCCATGCGCGCGGCCGCCAGGTGCTGATGGCGCTCAACACCTATGCCGATGCGCGCGATGACGGGCCCTGGCGCCGCGCCGTCGACCGCGCCGCCGAACTCGGCGCAGATGCCCTGATCGTGGCCGACAGCGCGGTGCTGGCCTATGCGCGCGCGCACCATCCCGAGCTGCGCCTGCATCTCTCGGTGCAGGCCTCGGCCACCAGCTACGAGGCGATCGAGTTCTACCGCGAGCGCTACGGCATCCAGCGCGCCGTGCTGCCGCGCGTGCTCACGCTCAGCCAGGTCCAGCATGTGATACGCCACACCGGGGTGGAGATCGAGGTGTTCGGCTTCGGCAGCCTGTGCGTGATGGTGGAGGGGCGCTGCGCGCTCTCGTCCTACGTCACCGGCCAGTCGCCCAACACCGCCGGCGTGTGCTCGCCACCCGCGGCGGTGCAATGGCTGGAGGGGCCGCAGGGCGTGGATGCGCGCCTTTCCGGCGTGCTGATCGACCGCTACGCCCCGCAGGAGCCGCGCGGCTACCCGACCCTGTGCAAGGGCCGCTTCCTGGTGGAGGGCGAGCGCGACTACGCGCTGGAAGAGCCCACCAGCCTGAATACGCTGGCACTGCTGCCGCAGCTGATCGAGGCGGGCGTCAAGGCCATCAAGATCGAGGGCCGCCAGCGCAGCCCCAGCTATGTGGCGGGCGTCACCAAGGTCTGGCGCCAGGCCATCGACATGGCCGCGTCGGATGCGCGTTATGCCGTGGCACCCGCCTGGAGCGCCGAGCTGGCGCGCTGGGCCGAGGGCCAGCAAAGCACCCTGGGTGCGTATGAGCGGCCATGGCGCTGAGGGAATCCATCATGGAAAAGAAACGACTGGGCCTGACCATTGGCCCGCTGCAATACTGGTGGCCGCGCACGTGCCTGGTGCAGGCCTATGCCGAGCTGGCCGAGGGGCCGGCCGACACCTTTGTGCTGGGCGAGGTGACCTGCTCGCGGCGCAACGAGTTCACGCTGCTGGACTGGCTGGCGCTGGCGCGCGACCTCGTCAGCGCCGGCAAGCGCGTGCGCCTGGCCACGCTGCCGCTCCTGATGTCGGAGGCCGAGCTGCGGCAGCTGCGCCGCATTGCGGAGCAGGGCGAGTTCGCGGTCGAGGCCGGCGATGCCGCGGCCCTGCAGCGCCTCGCGCAACAGTCTGAGCGCCTGCCCTTCACGCTGGGCCCGCACCTCAACATCTACAGCCGCGCGGCCCTGGTCGAGCATGCCGGCCTGGGCGCCGACACCTGGGTGGCGCCGCTGGAACTGGCGCTGGACGCGGTGGCCCGCGTCAACCCGCCCGCGGCCCGGGTGCATGGGCCGGCCGGCGCGATCCAGACCGAGGTGTTCGGCTTCGGCCGCATGCCGCTGGCCTTCTCGGCGCGCTGCTTCACGGCCCGCCATCACCGCCTCAGCAAGGACGAGTGCGAGTTCCGCTGCCGCGACGATGCCGACGGCCTGCTGCTCTCCACCACCGAGGGCCAGCCCTTCCTGGTGCTGAACGGCATCTCCACCCAGTCCGCGGCCCTGCATTGCCTGATCGGCGAGGGTGCGGCGCTGCGCGCCGCCGGCGTCGATCGGCTGCGGCTCTCGCCCTGTAGTCAGGGCTTTGCCCGCGTGGTGAGCTTGTTCGACGAGGTGCTGCATGCCGGCCTGCCGGCTGACGAGGCGCGTGCCGAGCTGCAGGCAATGCCGCTGCCGGGCGCGCTGGTGAACGGATTCGCCCACCGCCAGGCGGGCATGGTGGAGGAGCTTGCCCATGTTTGAACTGCCCCCCGGCCTCAAGGCTTTGCTGCGCCGCCTGCCGCTGCAACCGCCATCCTTCGTGGCGGCGCGCGCGCTCGACCGCCTGCTGCTGCCGCGCCTGGACGCCGAGCAGCGCCGCCTGCTGGCCGGCCGCGTGGTGGAGCTGGAGCTGCTGGAGCCCGGCCTGCGCGTGCGCCTGCTGCTGGGACCCAAGGGCTTCATGCCCGCCGCCGGTGGCGCGCAACCGGCCGTCACCGTGCGTGCGCGCAGCCTCGCGCTGTGGCGCCTGCTGCGCGGCGAGGAGGACGCCGACCGCCTGTTCTTCGAACGCGCGCTGGTGATGGAGGGCGACACCGAGTTCGGCCTGATGCTGAAGAACACGCTGGACGCGATCGGCCCGCTGCTGCCGGCATCGATGCTGGGCAAGGCCTGAAGCCATGTGGAGCAATCTCACCGAACAGCTGCTGCATGCGCTGAAGGCGCGCGGCGCCACCGAGATCTTCGGCATCCCGGGCGACTTTGCCCTGCCGCTGTTCCGCGCCATCGAGCGCGCCGCCATCCTGCCGCTGTACACGCTCTCGCATGAGCCGGGCCTGGGCTTCGCGGCCGATGCCGCGGCGCGCGTGCGCGGCGGCCTGGGCGTGGCCGCCGTCACCTATGGTGCGGGTGCGCTCAATATGGTGAACCCGGTGGCCAACGCCTATGCCGAGCGCGTGCCGCTGGTGGTGCTGTCGGGCGCGCCGGCCGCGCACGAGGTGGCCAGCGGCCTGCTGCTGCACCACCAGGTGAAGGCGCTGGATTCGCAATGGCGCATCTTCGAGGAGCTGACGGTGGACCGCGCCCGGCTCGACGACCCCGTCACCGCGCCGGCCCTGATCGCGCGCGTGCTCGACAGCGCGCTGCGCCGCGCCGGCCCGGTCTACCTGGAGATCCCGCGCGACATGCCCGAGCGCGCCTGCGCCGCGCCACCCGAGCTGCCGCCCCCGCCGCTGGACCGCGAGCGCCTGGCCGCCTGCGCCGACGAGCTGCTGGCGCGCCTGCGCGCGGCGCGCCATCCGCTGCTGCTGGTGGGCGTGGAGATCCGCCGTTATGGCATCGAGGCCCAGGTGGCCGAGCTGGCGCGCCGCCTCAACATCCCGGTCGCCACCACGCTGATGGGGCGCGGCCTGCTGGTGGATTCCGGCGTGCAGCATCTGGGCACCTACCTGGGCCTGGCCGGCGATCCGGAACTCACCGAGGCGGTGGAGGGCTCCGACGCCCTGCTGCTGCTGGGCGCCATCATCTGCGACAGCAATTTCGCCGTCTCGCGCAAGCGCATCGATTTCCGCCATGCCATCCGCGTCTGGCAGGGCGAGGTGGAGATGGGCCACCATGTCTACCGCGAGCTGCCCATCAAGGAGCTGGTGGAGGCGCTGCTGCTGCGCGTGATGACGCGGCCGCCCCAGCCCTTCATCGAGACCGCGCGCGCGACGCCCGAGCTGCCCGCGCCGGATGCGCCGCTCACCCCGGCGGCGATCGCCGCGGCGGCCAATGCCCTGATGCAAAAGCATGGCGCGTTGCCGGTGGCCTGCGACATGGGCGACTGCCTGTTCACCGCCATGGACCTCACGCCCACCGACCTGATCGCCCCCGGCTACTACGCCACCATGGGTTATGGCGTGCCGGCGGCGCTGGGCCTGCAGGTGGCCACCGGACGCCGCCCCCTGGTGCTGGTGGGCGATGGCGCCTTCCAGATGACCGGCTGGGAGCTGGGCAACGCCCGCGCGATGGGCTGCGACCCGATCGTGCTGCTGCTCAACAACGCCAGCTGGGAGATGTTGCGCACCTTCGAGCCCGAGGGCCGCTACAACGGCCGCGGCGCCTGGGACTTCGCGGCCATGGCCGCCGGCATGGGCGGGCGCGGCTACGAGGTCCACACGGTGGGCCAGCTGGTCGAAGCGCTGGCCTGCGCCCAGGCCGAGCGCGGCCGCTTCCAGCTGCTGGACCTGCGGCTGGCCCCCGGCGTACTGTCGCCCACCCTGCAGCGCTTCGTCGGCGCGGTGAAGCGGCTTTCGATGCCCGGCTGAGCGGCCTGACAGGCTAGGGTCAGATCTTGCTAGCAGGATCGGAAACCCTGGCCGGTGTGGAGCTCCATCCCTATACTGGCCCATCACCCCTGCGCCCAGGGGCATGGTTTGAGGATGGTGTCCGGAGGTCGAGATGCTTACGTTCGAGAACCTGAGAGTCGGAACCCGGCTCGCCGTGGGCTTTGGCACCGTGATGGTGCTGCTCATCATCATTTCGGTGCTGGGCACCCTGGGCGCGCGCCAGATCGCCGCCAGCACCAGCCAGATCTACGAAGACCGCACCGTGCCGCTGCAGCAGCTGGCCCGGGTCAACTCGCTGATGCTGCAGAACCGCGTGCTGGTCACCGAGATGATGCAGGCGCCGGGCAAGCTGGACGAGCTGAACGCGGTGATGCAGGGCAATATCGAGCAGGTCACCAAGGCCTGGAAGGCCTATGCGGCCAGCCAGATGACGCCCGAGGAGGCGCGCCTGGCCGCCAAGTTCATCGAGCTGCGCGGCCGCTACGTCAAGGACGGGCTGCTGGCCGCGCGCGATGCCATCAAGTCCGGTGCGGCCGAACAGTCGACCCAGATCTACTCGGGGCAGATCCTGCCGCTGGGCAAGCAGACCCAGGAGGCCATGGACGCCCTGATCGGGCTGCAGGTCAGCGAGGGCGCCAAGGACTATGCCGCGGCGCAGAGTGGCAGCAGCCAGGTGATGTGGGTGAGCCTGCTGGGCACGGCGCTGGCGATTGCGCTGTCGGTCTGGCTGGCCTGGGTTGTGAGCCGCTCCATCACCGCGCCGGTGCGTGAGGCCCTGGACCTGGCCGAGCGCGTCGCCGCGGGGGACCTCAGCGCCACGCTGCAGGCCAGGGGCCGCAACGAGATGGCGCAGCTGTTGCAGGCGCTTGGCCGCATGACGGAAAGCCTGCGCGCCATCGTCGGCCAGGTGCGCGACAGCAGCGAGAGCATCAGCACCGGCTCGGCCGAGATCGCCACCGGCAATGCCGATCTGAGCCAGCGCACCGAGACCCAGGCCAGCAATCTGGAGGAGACCGCGGCCACCATGGAGGAGCTCTCCAGCACGGTGCGCAACAACGCCCAGACCGCCGCCCAGGCCAACGAACTGGCGCACAGCGCCAGCGCCGCGGCCGGCCGTGGCGGCGCCGTGGTGGGCGATCTGGTCAGCAATATGGCGGCGATCTCGCAGAGCTCCAACCGCATTTCGGAGATCATCGGCGTGATCGATGGCATCGCCTTCCAGACCAATATCCTGGCGCTGAATGCCGCGGTGGAAGCGGCGCGCGCGGGCGAGCAGGGTAGGGGCTTCGCGGTGGTGGCGGGCGAGGTGCGCAGCCTGGCGCAGCGCAGCGCCGAGGCGGCGCGCGAGATCAAGTCGCTGATCGGCGACAGCCAGACCAAGGTCGAGAACGGCAACCGCCTGGCCGAGCAGGCCGGCGGCGCGATGCAGGACATCGTGCAGGAGGTGGGCCGCGTCAGCACCCTGATCGCCGAGATCGCCAGCGCCAGCGGCGAGCAGTCGCGCGGTATCTCCCAGGTGGGCGAGGCGGTGGGCCAGCTCGACCAGGTGACGCAGCAGAACGCCGCCCTGGTGGAAGAAAGCGCGGCCGCGGCCGAGAGCCTGCGCAACCAGGCGCAGCAGCTGTCGGAGCTGGTGGCGAGTTTCAGGTTGAGGTGAGGGGGATGTTTGCGCCGCACCAAGCCAGGCCGCCAGCTAGGCCTGCGCTGCGATGGAGTTCGTAGTCGCTCAGTTGGATTTCGGGGTAGGGATCAATGGGCTTTGGTCGAGCATCGATCGTTGAAGATCAGTAACCGTCGGATCGTTTGGCGGATATGCAAATGCGCCGGTTGCCGGGTCTTTCAGGCTTTGGGTGCCAAACCATTGCTGGCGTCCCATGGACAAATGCAGGCGATCCCAACTCACTCGTTTCAGCTGCTTTGCAAAGCGCCTTTCAGGCTCCAGGGCCGCTGCGATCGTGGCGAGGGCGTGCGCCAACCTGTACTCCTCCGGCGTGCTTCCGTGTTGGAAGATAAGCGCAGCATTCTCATAGTCGATGGGCTCGACCACCTTACCTTCGCGAAGCATTCTCAGCACTGTGGCGCGCCTTTCGTAGTCTCGCACGGAGCTATCGGCGGCAGATTCCCGTGTCTGACGAACAGCCTGATCGTCGGAGACCAACTTGGACAGTTCCATATTCATCGCCTGCACCGGCGATCCCAGTGCGACGAGTGCAAGCAGTGGCAAAAGGCAGCTGAATTTCATGGTTACCTAACTTATTAATGATCTGCTCGACGAAACGCGCTGCAGGGCAGTTCTCATCTGAGGTCATGGCATGGTCTTCAACGAACCCGACTCAATGCATTCAGATTCTCCCTCCAGAACGACGGCATTTTGGGGTCGGAGTTGGAGGTATCTAACGCGCGACTTAGCTGCATTCAGGCGCCAACCCCGTAAGTTGGATTGACAGAGCGGGAGATATCAAGCCGCCCGCGTTGCACAAGGGTGGCCGCGCCGCAGCCCAGGCCGGCAGGCACTCGGCCCCAGATGCGGTGGCCTTCGCGTAGAACGCTCAGGCTTCCCTCGGTGCTCGCCGAACCGGGACTCGCGCACAACTCGCCGTCGCACCCCTGCGGGCCGGCGTGTGCCAGTGGCACCCGCCTGTGCTCCAGCTCAAACAAGGCGCGCTCGACGCATCGCCTGGAGCGATGCGCAACCCGGTTCTGCTGCGCGCCTCGGCATCGCAAATGGGGCCTCGCACCTGCCGACCTGCGCTGCTCGGGCAGTGCACGGCCTTGATGTCGTGGTGCGCGAGCAGCGGTTGGAGCAAAGCGCAGGGCGGGTGGTTGCGGTGGCCCTTTTGCGGTGCCGAGCACCGCAGCGGCTCGCAGCCGCGCGCGTACTCGCGCGCTTCAAGCACTGGATTGGCGCAACTTGTCTGAGCGCAATGAGCGCAGCGAATGCAGCGAGTTTTGCGCCGGCTGCGAGTTGCGAGGAGCGCAGGGGAGCCTGAGCGCAGCGAGGGCCTCCGCATCCGGGCCGCAGCGGCCACCCGCCCTGGGCTTTGCCTGCATGACCGTCGCAGGGTTGCCGAGTTCGCCCTCGCATTTTGCGCTGGCGCAAAGCCCGCTCAAGTCGCCGGGGTCAGGTCTTGTTGACCACATATCTAGTGTCTATCCTGCCGGCCTGACACTAGATATAGGTTTTTCATGTCCACTCAAGCGGCCCAGCAGCCTACGGCGCTGATGAAACGAGACGGGCGCGTCGTCGCCTTCGACGCGGCCAAGATTGCCAGCGCGCTGGCGCGGGCCGGCGCGGCCACCGGCGAGCTGGATGCGCAGCGCGCGCAGCAGCTGACGCAGGCGGCGGTGCTGCCACGCCTGCAAGGGGTTCGCTGCCCGCAGATCGAGCAGGTCCAGGATGCCGTCGAGGCCGCGCTGTTCGATGCCGGCCTGCGCCACACGCTGCGCGCCTATGTGGTGTATCGCGAGCAGCACCGCCAGCTGCGCGGCGCGCGCCAGACCCTGGTGGATGTGCAGGCCACCATGGACGAATACCTGCAGCAGCGCGACTGGCGCATCAAGGCCAATGCCAACCAGGGCTGGAGCCTGGGCGGGCTGATCCTGAACGTCTCCGGCAAGGTGGTGGCCAACTACTGGCTGGACCAGGTCTATCCGCCCGAGGTGGGGCGCGCGCATCGCGAGGCCGATCTGCACATCCACGACCTCGATATGCTGAGCGGCTACTGCGCCGGCTGGTCGCTGCGCACCCTGCTCAACGAGGGGCTCAATGGCGTGGCCGGCAAGGTCGAATCGGCACCGCCGCGCCATCTCTCCAGCGCGGTAGGCCAGATCGTCAACTTCCTGGGCACGCTGCAGAACGAATGGGCCGGGGCGCAGGCCTTCTCCAGCTTCGACACCTATCTGGCGCCCTATGTGCGCCAGGACGCCCTGGGCTACGAGCAGGTGCGCCAGTGCATGCAGGAGCTGGTCTACAACCTCAACGTGCCCTCGCGCTGGGGCACGCAGACGCCGTTCACCAACCTGACCTTCGACTGGACCTGCCCCGAGGATCTGCGCGAGCAGGTGCCGGTGATCGCGGGCCGCGAGATGCCGTTCTGCTACGGCGATCTGCAGGCCGAGATGGACCTGATCAACCGCGCCTATATCGAGGTCATGATGGCCGGCGATGCGCGCGGCCGCGCCTTCACCTTCCCCATCCCCACCTACAACATCACGCCCGATTTCGACTGGGACAGCCCCAACGCGACCGCGCTGTTCGAGATGACGGCGCGCTACGGCCTGCCGTATTTCCAGAACTTCCTCAATTCCGAGCTGCAGCCGAACATGGTGCGCTCGATGTGCTGCCGCCTGCAGCTGGATCTGCGCGAGCTGCTCAAGCGCGGCAACGGCCTGTTCGGCTCGGCCGAGCAGACCGGCTCGCTGGGCGTGGTGACGATCAACTGCGCGCGCCTGGGCCATCTGCACGCCGGCGACGAGGTCGGCCTGCTGCGCCGCCTGGACGAGCTGCTGGCGCTGGGGCGCGACAGCCTGGAGATCAAGCGCAAGCTGATCCAGCGCCTCATCGATGCCGGCCTGTTCCCCTACACCAAGCGCTACCTGGGCACGCTGCGCAACCATTTCTCGACCCTGGGCGTGAACGGCGTCAACGAGATGATCCGCAACTTCACGGCCGATGCGCAGGACATCAGCACGCCCGCCGGCCATGCGCTGGCGCTGCGCCTGCTGGACCATGTGCGCGGCCGCATGGTCGAGTTCCAGGAACAGACCGGCCACCTCTACAACCTCGAGGCCACGCCGGCCGAGGGCACGACCTACCGCTTTGCCAAGGAAGACAAACGGCGCTTCCCTGCCATCCTGCAGGCCGGCACGGCCGAGCAGCCTTACTACACCAACAGCTCGCAGCTGCCGGTGGGCTTCACCGACGACCCCTTCGAGGCGCTCGAGCGCCAGGACGAGCTGCAGCGCAAATACACCGGCGGCACCGTGCTGCATCTCTACATGAACGAGGCGCTCTCCAGCAGCGCGGCCTGCCGCGAGCTGGTGCGGCGCTCGCTGTCGCGTTTCAAATTGCCCTACATCACCGTGACGCCCACCTTCTCGATCTGCCCCACGCATGGCTATCTGAGCGGGCGCCACGAGTTCTGCCCGCATTGCGATGCCGAGGCGCTGGCGCGCAAGCAGCAGGCCGCGGTGGCGGCCTGATGACGTCGATTCCCAACCCAAGCCAAGGAGGCAAGACATGACCCCAAACCAAGCACAGACCGAGCTGCAGGAGCACGAGCGCCAGCGCTGCGAGATCTGGACCCGCGTGATGGGCTACCACCGGCCGGTGGCGTCCTTCAACACCGGCAAGCAGGGTGAATTCGAGGAGCGGCTGTGCTTCCATGAACGGCCGCTGGGCCAGGGCGCGGCCGCGGCTTGAGCGCGGCGCCGGCGGTGGCCGGGCTGACGCCCTTCAGCAGCCTGGACTATCCCGGCCAGCTTGCCGCGGTGGTGTTCCTGCAGGGCTGCCCCTGGCGCTGCGTCTACTGCCACAACCCCGGCTTGCAAGCGCGCGGGCCGGGCCGGCTTGGCTGGGCCGAGCTGCTGGCCTGGCTGGAGCGGCGCCGCGGCCTGCTCGACGCGCTGGTGTTCAGCGGCGGCGAACCCACGCTGGACGCGGCCCTGCCGCGCGCCGCCGCGCAGGTGCGGGCGCGCGGCTTCAAGGTCGGCCTGCATACCGCCGGCCTCTATCCCGAGCGCCTGGCCACGCTGCTGCCCTTGCTGGATTGGGTAGGCCTGGACATCAAGGCGCCGCTGGCGGATGCGGCGCTGCACCGGCGCATCACCGGTGTGCCCGGCGCTGAAGGCGAGGTGGCGCAGAGCCTGGCCCTGCTGGCCGCCTCGGGCCTTGGCTATGAATGCCGCAGCACCATCCATCCGGCGCTGCACGATGGCGCGGCCCTGCAGCAGCTGGCCGAGCAACTGGCCGGCGCCGGCGTGACGCGCTGGGCCCTGCAGATCGCGCGCCCGGACGGGACGGCGGGCGGGGCCGGCGCATTGGCGCCGGTGCCGCCCGACTATCCCGATGCCGCGCTGCTGGCGCGGCTGCGCGGCCGCGTGCCGGGGCTGGAGCTGCGGCGCGGCTGACGAGGCCCCGGCCTCAGCCCCTTCCTCAACCCAGTTGCACCGCCTGCCCCTGCCGGTCGAAGGGGATGAAGCCGCCCAGCTGACCGCTGCGCACCGTTTCCACCATGCGCTGCAGGGCCGCGTCCACGCGCGCGGCGTCGGCGCGGCCGGAGAGCGCGGCGGCGAACACCAGCACCCAGGGCTGGCCCATGCCTTCAGCCTCGGCGGCCAGGGCGGCAAAGCCCTGCAGTTCCGCTGGGTCTTTGTCCACGCACATCAGCGGCTCCAGCTCGCCGCCATGGCCGGCCTCGAAGGCGGCGCGCTCGGCCGGCGTGGCCTCGGGGCTGAGGCTGGCGCCGGCAAACACCAGCAAGAGGCGCTGGGGTTCGGGCTGCTGACGCGCGGCCAGCAGCAGGTCTTCAAAGGTCGAGATATTCATGATGGATGTGATTGGACGCGAGGCCTGTTGGCATTTCCTTATCCCGGTTCAAGGAAATTCCCGAGCAAATCCCTAGGCTACCCACATTCCTTTTTTCTATTCGTCGGAGGCATTCCATGAGCCGAGGCTTCACCAGCCAGATGGCACGCAATATCTTCTACGGTGGCTCGCTGTTCTTCGTGCTGCTGTTTGCCGTGCTGATCTTCGATACCGAGCAACGCATCCCGCAGCGCTCCAAATCCGCTGAAATCACGCCCGCCGTGGTGCGCGGCAAGCATATCTGGGAAACCCGCAACTGCATCGGTTGCCACACCCTGCTGGGCGAGGGCGCCTACTTCGCGCCCGAGCTGGGCAATGTCTACACCCGCCGCGGGCCCGATTTCATCAAGGCCTGGATCAAGGCCCAGCCCACCGGCGCGCCGGGCCGCCGCCAGATGCCCAACTTCCATCTGGACGACAAGCAGCTCGACGACCTGGTCGAGTTCCTCAAATGGACCAATGGCGTGGACACCGAGAAGTGGCCGCCGAACATTGAAGGTTGAGGAGAGACAGACATGAAAACAGCCACTCTCAAGTTCAAATCCCAGTCGGTCGCCAAGCTCTACTTCATGGGCGCGATCGCACTCTTCGTGGGTCAGATCGTGTTCGGCCTGACGCTGGGCCTGCAGTACCTGATCGGGGACCTGATGTTCCCGGCCATCCCCTTCAACATCGCCCGCATGGTGCACACGAATCTGCTCATCGTGTGGCTGCTGATGGGCTTCATGGGCTCGGCCTACTACCTGGTGCCCGAGGAAGCCGAGACCGAGCTCTACAGCCCCCTGCTGGCCAAGATCCTGTTCTGGGTCTTCCTGGCCGCGGGCGCCGCGACCATCCTCGGCTATCTGCTGGTGCCTTACGCCACGCTGGCCGAGATGACCGGCAACAACCTCTTGGCCACGATGGGGCGCGAGTTCCTCGAGCAGCCCCTGCCGACCAAGCTGGGCATCGTGGTGGTGGCGCTGGCCTTCCTCTTCAACATCAGCATGACGGTGTTGAAGGGCCGCAAGACCGCCATCACCCTGGTGCTGCTGATGGGCTTGTGGGGCCTGGCGCTGATGTTCCTGTTCAGCTTCGTCAACCCCAGCAATCTGGTGCGCGACAAGATGTACTGGTGGTTCGTCGTCCACCTTTGGGTGGAAGGCACCTGGGAGCTGATCCTGGGCGCACTGCTGGCCTTCGTGCTGATCAAGACCACCGGCGTGGACCGTGAGGTGATCGACAAGTGGCTGTACCTGATCATCACCATGGCCCTGGTCACCGGCATCCTGGGCACCGGCCACCACTTCTTCTTCATCGGCCTGCCGGGTTACTGGCAATGGGTGGGCAGCGTGTTCAGCGCGATGGAGCCGATCCCCTTCTTCATGATGACCCTGTTCGCCTTCAATATGGTGCAGCGTCGCAAGCGCGAGCATCCCAACCAGGCAGCGGTGCTGTGGGCCGTCGGTTGCGCGGTGATGGGTTTCCTGGGTGCCGGCCTGTGGGGCTTCATCCACACGCTCAGCCCGGTCAACTACTACACCCATGGCAGCCAGATCACCGCGGCGCACGGCCACCTGGCCTTCTACGGCGCCTATGTGCTGGTGGTGATCGCGATGATCAGCTATGCCATGCCGATCCTGCGCGGCCGCGAGGCCAATCCGCGCCGCGCCCAGGCCGTCGAGATGTGGAGCTTCTGGATCATGACCATCGGTATGGCGGTGATGGTGCTGGCCCTGACCGGCGCCGGCATCCTGCAGATCTGGCTGCAGCGCATGCCCACCGAGGGTGCGATGGGCTTCATGGCCACGCAAGACCAGCTGCGCTTCTTCTACTGGGTGCGTGTCGCCGGTGGCGTGCTGTTCCTGTGCGGGCTGCTCACCTATCTGGCCAGTTTCTTCATCGGCGCCGGCGCCGACGAGGATGAGCCGGTGGCGAATGGTCGACTGAGGGCCGCATGATGGAAATGCTGAGCGCGCGCCAGCTCAGCCGGGAACTGCCGGAAGGGCTGCCTTTCTACGCCTCGCAGGGCCAGGAATGCCGGCTCTTCGAGCAGGCCCATGCCAGCCGCCTGCCGCTCTTGATCAAGGGGCCCACCGGCTGCGGCAAGACCCGGCTGGTGGAGCATATGGCCGCGCGCCTGGGCCGCCCGCTGGTGACGGTGAGCTGCCACGACGACCTCAGCGCCGCCGACCTGGTGGGCCGCCACCTGATCGCGGGCGGCGACACGCGCTGGTGCGACGGCCCGCTCACCCGTGCGGTGCGTCAGGGCGCGATCTGCTACCTCGACGAGGTGGTGGAGGCGCGCAAGGACACCACCGTGGTGCTGCATCCGCTCGCCGACGATCGCCGCCAGCTGCCCATCGAGCGCACCGGCGAGCTGCTGGACGCCGCGCCCGGCTTCATGCTGGTGATCAGCTACAACCCCGGCTACCAGAACCTGCTCAAGGGGCTCAAGCCGAGCACGCGCCAGCGCTTCGTGGCGCTGAGCCTGGACTATCCCGCCCCCGAGGTGGAGCAGCGCATCGTGCGCGCCGAGAGCGGCTGCACGGCCGAACAGGCCGCGCGCCTGGTGCGGCTGGCGCAGGCGCTGCGCCGCCTCACCGAGCATGACCTGGAAGAGACCGCCAGCACCCGCTTGCTGGTGATGGCGGCACGCCTGACGGTGGCCGGCCTGACGCTGGGCGAGGCCTGCCGGGCCGCGGTGGTGGATGCGCTCACCGACGATGCCGAGACCGCGGCCGCGCTGGCGGAGGTGGTGCTGGCGGTGGTCGGCGATGCCTGAGATCGTGCTGGCGGCATCGCCACAAGCGCACACGGGCCGCATGGCCCGCCTGCAGCGCCTGCGGCGCGCCACCCAGCTGGGCTTCTTCGCCCTGTTCCTGTGTGCACCGGCGCTGAACCTGCTGCGCTTCGACCTGCAGGAGACCCAGCTCTGGTTCCTGGGCTTCCGCTGGAGCCTGGGCATCGATGCCTTCACGCGCGGCGAGATCAGCGCCAACGAGGCGGCGCTGGCCATCCTGTTGCGCGGCATCCTGCCGGCGGTGCTTTTCGTGGTGGGCTTCATGACCCTGGCCTGGCGCTACGGTCGCGTCTACTGCGGCTGGCTGTGCCCGCATTTCTCGCTGGTCGAGACCCTCAACGAGCTGCTGCACCGCGCCACCGGCAAATACAGCCTGTGGGAGAAAAGCGAGCGCAGCGGCCAGGCCCATGCCGGTTGGTGGCCGCTGTTCCTGCTCAGCGGCCTCTTCTTCGGCTTTGCCTGGTCCATCACGCTGCTCACCTATCTGCTGCCGCCGACGCAGATCTGGAGTGGCCTCGTGCATGGCACGCTGACGCCCAACCAGGCGCGCTTCATCCTCATCGGCGGCGCGGTCTTCAGCACCGAGATGTTGCTGGCGCGCCATCTGTTCTGCCGCTTCGGCTGCGCGGTAGGCCTGTTCCAGAGCCTAGCCTGGATGGCCAACCCGCGTGCCCTGGTGGTGGCCTTCACGCGCGAACGCGCACGCGACTGCCGCGATTGCAGCACCGCCAAGGCCCCCGAGGGCGCGGCTTGCGACGTGGCCTGCCCGATGCGGCTGAAGCCGCGCAATATCAAGCGCCTGATGTTCTCCTGCGTGCAATGCGGGCAATGCGTCACCGAGTGCGAGAGCTCGCATGCGCCGCGCGGCGCGAATCCCAATCTGGAGTGGACCGTGGGCGTGGATGCGCTGCGCGAGACGCTCAAGCAACGCAGGCAGGGCTGATCGATCATGGAAGAGTGGGTCGGCGAGCAATGGCACCGCCTCATCAGCCGGGCGGCCTACCGCGGCTATCCCGAGCAGGCGGTGGCGCTGGCCTCGGTGCAGCGCGCCGCGGCGGTGCTTTACCGCGCCGCCGGCGGCGCCAGCGCGGTGCGCATCGTGCCGGCCGGCCAGGCCCGCGTGGGCGGGCCGCGCGGCTGGCTGCAGCGCATCGCGGGGGCGGGCCAGCGCGCCGCGCGCCCGCGCCTGGATGCCGAGACGCTGGCGCTGCCGCCGCAGATCGATGTGTTCGACGATGCCGGCCTCAACCGCGACCTCTATCTCTGGCTGGCGGCGCTGGCCGCGGCCTTCGAACCCGGCGCCACCTGGGTGATCGCCAACCGCGCCGCCACCGCGCGTGCGCTCGAGCGCTGCCCGGGCCTGGCGCCACGCTACCAGCGCCTGCTCGCCGCGCACCTGGCCCAGCGCCCCGATCCGGCGCGCCTGAACGGCATGGCCGCACGCGCCGAACAGGCGCTGCAGGCGGTGCTGCGCCATGGCCTGGACGGCTCGCCCGAGGGCAAGCTCAGCGGCATCGAGCTGGACGGCATGCAGCTGGCGCCGGTGTGGCTGTGGCTGGAGCCCTGGTCGGAGGCCGCGGCCACGGCGCCGCGCGCCGACACCGGCGAGGGCAGGGCGGGTGACGACGGCGCCAAGCCGCGCCCGCGCAGCACCAACAACAACACGCGCCGGCGTACCCGCCAGCAAGCCCAGAGCTCCGACCGCCCGCCGCTGCTGCTGCCCTCCAAGATCGAGTCCATCCTGACCTGGAGCGAGCATGTGCCGGTGGACCGCGGCACCGACGATGAAGACGACGACCAGTCGGCGGCCGCCGCCGACGACATGGAAAAACTGACGCTGGCACGCGGCCAGCAGACCTCGGCCTCGCGCATCAAGTTCGACCTCGACCTGCCCAGCGCCAGCGCCGACGATCGCCCGCTGGGCCCCGGCGAGCAGCTGCCGGAATGGGACTGGAAGCAGCGCCGCCTGCTGCCCGCGCATTGCGCCGTGCAGACCCTGGTGGCCACGCCGGCCGCGGGCCTGTTCGTGCCGCCGCCGGCGCTGCGCGCCACCGCACGCCGCGTGCGCCGCGGCCTCGAGCTGCTGCGCGCCGCGCCGCGCTGGCAGCGCGGCTGCGCGGATGGCGATGCCATCGACCTGGACGCCTGGGTGCGCCACGCCAGCCAGGCCAGCGATGGCGGCCCCAGCCTCAGCGACCCGGCCGTGTACGCGCGCCGCCAGCGCGGCGAGCGCAGCCTGGCGACGCTGCTGCTGGCCGATCTCTCGCTCTCCACCGATGCCCATGTCAACAACGAGGCGCGCGTGATCGACGTGATACGCGACAGCCTCTATGTGTTTGGCGAGGCCTTGCATGGCCTGGGCGATGCCTATGCGATGCTGGGGTTCAGCTCGGTGCGGCGCGCGCATGTGCGTATGCAGCACCTGAAGGGCTTCGACGAGGCCTGGAAGCCGGCGGTGCAGGCGCGCGTGGGCGCCATCAAGCCCGGCTACTACACCCGCATGGGCGCGGCCATACGCCTGGCAGCCAAGCGCCTGCAGGAGCGCCCCGAGCGCCAGCGCCTGCTGCTGATACTCACCGACGGCAAGCCCAATGACCTCGACGTCTACGAAGGGCGCTGGGGCATCGAGGACACCCGCCATGCGGTGCAGGAGGCGCGCGAGGCCGGCCTCACGCCCTTCTGCCTGAGCATCGACGAGGAGGCGCAGGACTATCTGCCCCATCTGTTCGGCAACCAGGGCTGGGCGCAGGTGAGCCGGCCGGCCGAGCTGCCGCTGCGGCTGGCGGCCGTCTATGCGCGGCTGACGCGGCGTAGTTAAGCCCCTGGTTTGATACGTATCAAGCCCGCCGGCGGCCCGGCGGGCAGACAATGCGCGTGCTTCTGGAGTCTTGCCATGGACATGCGCGCCTTCGACCTGCCGCGATACCTCGCCAACCTGCCGCTGTTCAGCGATCTCAGCGCGCCCGAGCTGCTGCGCCTGGCGGGCGGCTGCCAGCTGCGCCGCTACCAGCGCGGCGAGGCGGTGTTCCATGTGGGCCAGGCCTGCGAGGAGTTCCATGTCACCGTCACCGGCCAGGTCAAGCTGTTCGCGATCTCGCCGGCCGGGCAGGAGAAGGTGATCGAGCTGCTGGGCCCCGGCCACAGCTTTGCCGAGGCGCTGATGTTCACCGGCAAGCCCTACATCATCAATGCCCAGGCGCTCACCGACAGCCTGGTGCTGAGCGTCAGCAAGGAGGCGGTGCTGCGCGAGATCGAGGCCGACTCGCGCTTTGCGCTGCGCATGCTGGCCGGCATCTCGCGCCGCCTGCATGGCCTGGTGCACGATGTGCAGGCCTATGCCCTGCACAGCGGCGTGCAGCGCGTGATCGGCTATCTGCTGCGCGATCAGCTGGTGGAAGACTGCGCCAGCGGTGAGGTCATCACCGTCTCGCTGCCGGTCAGCAAGGCCACGGTGGCCTCGCGGCTCTCGCTCACGCCCGAGTATTTCTCGCGCGTGCTGCACGAGCTGGAGGCGGCGGGCCTGATCGAGGTGGACAAGCGCGACATCCGCATCCTCGATGCGCAGCGCCTCGCCAGTCACTCCTCGGTGGGTGGCTGAGCCGGGCCCGGCGCCATCGTCTGTTCGGATGAGGCGCCTAGTTCTGAAGAACTAGTGGCCGGCCGCATTTGATGCGGATCAAGTCGGCGGGGGCGGGGATGGCAAGAATCGCGGCCATAGAACACGCCATCCACCGGGGAGTCCACCATGTCTGCTGCTGTATTCGATGTGCCGCGTTATCTGGCCGTGCTGCCGCTGTTTGCTGGCCTGCCGGACGCTGACTTGCAAGGTATGGTCCGCGAGGGCGTGACGGCGCTGCGGCTGGAGCGCGGCGCCATGCTGCTGCATGCCGGCGACGCCTGCGACGCCGTGCACCTGGTGGTGACCGGCCATGTCAAGCTCTACACGGTGGCCAGCCATGGCGCCGAGAAGGTGTTCGAGCTGGTGGGGGCGGGCCAGAGCATCGGCGACACCCTGATCTTCAACCAGCAGCCCTACAGCTTCAGTGCCCAGGCGCTCACCGAGGCGCTGGTGCTGCGCGTGCCGGCGGCGCTGCTGACGGCGCAGGTGCGGCGCGACCCGGCGTTCGCGCTGCGGCTGCTGGCCGGCGCCTCGCAGCGCATCGAGGGCCTGCTGCGCGATGTCGAGTCCTACTGCCTGCACAGCGGCGCCCATCGCGTGGTGGGCTATCTGCTCGAGCAGGGCGGCACCGCCGGCCAGGGCTCGGCCGAACCCATCACCGTCTCTTTGCCGGTCAGCAAGGCCAATGTGGCGGCGCGGCTGTCGCTCACGCCGGAGTACTTCTCGCGCGTGCTGCGCGAGCTGGAGGACGAGGGCCTGATCCAGATCTGCCGGCGCGACATCCGCATCATGCAGCCGCGCCGCCTGGCGCGTTACAGCCTGCAGTAAGCGCCAGCGGCTCAGGGCTTCAGCGCCTTGACCGCCTGCAGCGTCTTCAGCGCGTCCACCATGCCATGGCCATAGGCCTTGGAGTGGCCGTTGGCGTCGTAGCTGCCCGGCGGGCCGATCTTCACCGCGCTGCGCTTGAGCAGCGCCGCGACCTGGGCTGGGCTCAGCTGCGGCTTGAGCGACAGCATCAGCGCCGCCAGGCCCGCCACCAGCGGGGTGGCGGAGGAGGTGCCGCCGAAGTCGTTCGTGAACAGGCCGTCCGCGCCACCGGCGGCCACGCTGCCGATATTGAAACCACGGCCCGGCAGCGCGACATCGGTGCAGAAGATGCCCTTGGCGCCGCCGCTGGACGGCGCCACCACCGCCAGCTGCGCGCCGCTGTTGGAATAGTCGGCCTGCAGCCTGGCATCGGTGCTGGCACCCACCGCGATGCAATGCGCATCGGCGGCCGGGTAGGAGACGCGCGGCGCCGCATCGTTGCCGGCCGCACACACGATCACCGCACCGCGGCCGGCGCGGCCCTGGGTGCTGGCGTCGGCGATGGCGGCCTGCAAGTCGGGGCTGCGCGGGCCGCCCCAGGAGCAGGAAATCACATCGGCGAACTGCGCGGCGTAGCGCACCGCATCGGCCACGCGTGCATCGGAGGCGAGGTCGTCGGCATGGAAGATCTTCACCGGCAGCAGGCTGCAGCGCGGCGCCATGCCAAAGCCGCGCGGGCCGCTGCCCACGGCCACGCCAGCGCAGCAGCTGCCGTGGATGTCGTTGCCATTCATCTGGTCGAAGGGCATGCGAAAGCGCTTGGGCCGCGGGTCGAAATGGTCGGCCGCGCTGTCGGGTACGTAGAAGTCGCGCCCCAGCAGGTCGCGTGGCTCCTGCGGGTCGGGCTTGCGCTTGAGGCGCGCCTTCAGCTCGGGATGGTCCACATCCACGCCATCGTCCAGCACCGCCACGGTGATGCTCTTCCTGCCCTGGCTGAGCGCCCAGGCCTGCCTGGCATGCACCATCGCCAGATGCCATTGCGCCTTGGCGGGGCTCGGTGGCGCACTGCTGGCGCAGCGCGTGTATTGCGAAATGAAATTGGGCGTGGCGAATTCCACCAGCGCCTGCTCGCCCAGCTGCAGCGCCAGCTCGATCAGCGCCTCGACGCTGTAGCGCCGCGCCGCGTCGACGACGACGAACTGCTGCGCGTGGAAGGCGTTGCCGCTGCGCTTGGAGAGGCCTAACTTCTTCAGTAGCTGGGCCTGCTGGACGCGCGTCGAATCGGCGCGGAAGCGCAGCACCAGCTCGCGGTAGGCCAGGCGCAGCAGGCCGCTCTCGCCATCCTCGAAGACCGCGAAGCGCTTGCGCGCCATCAGCGCGCCGAGTTCGTCGGCCGCGACGGTCTTGGCGCCCGCGCGCACCGCGCCGTCGCCGTCCGGCGCCGGGTAGTCGAAATGCGCTTGCGCGGCGCGCAGCACGCGGCCCGTGCTCATGGCCGCGTACTCGCGCCCCGAGAGCTTGAGCGCGGGGGCGTCACCCAGGGGCGTGCTCTGCGCCGCAATCGGCTTGAGCGTGACGATGCTGCCGTCGGTGGTCCTGTAGCCCAGTGTCATGGCAAGCTCCTGCGCGGGCGCGCTGATGTTCAGGGGGAACGCTGGTAGGCGCTCTCGGTGTCGAGCCAGGCCGCCGCCACGCCGCTGGCGCCGGCCAGCCTGGCCAGCAGCGCCGGCAGGTCGGCTTCGGCCGCATCGAGCGGGGCGAACAGGGCCTGATTCTGGATGAAGCTGCTGCGGCGCTGCATCCGCAAGCCGAATGAGCGGGCGAACTCGACCAGCTGAGCATCGCTCTGCGCGCCATCAAAGCGCAGCACCAGATCGCCGCTCGGATAGCTGCACAGGCCGGCCTCGTCCTGCAGCACCGGCAGCAGCTGGTAGGCCTGGCCGGCCGCAGCGCGCAGACCCGCCGGCGCTTGTGCGCCGCGCATGGGCTCGTGCAGATGCAGCAGCCAGCCGCCTCTGGCGCTGGCGAGGCGCTCGGCCCGCCCGAACGCCGCCACGGCCGCCGGTAACTCGGGCGATGCGGCCGATGCGGCGGACGCGGCGGACTCGGCGAGCGGGCGCAGCAGCAGGCACTGCGTATCGATCTTGGGTGGTTTGTTCACATGCTGACCATATGCTTGCTGGGGCCAGTCTAGGGCCTGGTGGCCGCCGGACCCCTAACTTCGCAGGGTCGCGACATTGCCATGCGGGGCCAGGCTGCCTATCCTGCCATCGACCCGCGCTGCCAGCGCGAGCGATGTCAACAGGGAGCGATGCATCATGGCGACCAAGAGATCAGCAAGGCGCGGTCAAACTCCGGCCACCACGCCGTCCACCAGCCCGGCCACCACGCAGGATGCCTGCGAGTGCCGTTCCGGCCCACTGGCCGGCAGCGCGCGGGTGCAGGGCTTCAGCTTCAAGAACCGTTGGCTGCACTATGCCGATGTCGATGGCGACGCGATGTTCGAGGGCGACATCGTGCTGGGGCGGGCGGCCGAGCTGGCCGCCGATGCCGCCAACCAGGATGTCACGGGCCGCTTCGGCGTCGGCATCACCGGCGCCAATGTGCGCTGGCCGAATGGCCGCCTGCCCTACGAGATCGATCCCACGCTGCCCAACCAGGCGCGCGTCACCGACGCGATCGCGCATTGGGAGGCGAACACCGCGATCCGCTTTGTGCTGCGCACCGCCGGCAATGCCGCCTCCTTCCCGGACTTCGTGCGCTTCGTGCCGGGCGGCGGCTGCTCGTCCATGGTGGGGCGGCGCGGTGGACAGCAGAACATCACGCTGGGCAGCGGCTGCACCACCGGCAATGCCATCCACGAGATCGGCCACACCGTGGGCCTGTGGCATGAGCAGAGCCGCGAGGACCGCGACGCGCGCGTGCAGATCGTCTGGGCCAATATCGACCCGGCGATGTCGCACAACTTCGACCAGCACATCGCCGATGGCGACGATATCGGTGCCTACGATTTCGGCTCGGTGATGCACTATCCGGCGAATGCCTTCTCGGTGAACGGGCAGAACACCATCGTGCCGCGCAGCGCGCTGCCGGCCGGCGTGGTGATGGGGCAGCGCAGCGGCCTGTCGGCCGGCGACATCGCGGCGGTGCAGGCCATGTACCCCGGCATCGGCAGCACCACCAAGGAGGTGCAGAAGGACCCGATCAGCGACGTCACCATCAAGGAAGTGCGCAAGGATGTGGCGGCCGATCCCACCATCAAGGAGGTGCGCAAGGACCCGACCTCGGACGTGACGCTCAAGGAGGTGCGCAAGGACCCGATCAGCGACCCGACCGTCAAGGAGGTGCGCAAGGATCCGGTGCGCGACCCCATCCCGACGCGCAAGGAGGTGGCGCTGGACAACCCGCGCATCCCCATCCCGATCCCGCGGCCCGGGCCGCTGCGCGGCCCCTTCGACCCCTCGGCCACGCCCTATGTGCTGGCCTCCGGCAGCCGCTATGCGGGCGACAGCGGCGACGCGCTGGCCGAGGCCGCGGCGCAGCTGGAGCAGCTCGCCGAAGCGCATACCCAGGCCCAGCAGGAGGCCGATGCGCTGGCCGAGGCCTACGAGCAGGCGCTGCAGCATTGGCTCAGCCTGCAGGGCGGAGACGGCGCGTGAGGGCGTGCATGAGGGCGGCGCGCGCATGATCGTCGTCGTCTCCTACGAGGGCGAGGATCACAGCGACGCGGTCTGTGCCTGCCTGCAGCGCGCCGGCCGGGAGCTGCTGCGCATCGACCTGGCCGACTTCCCGGTGCGCAACCGCATCGCGCTGCGCTGGCGCGATGGCGCGGCGCCGCAGTACCTGCTGGAGATCGCCGGCCGCGAAGTGGATCTGGCCGCTGCCCGCGTGGTGTGGTGGCGGCGCGTGCGCGGCTTCGATGTCGATCCCGCCATCCTGCGCGGCCAGCACCGCGCCTTTGCCAGCAGCGAGACCGGCCAGGCCGTGCACGGCATGCTCGACGCGCTGGGTTGCGCCTGGATGAACCCGCGCCTGGCCGACGAGGCCGCCCACCACAAGCCGCTGCAATGGACGCTGGCCCAGCAGGTCGGGCTGCAGGTGCCGGCCACCCTGGTCACCACGCGGGCCGAGGAGGCGCAGCGCTTCGTCGCCGAGCAGGGCCTGGGTCAGGTGGTGTTCAAGGCCTTCCTGGCCTCCATCGAGGAATGGCGCGAGACCCGGCTGGTGACGGCCGAGGATCTTGGCCGGCTCGACCTGCTGCGGCTGGCGCCGGTGATCTTTCAGCGCTACATCCCCGGCGTGGACCTGCGCATCACCATCGTCGGCCGGCGCCTGTTCACCACCGAGATCGACGCACGCCACACCTCCTACCCGGTGGACATGCGCATGGTGGTGGGCGAGGGGCGGGCGGCCGCGGCCCAGCTGCCGGCCGACATCGAGGCCAAGCTGCTGGCCCTGCAGGATCGCCTGGGCTTGCGCTACGGCGCCGTCGACATGCGCCGCACCGACGACGGGCAATACCTGTTCCTGGAGGTCAACCCGGCCGGACAGTGGCTGTTCGCCGAGCGCCTCAGCGGCCTGCCCATCACCCAGGCGGTGGCCGACCATCTGTGTGAGCTGGACGGGCCGGCCGCGGGGCCATGACCACCAGGCGCATCAGCGGGCAGCTGCTGCTGCCGGCCCAGACCCCGGCCGCGCAAGGCCTGCGCGTGCGCGTCGAGGTGCGCGATGTGTCGTTGCAGGACGTCGCCTCGGTGCTGGTGGCCGCCCAGGTGATGGAGGGCGTCGCGATCGCGCCGGGCCAAGGCCTGGCGTTCGAATTGATGGCCCCCGAGGTGCCGCCGGGCCGCAGCCATGCGCTGCAGGTTCGGGTGGAGCAGGGCGGTGCGTCGGCCCGCCTGCTGCTGCTCAGCACCGTGGCACAGCCGCTGCCGGCCAAGGGCGAGCTCAGCGGCCTCGAGCTGACCCTGACGCCGGCCTCATGACAGGGCTTGCGCCGCCTGCGGCATCAGCCGCTCATGCAGCGCCGCCACCCCGCCGATCAGCAGCAGCGCCGGCGACTGCACGCCCTCGGCGCGCGCCAGCGCCGGCAGCTCGCTGAGGCTGGCGCGCAGGCAGCGCTGGCCGGGCCGGCTGGCGTGGGCAATCAGGGCGGCCGGCGTGTCGGCCGGCAGGCCATGGGCGATCAAGCGCGCGCTGATGATCTCCAGACCCGCCAGGCCCATATAAATCACGACGGTCTGGTGCGGCCGCGCCAGCATCGGCCAGTCGAGCTCGACATCTTGCTCGGCGCCGGCTTGTGCATGGGCACGCAGATGGCCGGTGGCGAACACCACCGCATCGGCATGATCGCGGTGCGTCAGCGGGATGCCGGCGCAGGCCGCGGCGGCCTGCGCGGCGCTGATGCCCGGGATGGTCTGGAAGGGGATGCCGGCCGCGGCCAGGGCCTCGGCCTCCTCGCCGCCGCGGCCGAAGATATAGGGGTCGCCGCCCTTCAGGCGCAGCAGCGCGCGGCCCTCGTCGCGCACCAGGCGGATCATCAGCGCGATGATGGCCTCCTGGCTGAGATGGTGGTGGCCGCTCTGCTTGCCGACATAGACCAGCTCGGCCTCGGGATGCGCCAGCGCCAGCACCGCGGGCGAGACCAGCGCGTCGTACAGCACCAGCCTGGCCTCGGCCAGCGCGCGCGCGGCCTTCAGCGTCAGCAGCTCGGGGTCGCCGGGGCCGGCGCCCACCAGGGTCACGCTGGGGCTGTTGGCGAAGAAGCGGGGCTCGTCCAGTCGACTCATGATGTCTTGCTCCAAGGGCATGGGCCGATTGTGAAAACAGCGGGCCTGCCCCGTCCTTGAACTGGTTCAAGGACAGCTGAGCTACATCAAGCAAGCATTGGCACATCGAATCGAGAGGTGCTGCGTGATGCGTTGCAATCGGAGCTGGTGCTGGGCCTTGGCATGCTTGCCGGCGCTGCTGTGCCTGCTGCCGGGACTGGCCCTGGCGCAGGCGCCGGCCCCCACCCCGACGCCTCAGCGCCAGCAGCAGCTGCTGCGCATGCTGCAGCAGGACTGCGGCTCCTGCCATGGCATGCGCCTCACCGGCGGCCTGGGGCCGCCGATCCATGCGCAGGCCATGCGCGAACTGCCGCGCGACAGCATCGCCGCGGTGATCTACCACGGCCGCCCCGGCACGCCCATGCCACCCTGGAAATCCATGCTCAGCGCCGCGGAGGCCGAGTGGCTGGCCGGCGTGCTGCGGGGAGAGGAAGTCAAACCATGATCAACACACCCAAGTTATGGGCCGGCCTCGCCACGCTCCTGCTGGCGGCCTGTGCGCAGACACCCATCCAGGGCACCGGCGATCTGGGCCTGGTGGTGGAGCGCGCCAGCGGCAGCCTGCAGCTGCTCAACACCAGCACGCGCAGCGCGCTGGGGCGCGTGCAGGGCCTGGGCGATCTCTCGCATGCCTCGCTGGTGTATTCGCGCGATGGCGCCTACGCCTATGTGTTCGGGCGCGATGGCGCGCTCAGCAAGCTGCATCTGCCCAGCCAGCGCGTGGTGGCGCGGGTGCAGCAGAGCGGCAACTCGATCGGCGGCGCGATCTCGCAGGACGGGCGCTGGGTGGTGGCGCAGAACTACCAGCCCGGCGGCATCAAGGTCTTCGATGCGCAGGACCTCAGCCTGGTGGCCGACATCCCGGCCGAGTACGCGCCCGGCAAGCTCTCGCGCGTGGTGGGCCTGGCCGATCTGCCCGGCCAGCGTTTCATCTTCTCGCTCTTCGATGCCGACGAGATCTGGCTGGCCGACCTGAGCCAGCCGCGCGCGCCGCGCATCAGCAAGTTCAGCCACGTGGGCCACCAGCCCTATGACGCCCTCGTCACCCCGGATGGCCGCCACTACATTGCCGGCCTGTTCGGCGAGGACGGCCTGGCCATGATCGACCTCTGGGCCGCCGAGCCCAAGGTGCAGCGCATCCTGCCGGGCTATGGGCGCGGCCAGCAGCCGCTGCCGGTGTTCAAGATGCCGCATCTGCGCGGCTGGGCGGTGGCCGGGCGCCTGGCCTATCTGCCTGCCATCGGCCGCCACGAGGTGCTGGTGGTGGACACGCAGAGCTGGGCCGAAGTGGCGCGCATCCCGGTGGCCGGCCAGCCGGTGTTCGTGATGGCGCAGCCCGACGGGCGCCAGGTCTGGGTCAACTTCGCCGTGCCCGATTACGACCAGGTGCAGGTCATCGATACGCAGAGCCAGCGCGTCGTGCATGCCTTCAAGCCCGGCAAGGCGGTGCTGCACATGGAGTTCACGCCGCGCGGCGAGGCGGTGTGGATCTCGGCGCGCGACAGCGACCAGATCAGCGTCATCGACACGCGCAGCTTCGCCACCCTCGCCACGCTGCCGGCGCAGGCGCCCAGCGGCATCTTCTTCACCAGCCGCGCGCAGCGCATCGGACTATGAGCAGCCTGGACGACACCGCGCTGGACAGCCGCCTGCTGAACGACTGGCAGCAGCGCTTCCCGCTCGAACCCAGGCCCTACGAGGCGCTGGCCCAGAGCCTGGGCTGCAGCGGCGAGGATGAGGTGCTGGCCAGGCTGCGGCGGCTGCAGGCGGGCGGCAGCATCTCGCGCATCGGCGGTATCTGGAACCCCGGCGCCGGCGGCGCCGCGCTGCTGTGTGCGATGGCGGTGCCGCCGCAGCGCCTGGACGCGGTGGCGGCGCTGGTGAGCGCGCATCCGGGCGTGAACCACAACTACGAGCGCGAGCATGCCTACAACCTCTGGTTCGTGCTCACCGGCCACGACGGCGAGGCGCTGGAGCAGGCCCTGCAGGAGCTGGAGCGCCGCAGCGGCCTGCATGTGCTGCGCCTGCCCATGCAGCGCGCCTACCGCATCAATCTGGGCTTCGACCTGCAGCGGTCGGACCGGGGCGCTTGTGCCGGGCGCGCCGAAGGCGCTTGCCCTGTGGAGCGTGCCGCCGAGGGCGTCACGCGCAGCCGCGCCGTGCCGGTGGCGCGTGCCGACATGGGCTTGGCCGCCCTGGTGGAAGACGGCCTGCCGCTGCTGCAGCGCCCCTATGCGGCCTGGGCCGAGGCGCTGGGCTGGCGCGAGGACGAGGTGCTGGCGCGCCTGGCGCAATGGCTGGCGCAGGGCAGCTTGCGCCGCTTCGGCGTGGTGGTGCGCCACCACGAGCTGGGCTTTGCCGCCAATGCCATGTGCGTGTTCGACGTCGCCGACGAGGCGGTGGACGAGCGCGCCGCCCTGCTGGCCCGCCAGCCCGGCGTGACGCTGTGCTACCGCCGCGCGCGCGGCCCCGGCTGGCCCTACAACCTGTACTGCATGCTGCATGGCCGCGAGCGCGACGAGGTGCTGCACTGGCTGGCCAGCGCGCGCGCCAACGCGGGCCTGGAGAACTGCAGCCAGGCCGTGCTGTTCAGCCGCCGGCGCTTCAAGCAATGCGGCGCGCGCTATTTCCGCTCCGCCGCCGCCGGGCAGGGCAGCGGCATCTTGGAGGCGAATTTTTCTCATGCATGAACCCGACGACACCCCGCCGCTGCCGACGCACCTGGATGCGCTGGACGCGGCCCTGATCAACCGCCTGCAGATCGATCTGCCGCTGCTGCCGCGGCCCTTTGCCGCGCTGGCCGAGGAACTGGGCTGCGGCGAGACGCAGCTGATCGCGCGCCTGCAGCGCCTGCTGGCGCAGGGCACGCTGAGCCGCTTCGGCCCGATGTTCCAGATCGAGCGTGCCGGCGGCCGCTTCGTGCTGGCCGCCATCGCCGTGCCCGAGGCGCGCTATGCGGAGGTGGCCGCGCTGGTGAACGCCATGCCCGAGGTGGCGCACAACTACCGGCGCGAGCATGCGCTGAACATGTGGTTCGTGCTGGCCACCGAGAACCCCGCCGAGATCGCCGCGGTGTGCGCGCGCATCGAGGCCGCCACCGGCCTGCCGGTGCTGGCCTTTCCCAAGGAGCGCGAGTACCACGTGGGCCTTTATCTGGAAGCCCGTGCCGAGGAGGGCTCGCATGTCTGAACAGCCGCTGAGCCGCATCGAGCGCCAGCTCATCGCCGCCACCCAGCATGGCCTGCCCCTGCTGGAGCGCCCCTTCGAGGCGGTGGGCGCGGTGGTGGGCCTGAGCGAGGACGAGGTGATCGCGCAGCTGGCGCAGATGCGCGCGCGCGGCCTGATACGCCGCATCGCCGCCGTGCCCAACCATTACCGCCTGGGCTATGTGGCCAATGGCATGACGGTCTGGGATGTCGACGATGCGCAGGTGGACGAGCTGGGTGCGCGCATCGCCGCCCAGCCCGGCGTGAGCCATTGCTACCGCCGCCCGCGCCATCTGCCGGCCTGGCCCTACAACCTCTTCGCCATGCTGCATGGCCGCAGCCGCGCCGAGGTGGCGCAGCAGGCCGAGGCGCTGCGCGCCCTGCTGGGCCCGGCCTGCCGCGGCAGCGACATCCTCTACAGCACGGCGATCCTGAAGAAGACCGGTCTGCGCATCAAGGAATAGCCTCATGCTAAGAATCAGCCAATACCTGCGTGAAGTGGCCCAGGCCGAGCGCGACGGCGTGTATCCAGTGGTCGCAAGGAAAGGAACTTCGACCGGGCCCCTCGGCCCGGTCGTGATCTGGAACCTGACGCGCCGCTGCAACCTCACCTGCAAGCATTGCTATGCGCTCTCGGCCGATCACGACTATCCCGGCGAGCTCAGCTTTGCCGAGGTCGAGACGGTGATGCAGGACCTGCGCGCCCATGGCGTGCCGGTGCTCATCCTCTCCGGTGGCGAGCCGCTGCTGCGCCCCGACCTGTTCGAGATCGCCGCGCGCGCGCAGGCGCTGGGCTTCTACACCGCGCTCTCCACCAACGGCACCTTGATCGATGCGCCGATGGCGGCGCGCATTGCCGCGCAACGGTTCGACTATGTGGGCATCAGCATCGACGGTACGCGTGCCACGCACGACAAGTTCCGCCGCCTCGAGGGCGCTTACGACGCCTCGCTGAACGCGATCCGGCTGCTGCGCGAAGAGGGCGTCAAGACCGGCCTGCGCTACACCTTCACCGACCTCAACGGCCAGGACTTCCCGGCCCTGCTGCAGCTGATGCGCGACGAGCAGATCGACAAGTTCTACTTCTCACACCTCAACTACGCCGGCCGCGGCAATATCCACCGCGGCCGCGACGCGCATTTCCAGGCCACGCGCGATGCGCTGGACCTGCTCATCGAGACCGCCTGGCGCGATGCCCAGGCCGGCGTGGCGCGGGACTATGTCACCGGCAACAACGATGCCGACGGCGCCTACCTGCTGCGCTGGGTGGGCGCGCGTTTCCCGCAATGGGCGGCGCCGCTGCGCCAGCGCCTGGTGGCCTGGGGCGGCAATGCCTCGGGCGTGGGCGTGGCCAATATCGACAACCTCGGCGAGGTCCATCCCGACACCATGTGGTGGCATTACCCGCTGGGCAATGTGCGTCAGCGCCCCTTCTCGCAGATCTGGAGCGACCGCAGCGACCCGCTGATGGACGGCCTCAAGACCCGACCCCGCCCGGTGCAGGGCCGCTGCGCCGAATGCGAGCATTTCGCCCTGTGTGGCGGCAACACGCGCGTGCGCGCCCAGCAGATCACCGGCGATCTCTGGGCCGAGGACCCCGGCTGCTACCTGGACGACGCCGAGATCGGCCTCTCGGCCGAGGCGGCGGCGCGCCTCAGCGCGCGCGTGCAGCTGGAGCCTTTCAAGTACCGCGCCAAGACGGTTGCGCTTCACCCGGCGGCCTGACCATGAGCACCCTGCTGAAGATCCTCATCAAGCTGGGCCTGGCGCTGGCGCTGGTCAGCCTGGGCCTGGAGTACGGCCGCGCCCAGCCACTGCCGTCGCCATCAACGACGTCATCGCCCGATGCACCCGCCCTCTACCAGCAGCATTGCGCGGCCTGCCATGGCGCGCAGCGCCTGGGCGGCATGGGCCCGGCCTTGCTGCCCGAAAGCCTGGAACGCCTGCGCAAGCCCGAGGCCTTGAAGGTGATGGGGGCGGGGCGGCCGGCCACTCAGATGCAGGGCTTTGCCGGCAAGCTGAGCGAGGCCGAGCTGCAGGCCCTGGCCGCCTACATCTACCAGCCGGTGCAGCCCGCGCCGCAGTGGCGCGATGCCGACATCCAGGCCTCGCGCAGCTTTGATGCCGCCAGCCGCGACTGGCCGGCGCGCCCGCAATGGCGCGCCGATCCGATGAACCTCTTCGTGGTGGTGGAGGGTGGCGACCACCATGTCAGCCTGGTCGATGGCGACAGCTTCGAACCCATTCACCGCTTCGCCAGCCGCTTCGCCCTGCATGGCGGGCCCAAGTTCAGCCCGGACGGGCGCTATGTGTACTTCGGTTCGCGCGACGGCTGGATCAGCAAGTACGACCTCTGGAACCTCAAGCTGGTGGCCGAGGTGCGCGCCGGCATCAATATGCGCAATGTCGCGGTCAGCGGCGATGGCCGCTGGGTGATGGCCGCCAACTACCTGCCGCACACGGTGGTGCTGTTGGACGCCGACCTGCAACTGGTGAAGCGCTTCGATGCCAGGAGCCTGGACGGCCAGCAGAGCTCGCGCGTCTCGGCCGTCTACGATGCCGCGCCGCGGCGCAGCTTTGTGGTGGCGCTGAAGGACGTTGCCGAGCTCTGGGAGATCTCCTACGACCCCAAGGCCCCGCCCATCTACGACGGCCTGGTGCACGACTACCGCATGGCCGAGGCGATCGCCAAGCCCGGCTACCAGAACGCCCGCCGCACGCCGCTGGACGAGCCGCTGGACGACTTCTTCTTCGACGATGCCTACACCCATGTGCTGGGCGCCGCGCGGCCGCGCGCCGAGGGCAGCGCGATGCTGGGCCAGGTGGTCAACCTCGATGTGCGCCGCAAGATCAGCAACCTGCCGATCGCCGGCATGCCGCATCTGGGCTCGGGCATCAGCTTCGACTGGCAGGGCCGGCGCGTGATGGCCAGCCCGAATCTGAAGGATGGCCGCATCAGCGTGATCGACCTGAAGAACTGGAGCGCGCTGCGCGAGATCACTACCCCCGGCCCCGGCTTCTTCATGCGCAGCCACGCCAAGAGCCGCTACGCCTGGACCGACTCGATGATGAGCCCCGCGGCCAAGGACACGCTGAGCATCATCGACAAGCAGACCCTGGAGCTGGTGGCCCAGGTCAGGGAGCCCGGCAAGACCCTGGCCCATGTCGAATTCACCAAGGACGGCCGCTATGTGCTGGCCAGCCTCTGGGAAATGGACGGCGCCCTGATCGTCTACGACGCCGCCAGCTTCAAGGAAGTGAAGCGCATCCCCATGAGCAAGCCGGTGGGCAAGTACAACGTCTGGAACAAGATCAGCAGGGAGGAAGGGACCTCGCATTGAGGGGGCGGGATGGGGGCTTTGCGCGAAGCACTCACCCATCGCTCCCGGGGCGAGAGCCGCGCATTCATGTGCACGCCACGCACATCAAGGCGATCAAGGCTGCCTGGAACCACCACCTGCGGCAAGACCGGCCACACGGCCGAGAGCGCTTGCTATGGGCGATAGAAGTACGGGATCGCGCAGAGCACGATGCCCAGCGCCACCAGGCCCAGCAGATTGCTGACGAAGTAGGGGAATACCGCCAGCGCGATGCCGCACAGCAGCGGCACCGGCTTGCCCTGCTTCTTGCCATAGATGAAGTAGCCGGCGCCGATGGAGCCGAACAGCAGGCCCCAGAAGATGCTTGCGGTGTCCATGCGGCATTTTCACCTGTCGATGGCGTGCCGCGTCGTTCGTCGTGCGGATGTGACGACAATGCCGGCGCGAGCCGCCAACAGGAGACAGCAATGAAATTCATGGTGATGGTCAAGGCCGACCACAACAGCGAGGCCGGCGTGATGCCCAGCCAGGAGCTGCTGGCCGCGATGGGCCAGTTCAACGAGGAGTTGGTGAAGGCCGGCGTGATGCTGGCCGGCGAGGGCCTGCACCCCAGCAGCAAGGGCGCGCGCGTGCGCTTCTCGGGCACGGGGCGCAGCGTCATCGACGGGCCGTTTGCCGAGACCAAGGAACTGGTGGCCGGCTTCTGGATCTGGCGATGCGCCTCGCTGCAGGAGGCGATCGAATGGGTCAAGCGCTGCCCCAATCCGATGCTGGGCGATTCGGAGATCGAGATCCGCCAGGTCTTCGAGGCCGACGACTTCGGCGAGGCCTTCACGCCCGAGCTGCGCGAGCAGGAGGAGCGCCTGCGTGCGCAGGTGGCGGGGCAGGGCTGAGGCCGGCGGCGGCGCTTCAGGGCTGCCGCCGCACCTCGACGATGGCCTTGAGCGTCAGCGGCAGGCCCTTGCGCAGCGAGGCCACGCCTATCACCGAGCGCGCATGCATGCCGGCGGCGCCGAACACCTGGGCCAGCAGGTCCGAGGCGCCGTCCAGCACCTGGGCATGGTCCTCGAACTCGGGCGTGGTGTTGAGCGAACCCTGCAGGTCCACCACCCGCGCCACGCGGTCCAGCGAGCCCAGCTCGGCGCGTATCGCCGCCAGCAGCTCGATGCAGGCCGAGCGCGCCAGGGCATAGCCCTGGGCGGTGTCGTACTCGCGGCCCAGCCGGCCCTTGGGTACCTGGCCGTCCAGCGCCTGCGGCGCCTTGCCCGAGAGAAACAGCAGGTCGCCGGTCTGCACCGCGGCGGCGTAATTGCCGGCCGGCGCGCTGCCCGCGCCCAGCGCAATGCCAAGCTCGAGGATGCGTTGATCTGCACTCATGGGGGCTTCCTTCCTGGATTCACGGGTGGCGAACCATCCTGCCTTGGTTCAGAAGCTCGAGCCTGGCTGCTGCAGGAACTCGAGCTCCTCGGCGCTCGATGCCCGGCCGAGGATGGCGTTGCGATGCGGGTAGCGACCGAAGCGGTCGATGATGGCCTTGTGGCGCAGCTCGAACTGGAGGTTGTCGGGCAGGGCATGGGCGCGGTAGAGCTGCTCGGCGCGTTCATGCACCAGGCGCGACTCGCTGTGCATGAAGGGCAGCAGCAGGAAGCCGCGCTCCACGGCCTCGAGCCCGGCCAGCTCGCCGCGGGCCACCGCCTCCTGCGCCAGCACCAGGGCCATGCCGTCCTGGGCAAAGGCCTGGGGGCTGCCGCGGTAGGCGTTGCGTGAGAACTGGTCCAGCACCACGATCTCCGCCAGCCGGCCCTTGGGCTGGCTGCGCCAGGCCTCGCACTCGCCCTGGGCCGCGCGCCGCAAGACATCGCCGAAGCGCTGGCGTATCAGCGCGTCAAACAGCGGGTCCACCGCCCACCAGGCCTTGGGGGCGGTCTCTTCGAACCAGAAGTGCAGGATGTCTTGGGCTGTCATGAGCCCGCAGCATAGTGGCTTTGGCCGGCGTCTGCCGCCGGTGGCCCTGCACCATGAAAAAGGCGCCCGAAGGCGCCTTGCTGGAGGGTGATGGCACGCGGCCTCAACCGCCTTGCTTGAGGATCCAGCCGACCGAATCCTTCAGCTCGGCGTCGCCGATCTTGTCGGGCGGGTTGGGCGGCATCGGGATGGGCCCGTACACACCCTTGCCGCCGGCGCGCACCTTGGCCATCAGCGTGGCCGTGACGTCCTGGCCCTTGTACTTGTTGGCCACCTCCTTGAACGAGGGCCCCACCAGCTTTTTGTCCTTGGCATGGCAGGCCATGCAGCCGGCCTTGGTGAGGGCGGCCTCGTCGGCCTGGGCGGCGGGGGCGGCGGCCAGCAGGGCCGCCGCGAGGCTCCACAGCAGTTTGCTTGTTGTCGTCATCGTGCGGCCTTCTTTCTGCTCAATACACATCATGCTGCGTGTTGTAGACGTTGAACTTGCCGGTCGGCGTGATCAGGCGCGGGTCCTTGATGACGGTCTTGAGCTTGAGCGTCTTGTCGTCCACCACCACGATGGCGCTTTCCTTGTTCTTGGCCGACCAGACCGAGAACCAGACCTCGTCGCCCGCCTTGTTGTACTCGGGCTGCACCACGCGCTTGGCGCCGTCGTCCTTCAGGCCGGCCCACTCGGCGATCGGCAGCACCTTGAAGCCCTTGTCCAGCGCATTGATGTCGAACACCGCCACCGATTGCGAGATTGCGGCATCCGGGTTCAGCGGCGTGTCGGAGTAGAGGTGCTTGGACTGCGGGTGCGTCTTGATGAAGAGCGCGCCGCCGCCCTGGCCCTTGAGCTGCGCCACTTCCTTGAAGGCGTACTGCTTGTGCTTGACCGGGTCGGTGGCCACCAGCGAGATGGCCTCGTCGCCCAGGTGGCCGGTGCTCCAGACCGGGCCGAACTTCGGGTGCACGAAGTTGGCGCCGCGACCCGGGTGCGGGATCTTGCTCACTTCCACCAGCTGCACCAGCTTGTCTTCCTTGGCGTCCACCACGGCGATCTTGTTGCTCTGGTTAGCCGCCACCATGAAGTAGCGCTTGGTGCTGTCCCAGCCGCCGTCATGCAGGAAGCGGGCGGTGCCGATCTCGGTGGTCTTGAGCGCGTTCAGGTCGGTGTAGTCGACCATCAGCGTCTTGCCGGTCTCCTTCACGTTGACGATGAACTCGGGGCGGAAGTGGCTGGCCACGATGGAGGCGACGCGCGGCTCGGGGTGGTATTCCTGCTTGTCGACGGTGTTGCCGCGGGTCGAGACGATCTTCAGCGGCTCCAGCGTGTCGCCCTTCATGATGACGTACTGCGGCGGCCAGTAGGAGCCGGCGATCACCAGCTTGTCCTCATAACCCTTGTACTTGCTGGCTTCCACCGAGCGGGCTTCCAGGCCGACGCGGATCTCGGCCACGTTGTCGGGCTTCTCCATCCACAGGTCGATCATGTTGATCTTGGCATCGCGGCCGATCACGAACAGGTAGCGGCCCGAGGCCGAGGTGCGCGAGATGTGCACCGCATAGCCGGTCTTGACGATGTTGATGATCTGCTTGGTGTCGCCGTCGATCAGGGCCACCTCGCCGGTGTCGCGCAACGTGGTCGAGAAGATGTTCTCGATGTTGTACTTGTTCATCTTCTTGGTGGGGCGCTTCTCGGGCGGCACGATCACCTTCCAGGTGCCCTTCATGTCGGCCATGCCGAACTCGGGCGGCGTGGGCGCCTCATGCTGGATGTAGCGCGCCATCAGGTCCACCTGCTGCTCGGTCATCTCGCCCGAGGTCTGCCAGTTGGGCATGCCGGCCGGCGAGCCGTAGGCGATGAAGACCTTCAGGTAGTCGGTGCCCTTGCCCAGCGTGATGTCGGGGGTCAGCGGCTTGCCGGTGGCGCCCTTGCGTAGCACGCCGTGGCAGCCGGCGCAGCGCTCGAAGTAGATCTTGCGCGCAACGTCGAACTCGGCCATCGTCATCTGCGGGGCCTTTGGGTTGGTGCTTTGCACCATGGGCACGTCGGTCAGGGCCGAGGGTGCGGCGTGGTACTTCACATCGCCGGGGCTCACGTCCTTCTTCTCCTGTGCCTGGGCCGACAGGGGCAGTACGGCAAATGCCGCTGCGAGCATCAGCAGCTTGGCGGTGGGCAGCTTCTTCATGGTGACTCCTATGGGTTTGGGATCCAGCTTGTGACGGCATCGTCCTGCGCGCTGCCCCCAGCGTCCTTGAACTGGTTCAAGTCCCGGCCCGCTTGTTGCGCGTTTGCACGGGGAAACCCGAACTGGGTCAAGGTGCGTCTTGATATTTGTCGGCATGCTGGCGCTCATCATGTTCAACAAGAGCCCTATGAGACCCCTGCGCTACAGCCTGCCGACCCTCGCCGCCCTGGCCTGTCTGGGCACGGCCCGTGCCGAGCCCGAGCAGTTGCCGACCGTGCTGGTCTCGGCCACGCGCCACGCGATGAGCCTGGTGGACGCGCCCGCCGCGGTGAGCGTCATCAGCGCCGAGCAGATCGAGGCGCGCGGGGCCGACAACCTGCTGGAGGCGCTGCGCGGTGAGACCGGCATCAGCGTGTTCGGCCGCACCATCAGCGGCCGCAAGACGCTGAGCCTGCGCGGCATGGATGCGCGCCACACCCTGATCCTGGTGAACGGCAAGCGCGTCGGTGCCAGCGATGGCGTGATCGGGCATTCCGATTTCCAGCTCGACTGGGTGGCCGCCGACGACATCGAGCGCGTGGAAGTGGTGCGCGGCCCCTTGTCGGTGCTCTACGGCGCCGAGGCGCTGGGCGGCGTGGTCAACATCATCACGCGCCAGCCCGGCGAGCAATGGCAGGGCAGCGCGCGCCTGGAGGGCAGCCGGGCCGATGGCGGGCGTGGCGGCGACGGTCATCGCGCCTCGGCACGCCTGGCCGGCCCGCTGGTCGCCGGCCCGGATGGCGTGCGGGCGGCGCTGAGCCTGGCCGACACGCGCCGCGAGGCGGTGGCCTCCGGCCCGGACCCGCGCATCTCCGACATCGAGGGCCGCCACAAGCAGGACGCCGGCCTCACCCTGCAGTGGCAGCCGCAGCCCCAGCACCAACTCGAGCTGGAGGCGCGCGTCGGGCGCGAGCAGCGCGACGCGCTGGCGGTGGAGCGCAGCGGCAAGAAGCGTGTCTACGCGAGCGACACCCTGCTGGAGCGCCAGCACCTGATGCTGGGCTGGGAGGCGGACTGGGATGCCGCGCGCCATTGGCACAGCGTGGCGCGCGCCTATGCCAGTCGCATCGCGATGAGCAACGAGCGCAGCAACGGCGTGGCGGCGCTGCGGCCCAACACCCTGAACGACCAGGTGCTGGAGGCGCAGCTGAACGGGCACCTGAACGAGGCGCACTGGCTCACCACCGGCCTGGAGTGGCGCGAAGAAGCGCTGCGCAACGAGGGCCTGCCCGGCGGCGAGGCCCAGGCCCGCCATGCCGCGCTGTTCCTGCAGGACGAGTGGCGGCTGCAGCCGGCCCTGACCCTCACCGCCGGCCTGCGCCGCGACGAGCACCAGCGCTTCGGCGGTGTCTGGAGCCCGCGCCTCTACGGCGTCTGGCACCTTGCCAGGCGCTGGACGCTCAAGGGCGGCTACAGCGAGGGCTTCAAGCCGCCCACGCTCAAGCAGATCACGCCCGGCTACCAGGAAGACGAGGGCCCCTACACCTACCAGAGCAATCCGACCCTGCGGCCCGAGAAGAACCGCGCGCTGGAGCTCGGCCTGGGTTACGACAGCGGCGATGCCGGCGCCCAGCTGATGCTGTTCGACAACCGGGTGCGCGACCTGATCGTGCCGCTGCTGATCAGCAGCAGCGGCCCGCGCAGCCTGTTCCGCTTCGACAACATCGAGCGTGCGCGGCTGCGCGGCGCCGAGGCCTCGCTGCGCTGGCGCCTCGCCGGCGGCTTCGCCCTGGCCGCCAACTACCAGTACCTGGAGGCCACCGACGCGGCCGGCCAGCGCCTTGAGAAGCGCCCGCGCCATACCCTGGGGGCAGGTCTTGACTGGGCCGAGGGCCCCTGGCGTGCCGGCCTGCGCCTCGAGCGCAGCAGCGGCCAGCTGCTGGCCGCTGCGCAGCCGGGCCAGCCCCTGCAGCCGGTGCCGGCGCTCAATATGCTGGGCGCCAATGTGGGCCGCAGCCTGGGCGCGCAGCTGGCGCTGGACCTGGGCGTCAGCAACCTCGGCAATACCCAGCTGAGCGAACGCTCGCCGCTGTTCACCTGGGCCGAGGCGCCGCGCACCTGGCGCCTGGCGCTGCGCGGGCAGTGGTAGTCGTGGTGTTCGCGGCGGCGGCAGATCGGCGATGATGCCGGCCCATGAGCCTTTTGCTGCAAGCCCTCCAGGCTAACTACCCCCTCATCAAGAACCTGCACATCGGCCTGGTGAGCTGTAGCGGCACGCTGTTCGCGCTGCGCGGCCTGGGTGTGCTGGCGGGGGCGGCCTGGCCCATGCAGGCCTGGGCGCGCCGGCTGAGCGTCTGGATCGATGTGCTGCTGCTCAGCGCCGGCGTCAGCCTCTGGACCCTGCTGGGGCTGAACCCGGCGCGCGAGCATTGGCTGGGCGTCAAGCTCATGCTGCTGCTGGTCTACATCGTGCTCGGCAGCATCGCCCTCAAGCGGGGCCGCACGCGCGGTCAGCGCGCGCTGGGCTATCTGGCCGCGTTGGCGGTGTTCGGCTTCATGGTGACGGTGGCGCGCGCCCACCATCCGCTGGGTTGGCTGGCCGGCTGAGCGCGGCCACCACGTCCGACTGGGTGATCATGCCCAATAACTTCTTGCCGGGCCCGACGATGGGGATGTGGTGGTGGCCGGTGCTGCCGAACATCGGGATCAGCTCGGCCAGGTGACGGTCCACCTGGGCCACGCGCACCGAGCGCGTCATGATGTGGCCCACCAGCTCCTGCTTGCCGGTGCCCGAGCGCAGCGCCCAGTCGCGCAGCGCGCGCAAGCGGGTGTCGAAGCTGGCCTCGGGGCTGACCTCGGCGGCGCGCATGAAGTCCGCCGGCGTGACGATGCCCAGGATCTCGCCGTTCGCATCCACCACCGGCAGGGCCTTGATCTTGTGGGCGCGGAACAGCTGCCAGGCCTGTTGCAGGGGCGTGCTGTGCGTCACCGTGATGAGCTGGCGCGACATGATGTCGCCGCAGCGCAGGTCGGCCAGGCGGCGCTGGTAGCCCTGCAGCTGGGTGTCTTCGATGAGGGCGCGCAGCTCGTCGCGGCCGATGTCCAGCACCTGGTTGTAGCGCGCCAGCACCTCGTCCAGGTCGTGCTCGGCGGCCGGCGCGGCCGGGGCCGGGCGGTGCGGGTAGGGGCGGCGGGTGGCGTGGTTGTAGGCGATGCCGGCCAGCACCAGCAGCAGCGAGTTCAGCAATACCGGGTGCAGCGCGAACATGGGGTCGCGCACGCCGCTCAGCGCCACCAGCAGGGCCGAGGCGCCGCCGGGCGGATGCAGGCTGCGGGTGGCGATCATCAGCGCGATCGCGCCGCCCACCGCCGCCGCCGCGGCCCATTCGGGCGCCGCCACCCAGTGCACACAGGCCACGCCCACCAGGGCCGAGAGGCTGTTGCCGGCCACCACCGCCCAGGGCTGGGCCAGCGGGCTGTTGGGCACGGCAAACACCAGCACCGCGCTGGCCCCCATCGGCGCCACCAGCCAGGGCAGGGGCCCGGGGCCGGCCAGGGCATGGCAGAGCCAGGCGGTGAGCAGGATGCCGAGGGTGGCGCCGGCCACCACGCGCAGGCGCTCGCGCCAGTCGATCGCCAGGGGCTGGGGCCGCAGGGCCTGCAGCCATTGCAGCGCCGGGTGGCGTTGGGGGTCGGACGAGGTGGGCAAGAGCTGAGACGAAAAAAAGCGGGCCGCAAGGGCCCGCATGGTAGCCCGTCGCGGCCTCGCGGCCGCGGCGGGTGTGTTCAACGGCTCAGTTGCCGCAGCCGGTCTGGGCCAGGCGGTCGTAGGCCGCCTTGGCCTGCACCAGGCCGAAGCCGAACTCGGCGTCCTTGCCGGGCTTGCCCAGTTCCATCGCGCTGGCGTTCAGCACCTGGCGGATCTGCTTGGCGCTGCAGGTCGGGAAATGGCTCCACACCAGGGCGGCGACGCCGGAGACATGAGGCGTGGCCATCGAGGTGCCATTGAAGTAGGCGTACTCGGCCGGATCCGGCACCACGCTGACGGTGGCGGCCTGGCCGGTCAGGCCCATCAGCACCGCGCCGGTGGTGTCGGTGGTGCCGATCGAGGGGATGGTGGTGGGCGCGCCGCCCAGCGTGCCGAACAGCATGCCGGGGCGGTTGTTGTAGACCACCGCCGCCACGCCGCCGCTGAGCTGGCAACGCGTCACCTTCTCGGCAAAGCTGACCAGGCCGCGCTTGATCAGGCAGACCTTGCCCGCAGCGCCGGCGTCGTTGGCCGTGCCGAGACCGAAGTCATAGAGCGCCGCGGTGGCGCTGAGCCGGGGCGAGCCGGTCATGGCCGCCGCCGCGTAGCCCGTGCCGGCCACCGAGAGCTGGCCCAGCGATTCCAGATTGGGCGGGATGGTCGACAGCACGGCCACGCCCGGTGCGGCGATCTCGACGTCGTTGTTGACCTGCGAGAAGGCGGCGTGCGCCTTGTTGGCATCCAGCGCGGCCACCGACATCACTTCCTCGTAACCGGCCGGGTAGGAGGTGCTGGTATCGCCGTCATTGCCGGCGGCGGCGATCGTCAGCACGCCCTCGTTGAGCAGGGCGCGGAACACGCGGCGCTCGGCCTGGCTCGGGTCGCCACCACCCAGCGACATGCTGATGATGTTGGCGCCGGCGTCGGCACAGCGTGCCACGGCTTCCATCACCGTCGAGGAGGAGGCCGAGCCGGTGGCGTCGAACACCTTGGCGATGTGCAGCTTGAGCAGGGCGCTGCGGTTCACGCCCCACACGCCCAGGCCGTTGTTGCCCTCCGCCGCGATGGTGCCGGCCACATGGGTGCCGTGCGCGTTCTCGTCGCTGTCCCAGGTGCCCGAGCCGCTCAGGTTGTCGCCGCTGACATTGCCGTTGGTGAAGTTTCTCGCCAGGTCGGGGTGGTTGCGGTCAATGCCCGAATCCACGATGCAGAGCTTGCGGTTGCCGGTGAGCCCGTCGCTGACCCACATCGACTGCGTCATCTTGATGCCATAGGGCAGGACCTCAGTGCCGCTGGTCACTTCGTCGAGCACCGCCGACTGCGGCTGGACCATGCCTTCCATGGTGCGGGACGGCACGCCCAGCAGGCGGCGTTCCACATCGGGTTCGACGAAATCGACACTGGCGCTGGCCTGCAGGGCGGCCACGCCGGCCGCCGGCAGGCGCACCGCGAAGGCGCTGGCGCGACCGAGTTCACGCACGATCTTGCCGCCGGCGTTCAGCACCTCGGCGCGCACGGCGGCGGCCTTGCCGGCCTTGTAGGCCACGATCATGGCGTCCGGGGCGGGGGCGGCGGCCAGTGCCGCTGAGGTCGACAGGGCCAGTACCAGCAAGGTTGTTGCGCTCTGGATGGTCGACAGCTTGTTGAGCATGCTCATGATGGATCACTTCCTTGTTGGAAAGTTGAGGCCTCGACTGTCGCTGTGGGGCCAGCCGAGGTCCATCAGGGCAATCCGCACCCCCTGCTCAGGGTGGGGGGCTGCGCTTCAGCAGGGCCGCCATCAGCGCGTCCTTCTCGCTCCACTGCTTCTTGATCCACATGGAAATGCCGGCGCGCAGGCGCTTGTCTTCCATCGGGTTGCCCCCCACCAGTTCGGGGGGGATGGGGCGCTGCTGCACCCGCACCTGCACCTGGCCGCAGCGGCCGCACAGCAGATCCCAGAACTTGGGTGTGCCCTCGGGGTAGACCAGGGTTACGTCCAGCAGGGCCTCGAACTGCTCGCCCATGGTGGCCAGGGCCATGCCCAGCGCGCCGACCTTGGGCTTGAGCAGATGCTGGTAGGGGCTTTTCTGCTCGGCATGCTTGGCGGCCGTGAAGCGCGTGCCCTCGACGAAGTTGATTACCGTGGTCGGGATGGTCTTGAACTTCTCGCAGGCCTTGCGGGTGGTGGCCAGGTCGGCCGCCTGCGAGCCGGCGCTGCGGCCACGCTTCATGAAGGGGAAATCCAGCGCCCACCAGGCCAGGCCGATCACCGGCACCCAGATCAGCTCACGCTTGAGGAAGAACTTCAGAAACGGGATGCGGCCATGGAAGACGCGCTGCAGCACCAGGATGTCGACCCAGGTCTGGTGGTTGGGCGAGACCAGGTACCAGCCGCGCTGGTGCAGGCCGTCCACGCCCTGCACGTCCCAGACCTGCGGGTTGAGCGCCCGTATCCAGGCGTTGTTGACGGCCACCCAGCCCGAGGCGATGCCGTTCAGCGCCAGGTCACAGGGCTTGCGCACGAAGGGAAAGGGCAGCACCAGCTTGAGCAGGGCCGGCAGAATCATCAGCGTGACGCCGGTGACGGTGTTGATGGCCAGCAGGATGGCGGCCAAAGTGCCCAGCAAGGGGGCAGGCAGGAAACGTCGCATGGGCCGAACTGTAGCCTGAGCTTGGCCCGGCCCTGCTCAGCCCAGCGCGGTCTGCAGGGCGCGCGCCTCGTGCGCCAGCTGTTCAAACAGCGCGTCGGCCTGGGTCTTGTCGAAATCGGCGTGGTAATGCTTGCGCACGCCCATCTCGTGCAGGCGGATATGGCGGGTCGGCGCCAGCCCCTGCTGGGCCAGGCAGGCCTTGCAGCAGGCCAGCACGCAGCCGTCCAGGGCCAGCATGGGCCGGCCGGACTCGGCGGCCTCGCGCGCCTTGCGCACCAGATTGGGCACGCCGCCGCCCACGCCGGCGATGCAGGACATCTCGGCCAGGCCGGCGCGATCCAGGCGTACCGCCAGGTGATTGGCCAGCTGGGCGGCGTCGGAGCAGCCTGAGCAGCTGTAGACCAGGGGGAGGGCTGGGGCATCGGACATGGCCGCCATGCTGCCCACGGCGTGCAGGATTTGGCTTGAGGCAGATCAAAAGTCACATTTTGAATATTGCTTTAGGCGCCGCGCTTGGTGACAATAGCTATATTGCAAATGCAACTTTAAGGACGACCATGACCGTTGCCGCCACCCCCGCCGCCGAAGTGATCGATGTGCGCCTGATCGCACCGCAAGAGCGCCATGCGCGCATCTTCGAGACCTTCCAGGCCCTGCCCGTGGGCAACTGGTTCTATCTGCTGAGCGACCACGAGCCTTTGCCCCTGCGCCAGCAGTTCGAGGCCCAGTGGCCCGGACAGTTCGATTGGGAGGCCTTGGAAACCGGCCCCGCGCAATGGCGCCTGCGCATCAGCCGCAAGCCGGCCGGCAAGAGCTGCTGCGGCTGCTGCGGCGGCTGATCGATCATGAGCACCGTCTCCTTCATGGGCATTGAAGAGCCCCCGCAGCCCGCCGCGCAGCGCCTGGCGTTGTGGGACCTGGGCTTCCGGCCCTTCTACCTGCTGGCGGCGCTGCTGGCGGCACTCTCGGTGCCGCTGTGGGCGCTGCAGTTCTCGGGCCTGCTGACGCAGCCGGTGCTGCGCGGCTCGGCCTGGCATGCGCATGAGATGGTGTTCGGCTACGCGCTGGCGGTGGTGATCGGCTTTCTCTTCACCGCCGGGCGCAACTGGTCCGGCCAGCCCACGCCCACCGGCAAGCCCCTGATGGCGCTGGCGGCGCTGTGGCTGCTGGCGCGGCTGCTGGTGCTGAGCCCATGGCTGTGGGCCTCGCTGCTGCTGAACCTGGCCGTGCCCTGGGCGGCCGCCTGGGGGCTCTGGCGCGCGCTGCATGCCGCCGGCAACAAGCGCAACTACTTCTTCGTCGGCCTGCTCGTCGCCATGGGTCTGGCCAGCGCGGCCGTGCACCTGGGCCAGGCCGACGTGTTACGGTTGCCCGGGCTGAACATCGGCCTGGACCTGCTGCTCTTCATGATCGCGGTGATGGCCGGCCGCGTCGTGCCGATGTTCTCCAACAACGGCGTGCCGGGCATGTGCGCCACGCGCCAGCCCCAAGTGGAGAAGGCGGCGCTGGGTTCGGTGCTGCTGCTGCTGGCGCTGGACCTGCTGGCTGTCGAGGGCGCGGTGCTGGCCGCCGCGCTGCTGGCCGCCGCGCTGGCGCAGGGCTTGCGCCTGGCGCTGTGGCAGCCCTGGAAGAGCTGGCGCAATCCGCTCGTCTGGGTGCTGCACCTGGCCTATGCCTGGCTGCCCGTGCATCTGCTGCTGCGCGCTGGCGCCACGCTGGGCTGGATCGCGCCGGGCCCGGCCACCCATGCCCTGACCCTGGGCGTGATCGGCCTCATCACTCTGGGCATGATCACGCGCACCGCGCTGGGCCACACCGGCCGGCCGCTGAAGGCCGGGCCCGTCGAGATCAGCGCCTATCTGAGCATGCTGCTGGCGGCGCTGCTGCGCGTGCTGTTCCCGCTGCTGGCGCCCGCCAGCCTGATGCTGGGCGTGCAGCTCTCGGCGGCGCTGTGGAGCCTGAGCTTTGTGCTCTACCTGCTTCGTTACACCCCGCTGCTGATGCGTCCGCGCCCCGACGGCCAAGCCGGTTGAGAATGCTGCCATGCGACTCACCACCATGACCGACTACGCGCTGCGCCTGCTGATCTATCTGGGCCAGCACCAGGACCGCCTCTGCACCACCGCCGAGATTGCCGCGGCCTACCAGATCTCGGAGGCCCATCTCACCAAGATCACCCACCAGCTGGGCCAGCAGGGCTTCATCGCCACGGTGCGCGGCAAGGGCGGTGGTATGAAGCTGGCGATGAATCCGGCCGAGCTGAGCCTGGGCGATCTGGTGCGGGCGGTGGAGTCCGACTTCCAGCTGGTCGAATGTCTGGGCAGCGGCAACAGCTGCTCGCTCACCGGCGCCTGCCGCCTCACCGGCATCTTCAACGACGCGCTGGCCGCCTTCCTGGCCGAGCTTGACGGCCACAACCTCGCCGACCTCCTGCAACCCGCCACCGCCAAGCGCCTGGCCAAGATCAGCCTGCCTCAGGCCCGCGATGCCCGCGCCTGAAGAAACTGTTTCCTCCGTGTCCACGCCTTCCAAAGTCATTCCTATCACGCCGGTCGCCACCTCGATGTATGTGGCCGAGGCCAAGGTCTATCCGCGCGCGGTCAGCGGCCGTTTCGCCAACTGGCGCTGGATCATGGTGGCGCTGACCCAGGCCTTCTTCTACGGCATGCCCTGGCTGCAATGGCAGGGCCGCCAGGCGCTGCTGTTCGATCTGGACGCCGGGCGCTTCTATGTGCTGGGCCTGGTGCTCTATCCGCAGGACTTCATCTATCTGGCCGCCTTGCTGGTGATCGCGGCGCTGGGCCTGTTCTTCTTCACCGCCCTGGCCGGACGCCTGTGGTGCGGCTATGCCTGCCCGCAGACCGTCTACACCGAGATGTTCATGTGGCTGGAGCGCCATACCGAGGGCGACCGCCAGGCCCGCATGCGCCTGGACCGCGCGCCCTGGGGGGCCGAGAAGCTGGCGCGCAAGTCCGCCAAGCACGCCAGCTGGGTGGCGCTGGCCCTCGTCACCGGCTTCAGCTTCGTCGGTTACTTCACGCCCATCCGCGCGCTCGGCAGCAGCCTGCTGCAGCTGGGGCTCTCGCCCTGGGAATGGTTCTGGGTGCTGTTCTACGCCGGTGCCACCTATGGCAATGCCGGCTGGCTGCGCGAGCAGATGTGCAAGTACATCTGCCCCTATGCGCGCTTCCAGAGCGCCCTGATCGACGCCGATTCGCTCATCATCACCTACGACGAGAAGCGCGGCGAGCCGCGCGGCTCGCGCGCCCGCAAGGTCGCGGCGCTGGACCTGGGGCAGGGGGATTGTGTCGATTGCACCCTGTGCGTGCAGGTCTGCCCCACCGGCATCGACATCCGCAAGGGCCTGCAGAACGAATGCATAGGCTGCGCCGCCTGCATCGACGTCTGCGACCAGGTGATGGACAAGCTGGGCGCGCCGCGCGGCCTGATCCGCTACGCCACCGAGAACGGCGTCAAGCAGCAATGGACGCCGCGCCAGATGCTGGCGCGTGCGCTGCGGCCGCGCGTGCTGATCTATGGCTCGGTGCTGCTGGCCCTGTGCATCGGCTTTGCCACCAGCCTGTGGCGCCGGCCCGACTTCCAGGTCGACGTGCTGAAGGATCGCAACACGCTGGCGCGCCAGGTCGAGAACGGCGCGATCGAGAACGTCTACCGCCTGCAGCTGATGAACCGCACCGAGCGGCCGCTGACCCTGCACATCGAGGTCGACGGGCTGGACGGCCTGTACCGCGTGGGCCCGGCCGAGGTGGTGCTGCCGCCCGCCGCCATCCATGCCCAGGTGCTGCAGCTGCGCCTGCCGGCCGAGCAGGCCGCGCGCCTGGGCAGCGGCTCGCGCCCCATCCACTTCAGGCTTGAGGGCCAGGGCGGCCGGGGCTCGCGGGTGGACAGCAGTGCCAGCTTCTACCTGCCGCGCTGAGCGATGAACCCGAACCAGGCCCCGCACCGCGCCTGGTTCCTCGCCGGCGCCCTGGCCTGGGCCTGCCTGGGCCTGTGGTGGTGCGTGCGGGTCTGGCAGGGGCAGGGCGCGCCCCAGCATGGCCTGCTGTTCACGCTGGGTTTTCTGCCCTTCTTCATCGCCGGATTTGCGCTCACCGCCCTGCCCAAATGGTTGGGCGTGGCGGCGCTGCCGGCCTCGGCCTGGCTGGGGCCGCTCGGGCTGCTGATGCTGGGTTGGGGCGTGCATGCCGCGCTGGGCTCACCCGGCCTGGGCCTGGCGGCCGCAGGCTGGAGCTGGCTGCTGCTGCGCCTGGCGCCGCTGTTGCGCGTCAGCGCCAAGCCGGATCGTCGCCATGCCCAGGGCGTGCTGCTGGGCATGGCCGTGCTGGGCCTGGCGCTGTGGTGTGCGGCGCTGGGCTGGCCGGCCCAGGCCACCCGGCTCGGGCTGTGGGGCGGCCTGGGCAGCGTGTTTGCCTGCGCCTTGCAGCGCCTCACGCCCTTTCTGCATGCCGAGGGCCGGCGCGCCGATGGCCTGTTGCTGGCGCTGCTGCTGGGCCTGTGGTTGCGCGGCCTGGCACCGGTGCTCGGGCTGCCGGCCTGGCCGCCCGCCGTGGCCTATCTGGCCCTGGCCGCGCTGCTGGCGCGTGCCGCCTTCAATCCCGCCCTGGCCGCGGCCCGGCGCACGCCCTTTGTGGGCCAGCTGCACCATGGCCTGCTGTGGCTGATGGCGAGCTTCGCGCTTGCCGCCCTGCAGTTCGAGCTGGCCGCACTGCATGCGCTGACGCTGGGCTTTATGTGCACCACCATGCTGGCGATGGTGAGCCGCGTCACCGCGGTGCAGCAGGGCATCAGCGTGGTGGTGGATCTGCCGCTGCGCCTCATGCACGGCCTGCTGCAGGGCTTAAGCGCGCTGCGCGTGGCCACGGCCTGCTGGCCGCAGGCGCCGCGCTGGTGGCTGCCGGCCGCGGCCGCCGGCTTCGCCCTGCTGGCCGCGGCCTGGTTGCTGCGCTATGGTCCATGGCTGCTGCGGCCATCACAGCGAAGAGAAAGTACAAGCACATGACAGAAGCAGAACTCGCCAGCTTGCGCACCGCCATCATGCAGGCGCTGCACAAGGTGGCCGACCCCGAGATCGGCGAAAACATCGTCGATCTGGGCCTGGTCGAGACCCTCGAGCTGCGCCAGGACTTCGCCTCCCTGGTGCTGCTGCCCACCAGCGCCACCTGCCCGATGGCCGACCAGATCATGAACGACGCCGGCTGCGCCATCGAGGCGCAATGCCCGCCGGGCTGGGTGATCGAGGTGGACATGGACTGGGACAAGGTCTGGACGCCCGAGCGCATGGCGCCCGGCCTGCGCGCCCGCTTCGGCTGGGGCGGCGGCTGATGGCGCGTGCCAAACCGCTTGCGGTCGGGCGGGGGCTGATCGCTGCCTGTGCCGGCCTGGCCGTGGCCAATCTGCTCGCCGCCTTGCTGGGCGGCCTGTTGCGCCTGGGCGCCCTGCAGTCCGGCGCCGCCGCGGCCGGCCAGGCCCTGGCCCTGCATGGCGCGCTGATGATGGCGGGCTTCTTTGCCAGCCTGGTCACGCTGGAGCGCGTGGTGGCGTTGCGGCGTGGCCGCTGGATCCCGCTGCTGTCGGGCGGGGCCGGGCTGCTGGCCCTGGCCGGCCAGGCGGACGCGGCGGCGCTGCTGTGGCTGCTGACGGCGGCCGGCCTGCTGGAACTCTATCTGTGGGCCGGCCGACACCGCGCCTGGTCGCTGCCGCTGGCGGTGGAGGCGAGCGCCGCGCTGGCCCTGCTGGCTGGCGCGGCCGCGCATGCCGCGGGGCAGGCCGAGCTGGCGCGCTGGGGCTGGAGCCTGTTCCTGGTGCTGACGATTGCCGGCGAGCGCCGCGAGCTGATGCGCCTGCTGCCGCTGCCCCATTGGGGCCAACGCGCCTTCCTGGCCGGCTGGGCCGGCTTTGCCCTGGTGGCGGCGCTGCTGCTCTGGCGCCCGGAACTGGGCCGCCCGCTGGGCTTTGCGCTGCTGGGCCTGCTGGCGCTGTGGCTCTTGCGCTTCGACCTGGCACGCCTGCAATGGCGCGCCCCGGGCTGGGCCGGCCACACCGCCATCTGCCTGCTGGTGGGCTATGGCTGGCTGCTGCTGGCCGCGGTGTCGGGTCTTGCCGGCCAGGGCCTGCCGGGCGGCATCGCCTGGCATCTGCTGTGGCTGGGCTTTGTGTTCGCGATGGTGTTCGGCCACGCCCCCATCATGCTGCCGGCGCTGGCCGGCCTGCGGCCCCGGCACAGCCGCTGGGCGCTGCTGCCGCTGGCCCTGCTGGGGCTGAGCCTGCTGCTGCGCAGCGCGGCCAGCTTGTGGGGCTGGCCCCATGGCCTGGCGCTGGCAGGGGCCGGCCACGGGTTGGCGCTGCTGTGGTTCGGGCTGACGATGGGGCGCTTGGTGGCCAAGCCTGAGACGAAGGAAGTGTCGCGTTTTGCAGGATCGGAGAAGCGGACCTCAGGGCTTGGGCAAGGACCGGTAGAGCTCGGCGATTTGCGGGATGAATAGCTCCGGGTTGCCACCCACCATGTTGGTCAACACGATGACGGCGAGCCCTTCGTCCGGGTAGACGATGAAAGCCGCGCGGTTGCCGCCAATGCCCGCAACCTGCCTTCGTGGCGCTGATGCCAGCACCGGCCAGCCCGCCGCCCAGTCCGCGTCCGTGCCGCTGTTCAGTTTCTCGGCGGTCCACATGCTGCGCATGCTGGCTGCGCTGAGCAGCCGGCCATTCGTGAGCGCCGTCAGCCAACGCGCCAGTTCATCGGCCGTGGTCTGTATGCCGCCGCCAGCGCGCAGGCTGTACGGGATGTCGTAGAACCAGTGCGACAGGCGATGGGCGTCGTCCGGCGCGAGGGTTCGGCGCGGGAAGTGGCTATAGATGGTCGCGGCGCTCGGCACGATGTCGTAGCTGTCGCCGAAGCTGGTCAGGCGCATGTCCGCTACGGCAAACTGGCGCTCCGCCAGGTAGCGCTCGTAGGGCATCTTGGTCTGCTTGACGATGATCTGCGCCAGCAGGCCGTAGTTGGTCTGGTTGTAGGCAAACTTCTCGCCGATCGGCGCGTCCATGGGCTGCTGCCTGACCGCCTTCCACATGCCGGCCTCGGTGCCGCCGGCGACGGGGCCGGGCTGCTCGACGATATCGGGCAGCCCCGATGTATGAGCCAGCAGTTGGCGGACGCGAATCCGCCGCCAGGCTTCCGGCAGGTCATCGAGATAACGGGAGATCGGTGCGTCCAGGTCCACCAGTCCGGCCTCGGCCATCTGCATGACGGCGACGCCCGTGAATGCCTTGGTTGCCGAGTTGATGGGGAACAGGGTCTTGGCCGTCGCGGGTACCTGATTCTCCACATTGGCCAGGCCGTAGCTTTCAGACAGCACGACCCGGTCATCCTTGACGACGGCCACCTGCAGCCCCGGTATCCGGCGCTCCTTCATCTTCTGCAGAACCATCCCCCGGGCCTGCACATTCGCTTCCTCCAAGCTGCCTGCGGCATGGTTCAACCCGGGCAGCGACAGCAGGAACACCGTGGCAATGGCGAGGAGGCGTGGCTTTGCAAATGGCATGAATACCCCGGGAGCTTGGCGCTCGTGAACAGACGGCGGTTGGCGATCGCCTGACTGTGCGCTTGGGCGGCGCAGCCGGGATGGACGAGCTGCGAAGCTCGGCGGCACCGCCTCAGGCTGGCGCAATGTAGCCTGCCCTATTGCCCGTGCTGGAAGTCAGACGGTCCGGGGGACGAGGTTTATCGCGAATACCTCGACGGCTGCCGATCCGCCAGCGCCTGCAGGGCGGGGCGGTCGGTGATGGAGAGCTGGTAGCGATCGACGCGGGCGATGCCCTGGTCGTGCAGGGCGCGCAGGCTGCGCGAGAGGGTCTCGGGCGTGACGCCCAGTTGCGAGGCCAGGTCCTTTTTCTGCAGCTGCAGCTGCAGCTCGTCGGTATCGCCGGCCAGGCGCGATTGCTCCAGCAGCCAGGCGGCCAGGCGGGCGTGGATGTCCTTGGTGAGCAGGGCCTGGCGGTCCAGGGTGACGCCGCGTGCGCGTGCCGCCACGCAGCGCAGCAGCGCGCGCGCCAGGCCGGGCTGGGTGTCGCACAGCTGGGCCACCGCCTCCACCGGCAGGGCATGGGCCTGCACCTCGGTCAGCGCGATGGCGGTCTCGGCATGGGGTTCGCCCACCCAGGCGCTCAGCAGGTCGATCCAGTCGCCCGGGCCGAACTCGCGCGATTGCCACCAGCGGCCCTGGGCATCATGCTTGCCCAGCGCCACCTTGCCACTCACCAGCAGCCACAGCTGGGCATCGCGTTCGCCGGCCTGGAACACCGGCTTGCGCGCGCGCACCTGCTGGGGCTGGCCCAGCTGCATCAGCTCGTCGGCCAGGTAGTCGAGGTCGTCGGCGGGCGCGAGGGCCTTCTTCAGGGCCAGGCCCAGCGCACGCTGGTAGGCGCTGGGATAGCTGGCGCGGCGCTGTGCGGCGCTGAGGCGGCCAAGTTGTGGCATGGGATTCATGGTGTCGTCCTCCAGGCCCTAAGTTGACCGTTTCACTGGGGTATGCGGATTTGATCTGGTGCAAAGCCGACCGCAATTCCGAAGGGAGTAGTTCTTCAGAACGATGGCGTGCTGTGGGCGCCTCCTCCCTCTGCCGCGCCCGAGCCCTGCTAGCGGAGGATGTGCGCGCGGCCGCGCATGCGGGAAAGTGCTGAGCATGGAAAAAGCGAGGAGCAATCCCATGTCTGCAAGTCCCAAGCCCAACGGCAAGGCGCTTTCGGTGCTGATCGTCAGCACCCTGGCCTTCACCGTGTGCTTCATGGTCTGGATGATGTTTGGCGTGATCGGCATTCCGATCAAGAAGCAGCTCGGCCTGAATGCCACCGAGTTCGGTCTGTTGACCGCCATGCCGGTGCTAACCGGCTCGCTGATCCGCGTGCCCCTGGGCATCTGGACCGACAAGTTCGGCGGCCGCATCGTGTTCTTCGCACTGATGCTCTCCTGCGTGATCCCGATCTGGCTGATGAGCTATGCCACCGCCTACTGGCATTTCCTCACCATCGGCCTGTTCGTCGGCATGGCCGGCGGCTCCTTCTCGGTGGGCACGCCCTATGTGGCGCGCTGGTTCCCGAAGAACCGCCAGGGCTTTGCGATGGGCGTGTTCGGCGCCGGCAACTCGGGCGCGGCGGTCAACAAGTTCGTCGCTCCCGCCCTGGTGGTGGGTTTCGGCTGGACCATGGTGCCGCAGGTCTATGCCGCCGTGCTGCTGGGCACGGCCATCCTGTTCTGGCTCTTCAGCGCCACCGACGATGATCACCAGGTCTCCAGCCAATCCAGCTTCGTCAGCCAGCTCAAGGCGCTGAAGGATCCCAAGGTGCTGAAGTACTGCCAGTACTACAGCATCGTGTTCGGCGGCTATGTGGCGATGAGCTTGTGGATGGTGCAGTACTACGTCGGCGAGTACGGCCTGGACATCCGCGTGGCGGCGCTGCTGGCGGCCTGCTTCTCGCTGCCTGGCGGCGTGCTGCGCGCCATCGGCGGCTGGCTGTCCGACAAGCATGGCGCCCACAACGTCACCTGGTGGGTGCTGTGGGTGAGCTGGATCGTGCTGTTCCTGCTCAGCTACCCGCAGACTGACTTCAGCATCCAGACCGTCAACGGCCTGAAGACCTTCCACGTCGGCCTGAACGTCTATGTCTTCACGGCGCTGATGTTCGCCCTGGGCATTGCCTGGGCCTTCGGCAAGGCCAGCGTGTTCAAGTACATCAGCGACGACTACCACGCCAATATCGGCACCATCAGCGGCATCGTCGGCCTGGCCGGTGGCCTGGGCGGCTTCGTCCTGCCCATCATGTTCGGCGCCCTGATGGACCTCACCGGCATCCGCTCCAGCTGCTTCATGCTGATGTATGGTGTGGTCTGGGTGTCGCTGATCTGGATGTACTGGACCGAGGTGCGCAAGACCGAAATGATGGGCAAGAACGCCCCGGTCTCGCCGATCTCCCAGTCCTTCGCCCGCTGAGCCGGGTGCACAACAAGGAACAAGCACCATGAATACCACCACGCAGACCGGCGCCACCGCTTCCGGCGGCAGCGCGGCTGACATCCAGGATTGGCGTCCCGAAGACGATGCCTTCTGGGCCAAGACCGGCAGCAAGATCGCCTACCGCAACCTCTGGATCTCGATCCCCGCGCTCTTGTGCGGCTTCGCGGTCTGGGGCATGTGGGGCATCATCACCGTGCAGATGCTGAACCTGGGCTTCCCCTTCAGCCAGGCCGAGCTGTTCACGCTCACCGCCATTGCCGGCATCTCGGGCGCCACCATGCGCATCCCGGCCAGCTTCCTGATCCGCATGGCGGGTGGCCGCAACACCATCTTCCTCACCACCGCGATGCTGCTGGCTCCCGCCATCGGCACCGGCGTGGCCCTGCAGCATCCTGAGTGGCCGCTGTGGGTGTTCCAGCTGATGGCGCTGTGGTCGGGCGTGGGCGGCGGCAACTTCGCCTCGTCGATGTCCAACATCAGCACCTTCTTCCCGAAGCGCCTGCAGGGCACGGCCCTGGGCCTGAATGCCGGCCTGGGCAACTTCGGCGTCACCACCATGCAGGTGGTGATCCCACTGGTGATGACGATGAGCCTGTTCGGCGCCTTCGGCGGCGAGGCCAAGGCCCTCATCAAGGACAGCGGCTGGATCCTCGGCAAGATCAAGGCGGGCACGCCCACCTATATCCAGAACGCCGGTTTCGCCTGGGTGCTCTCGCTGGTGCCGCTGTCCATCCTGTGCTGGTTCGGCATGAACAACCTGAAGACGGTGACGCCGGCGGCCGGCTCGCCCATCACCGCCTTCTTCAAGATCATCTATCTGTACTCGCTGGCCTTCGTCCCCTCGATCGCCATGCTCTACCTCTACCTGCCGGCACCGACCGGGCTGGGCCTGCTGAACATGTGGGTGGCGATCCCGCTGGACATCGTCGCCGCGCTGCTGGTGATGAAGCTGGCCGCCTTCGGCACCATGAAGGAGAACGTCGCCAAGCAGTTCGAGATCTTCAAGAACAAGCACACCTGGGCCATGACGGCGCTCTACGTCGTCACCTTCGGCAGCTTCATCGGCTTCTCGATGGCCCTGCCGCTGGCGATCACCGTGATCTTCGGCTTCCAGCATGTGCCCGATGCCGCCGGCGTGCTGCAGCACACCCTGAAGAACCCCAACGCCCCGTCAGCGCTGACCTATGCCTGGATCGGCCCCTTCGTCGGTGCCGCGGTGCGCCCGGTGGGTGGCTGGATCTCCGACAAGGTGGGCGGCTCCATCGTCACCCAGATCATCTCGGCCATCATGGTGGTGGCCTCGGCGGCGGTGGGCTATGTGATGCTGCAGGCCTACCAGTCGGCCACGCCCGAGCAGTACTTCGGCACCTTCATGGGCCTGTTCATCCTGCTGTTCGCCGCCAGCGGCATCGGCAACGGCTCGACCTTCCGCAGCGTCGGCTTCATCTTCGACCGCCAGCAGGCCGGCCCGGTGCTGGGCTGGACCTCGGCGGTGGCCGCCTACGGCGCCTTCATCGCCCCGGTGCTGATCGGCCAGCAGATCAAGGCCGGCACGCCGCAATACGCCTTCTACGGCTTTGCCGTCTTCTACGCCGTGTGCCTGGTGCTGAACTGGTGGTTCTACCTGCGCGCCAACGCCTACGTCAAGAATCCTTGAGCGGAACCCTTTAAGGAAGCACAACATGAGTCATTTCCTCGACCGCCTGAGCTATTTCGCTCAACCGAAAGAAGACTTCGCCGACGGCCATGGCCGCACCACCGGTGAAGACCGCACCTGGGAAGACGCCTACCGGGCGCGCTGGCAGCACGACAAGATCGTGCGCTCCACCCACGGCACCAACTGCACGGGCTCCTGCTCGTGGAAGATCTATGTGAAGGGCGGCATCGTCACCTGGGAAACCCAGCAGACCGACTACCCGCGCACCCGCCCGGACCTGCCCAACCACGAGCCGCGCGGCTGCGCCCGCGGCGCCTCCTACAGCTGGTACCTCTACAGCGCGAACCGCGTCAAGTACCCGATGGTGCGTGGCTCCCTGCTCAAGCACTGGCGCGCCGCGCGCGCGGTGGCCAAGAGCCCGGTGGACGCCTGGACCAATATCGTCGAGAACACCGACCAGCGTCGTGAATGGCAGCAGGACCGCGGCCTGGGCGGCTTCGTGCGCTCGAGCTGGGACGAGGTCAACGAGATCATCGCCTCGGCGAATATCTACACCATCAAGAAGCATGGCCCGGATCGCGTGATCGGCTTCTCGCCGATCCCGGCCATGTCGATGATCAGTTATGCCGCCGGCAGCCGCTACCTGAGCCTCTTGGGCGGCGTGTGCATGAGCTTCTACGACTGGTACTGCGACCTGCCGCCCGCCAGCCCGCAGATCTGGGGCGAACAGACCGACGTGCCCGAGAGCGCCGACTGGTACAACTCGAACTACATCATCGCCTGGGGCTCCAACGTGCCACAGACGCGCACGCCGGACGCCCACTTCTTCACCGAGGTGCGCTACAAGGGCGCCAAGACGGTGGCGATCACGCCCGACTACGCCGAGATCTCCAAGCTGGCCGACATCTGGATGCACCCCAAGCAGGGCACCGATGCGGCCATCGCGATGGCGATGGGCCATGTGATCCTGAAGGAGTTCTACTTCGACAAGCGCAGCGCCTACTTCGACGACTACGCGCGCCGCTACACCGATCTGCCGCTGCTGGTGAAGATGAAGAAGCAGGTCACGGCCGATGGCCGCGAGCTGCTGGTGCCCGACCGCTACCTGCGCGCCAGCGATTTCGGTGGCAAGCTGGGCCAGGACAACAACCCCGAGTGGAAGACCGTGGCCTTCGACACCGCCGGCAAGGTGGTGCTGCCGAATGGCTCGATCGGCTTCCGCTGGGGCGCCGGCGAGCGCCCCGACCTGGGCAAGTGGAACCTGGAATCCAAGGAAGCCATCCACGACGGCGACGTCAAGCTCAAGCTCTCCATCATCGAGGATGGCGCGCAGGCGCATGAGGTGGCCGAGATCGGCTTCCCGTATTTCGGCGGCATCGAGTCGCCGCAGTTCACCGCCAACAAGCAGCAGGACGTGCTCTCGCGCAATGTGCCGGTGGTGCGCCTCAAGCTGGGCAAGCACGAGGACGCCGAGGAGGCCCTGGTGGCCACGGTGTTCGACCTGCAGGTGGCGCAGTACGGCATCAACCGCGGCCTGGGCGACGACACCCCCACCAGCTACGACGACAACAAGGCCTACACCCCGGCCTGGGCCGAATCCATCACCGGCGTGAAGCGCGAGCAGATCATCACGGTGGGCCGCCAGTTCGCCGACAACGCCGACAAGACCCGTGGCAAGTCCATGGTCATCATCGGCGCGGCGATGAACCACTGGTACCACTGCGACATGAACTACCGCGGCATCATCAACATGCTGATGATGTGCGGTTGCATCGGCCAATCGGGCGGTGGCTGGGCGCATTACGTGGGCCAGGAAAAGCTGCGCCCGCAGACCGGCTGGACCGCGCTGGCCTTCGCGCTGGACTGGATCCGCCCGCCGCGCCAGATGAACAGCACCAGCTTCTTCTACGCCCACACCGACCAGTGGCGCTACGAGAAGCTCGATGTCACGGAGGTGCTCTCGCCGCTGGCCGACAAGAAGGCCTATGGCGGCAGCCTGATCGACTACAACGTGCGCGCCGAGCGCATGGGCTGGCTGCCGAGCGCGCCGCAGCTGCAGACCAACCCCATCCAGGCGGTGAAGGACGCACAGGCCGCCGGCATGGACGCCAAGGACTATGCGGTCAAGGCGCTCAAGGACGGCTCGCTGCGCATGAGCTGCGAGGACCCCGACCATCCCGCCAACTGGCCGCGCAATATGTTTGTGTGGCGCTCCAACATCCTAGGCTCGTCGGGCAAGGGCCACGAGTACTTCCTCAAGCATCTGCTGGGCACCACCAACGGCGTGCAGGGCAAGGACCTGGGCCAGGACGATGCCAAGCCCGAGGAAGTGGAATGGCACGCCAAGGCGCCGGAAGGCAAGCTGGACCTGCTGGTGACGCTGGACTTCCGCATGAGCACCACCTGTCTGTACTCGGACATCGTGCTGCCCACCGCCACCTGGTATGAGAAGAACGACCTCAACACCAGCGACATGCACCCCTTCATCCACCCGCTGTCCACCGCGGTGGACCCGGCCTGGCAGGCGCGCAGCGACTGGGAGATCTACAAGGGCTTTGCCAAGAAGCTGAGCGAGCTCTGCGTCGGCCATCTAGGCGTCGAGAAGGAGCTGGTGCTGACCCCGCTGATGCACGACAGCCCGGCCGAACTGGCCCAGCCCTTCGGCGTGGCGGAATGGAAGAAGGGCGAGTGCGAGCTGATCCCGGGCAAGACCGCGCCCTCGATCGCGGTGGTCGAGCGCGACTACCCCAATCTCTACAAGCGCTTCACCGCGCTGGGCCCCTTGATGAACAAGGCCGGCAACGGCGGCAAGGGCATCGGCTGGGATACCAAGACCGAGGTCGAGCAGCTGGGCGATCTGAACGGCCGGGTGCGCGAGGAGGGCGTGACCTTGGGCATGCCCAGGATCGAGACCGACATCGACGCCACCGAGGTGGTGCTGTCGCTGGCGCCCGAGACCAATGGCCATGTGGCCGTGAAGGCCTGGGAGGCGCTGGGCAAGCAGACCGGCCTGGACCATACCCATCTGGCCCTGCACCGCGAGGACGAGAAGATCCGCTTCCGCGACATCCAGGCGCAGCCGCGCAAGATCATCTCCAGCCCGACCTGGTCGGGTCTCGAGAGCGAGAAGGTGTCCTACAACGCCGGCTACACCAATGTGCATGAACTGATCCCATGGCGCACGCTGACGGGCCGCCAGCAGTTCTACCAGGACCACCCCTGGATGCAGGCCTTCGGCGAGGGCTTCTCGAGCTATCGCCCGCCGGTCGATCTGAAGACGCTGGTGGATGTGCACAACGTCAAACCGAACGGCAACAAGGAGATCGCGCTCAACTTCATCACCCCGCACCAGAAATGGGGCATCCACTCGACCTACAGCGACAACCTGATGATGTTGACGCTGAACCGCGGTGGTTCGGTGATCTGGCTCAGCGAGGACGACGCCAGCAAGGCCGGCATCGTCGACAACGACTGGGTCGAGCTCTTCAACAGCAACGGCGCGATCGCGGCGCGCGCGGTGGTGAGCCAGCGCGTCAACCCCGGCATGGTGCTGATGTACCACTCGCAGGAGAAGATCATCAACACCCCGGGCTCGGAGATCACCGGCACGCGCGGCGGCATCCACAACTCGGTGACCCGCATCGTCACCAAGCCCACCCACATGATCGGTGGCTACGCGCAGCTGGCCTACGGTTTCAACTATTACGGAACCATTGGCACCAACCGCGATGAGTTCGTGCTGGTGCGCAAGATGGCCAAGGTGGATTGGATGGACGACGAGGCAGCCGCGGAAGGAGCACACGCATGAAAGTCAGAGCACAAATCGGCATGGTGCTGAACCTGGACAAGTGCATTGGTTGCCACACCTGTTCGGTCACCTGCAAGAACGTCTGGACGAACCGCCCGGGCATGGAATACGCCTGGTTCAACAACGTCGAGTCCAAGCCCGGCATCGGCTATCCCAAGGAATGGGAGAACCAGGACAAGTGGCATGGCGGCTGGATCCGCAAGGCCAATGGCGAGATCGAACCTCGCCAGGGCGGCAAGTGGAAGCTGCTGATGCGCATCTTCGCGAACCCGAACCTGCCGCAGATCGACGACTACTACGAACCCTTCACCTTCGACTACGACCATCTGCAGTCGGCGCCCAAGAGCAAGGCACCGCCGACGGCGCGGCCGCGCAGCCTGATCACCGGCAAGCGCATGGAGAAGATCGAGTGGGGCCCGAACTGGGAGGAAATCCTGGGCGGCGAATTTGCCAAGCGCTCGAAGGACAAGAACTTCGACGATGTCCAGAAGGACATCTACGGCCAGTTCGAGAACACCTTCATGATGTACCTGCCGCGCCTGTGCGAGCACTGCCTGAATCCGGCCTGCGTGGCGAGCTGCCCCTCGGGCTCGATCTACAAGCGCGAGGAAGACGGCATCGTGCTGATCGACCAGGACAAGTGCCGCGGCTGGCGCATGTGCGTGTCGGGCTGCCCCTACAAGAAGATCTACTACAACTGGCAGTCGGGCAAGGCCGAGAAGTGCATCTTCTGCTACCCGCGCATCGAAGCGGGCCAGCCGACCGTGTGCTCCGAGACCTGCGTGGGCCGCATCCGCTATCTGGGCGTGCTGCTGTACGACGCCGACCGCATCCAGGAAGCCGCCAGCGTCAAGGACGACAAGGACCTCTACCAGGCCCAGCTGGACATCTTCCTCGACCCGCATGACCCGCGCGTGATCGAGCAGGCGCGCAAGGACGGCATCCCCGAGGCCTGGCTGGAGTCCGCGCGCAAGAGCCCGGTCTACAAGATGGCGGTGGACTGGAAGGTCGCGCTGCCCCTGCACCCCGAGTACCGCACGCTGCCGATGGTCTGGTATGTGCCGCCGCTGTCGCCCATCAGCTCGGCCGCCAACGCCGGCCAGATCGGCGTGAACGGCCAGATCCCCGACGTCAAGCAGCTGCGCATCCCGGTGCAATACCTGGCGAACATGCTCACCGCCGGCGACGTGAAGCCGGTGGAGCGGGCGCTGGAGCGCATGCTGGCGATGCGCGCCTACCAGCGCGGCAAGCATGTGGACGGCGTGGAGGACAAGACCGTGCTGGACCAGGTGGGCCTGATCAAGCACGAGGTCGAGGACATGTACCAGACCATGGCGATCGCCAACTACGAGGACCGCTTCGTCATCCCGACCACGCACCGCGAGTACGCCGAAAACGCCTACGACCTGCGCGGTGGCTGCGGCTTCAGCTTCGGCAACGGCTGCTCGGAGGGCGAGACCAATGTGAGCCTGTTCGGCGGCCAGAAGAAGCGCACCATCCCGATCAAGACCACGGTCTGAGGAGACGCACGATGTCAAGCAAACAGAATCAAGCGATCTCCCTGAGCTGCCGCGTGCTGGCCAAGCTGCTGGACTATCCCAGCGACGAGACCCGCGCGCTGCTGCCCGAGCTGTTGCAGGCCCTGCAGCAGGAGCGCGCGCTGAGCCCGGCGCGGCTGGCCGAGATGCAGGCCCTGGTGGCGCGTCTGGCGCGCCCCGGCCAGGACGGTGCCTTCGCGGTGCAGGCCCTGTATGTCGAGAGCTTCGACCGCGGCCGCGCCACCAGCCTGCACATGTTCGAGCATGTGCATGGCGACTCGCGCGAACGCGGCCCGGCCCTGGTGGACCTGGCCAAGACCTACGAGCAGGCCGGCATGTTCTTCGATGCCAGCGAGCTGCCCGACTATCTGCCGGTGGTGCTGGAGTTCGCCTCCACCCAGCCGCCGGCGGTGGCGCGCGAGTTCCTGGGCGAGATGGCGCATATCCTGAACGCCATCCACACGGCCCTGATCAAGCGCGAGAACCCCTACGCCGCCGCCATCGGCGCGGTGCTGGAGCTGGCCGGGGAGAAGCCGCAGGCGGTGCAGATCACGCCCGATGAGCCGATGGACGAGGCCTGGGCGGAGCCCCCGGCCTTCGATGGCTGCTCGTCCAAGGGCCAGAGCCGGCCCGGTGCGCCCCAGCCCATCCATATCGTCAAGAAGAACCCTAGCCAAGAAGGAGCCCGCATATGAGCTCTCTAGACTTCGCCCTGTTCGGCATCTACCCCTATATCTGCCTGGCCGTGTTCCTGATCGGCAGCCTGCTGCGCTTCGACCGTGACCAGTACAGCTGGAAGAGCGACTCCTCGCAGCTGCTGCGCGCCGGCAGCCTGCGCTGGGGCAGCAATCTGTTCCACGTCGGCGTGCTGTTCCTGTTCTTCGGCCACAGCGTGGGCATGCTGACCCCGCACTTCCTGTACGAGCACTTCATCAGCGCCGGCAACAAGCAGCTGATGGCCATGGTGAGCGGCGGCCTGGCCGGCCTGGCCGGCTTCGCGGGCGTCAGCATCCTGCTGCACCGCCGCCTGTCCGACGAGCGCATCCGCCTCAACAGCAAGTTCAGCGACATCATGCTGCTGGTGCTGCTGTGGATTCAGCTCGCCCTGGGCCTGGCCACCATTCCGCTGTCGGCCCAGCATCTGGACGGCGGCATGATGATGCAGCTGGCCGGTTGGGCGCAGCGCATCGTCACCTTCCAGGGTGGCGCGGTGGAACTGCTGGCCCACGCCAGCTGGGTCTTCAAGCTGCATATGTTCCTGGGCATGAGCATCTTCCTGGTCTTCCCCTTCACCCGCCTGGTGCATGTGTGGAGCGGCTTCGGCACGCTGGCCTATATCGCGCGGCCCTACCAGATGGTGCGCAGCCGCCGTATTTCGCTGCCGCCCGGCCACACCACGCCGCAACGGCGCTGAGAGGAGACAAGAAAATGTCTGGATCAACTGGATGTGGTGGCGGCTCCTGCGGCTGCGGTGGTGGTGGTGGCGCCAAGGACGCGCTGGAGCTGAAGGCCGACCCGCGCGCGCCGCTGCCCATGGTCAACGGCGTGCCGCTGCAGGGTGAGGGCGAGAGCCCCGACCTGGAGCAGCTGCGCCAGCGCGCCTATAGCGAGCTGCTGCGCCAGGCGGCGCAGCGCCAGGGCCTGCTGGCGGTGGGCGATCTGCCCAGCCTGGACGGTGTGCTGAGCGAAACCGCCTCGGCCGCCATCGAGGCCTTGCTGGAGCGCGAGATCCGCATTCCCGAGCCCGACGAGGCCGCCTGCCAGCGCTACTTCGATGCCCATGCCTCGCGCTTCGCCCAGGGCGAGCGCGTGCAGGCCAGCCACATCCTGTTTGCCGTCACCCCCGGCGTGGATGTGGACGCCCTGCGCAAGCGCGCCGAGGGCCTGCTGGTGGGCCTGCGCTGCGGCGATGCCGCGGCCTTCGCGGCGGCGGCCACCGAGCAGTCCAACTGCCCCAGCGGCGCCGACGGTGGCGAGCTGGGCTGGCTCGCGCGCGGCGACTGCGTGCCCGAGTTCAGCGCGGCCCTGTTCGGCCAGGACGAGGCCAGCGCCCATGTGGGCGTGCTGCCGCGCCTGGTCAGCACCCGCTTCGGCTTCCACATCGTGCGTGTGGAGGCCCGTGAGCCCGGCGTGGCCCAGCCCTTCGAGGCGGTGGCCGCGGCGATCGCGCAGACGCTCAGGCAGCAGGCCTATGTGACGGCCTTGCGCCAGTACCTGAATCTGCTGGCCGGCGAGGCGGTGTTGGAAGGCATAGAGTTGGAAGCTGCCGACTCACCGCTGTTGCAGTAACACCATGCCCGACGAACTGCTGTCCCGACTGCGTCGTTTCAACACCGACTATTTCCCGCAATACCAGGCCCAGTTCAAGGATCTGGTGGAGCAGGGGCAGCATCCCACCACGCTCTTCATTGGCTGCTCGGATTCGCGCCTGGTGCCCTATATGCTCACCGGCGCCGGGCCGGGCGAGCTGTTCCTGGTGCGCAATGTGGGCGCCTTCGTGCCGCCCTACGACGGCTCGGCCGGCCACCATGGCACGGCCGCGGCGATCGAGTACGCGGTGCTGGCGCTGGAGGTGCAGCATATCGTCGTGTGCGGCCACAGCCATTGCGGCGGCATCCGCGCGCTTTATGGCGAGGTGCCGAACGAGGCCACCAACCTGAAGGCCTGGCTGGATCTGGGCCGCGAGGCCACGCTGCCGGTGCAGCTCAGCGACGAGGCCTTGCGCCGCACCGAGGAGCGCTCGGTGGTGCTGCAGCTCGAGCGGCTGATGGACTACCCGATGGTGCGCGCCCGCGTCGAGCAGGGCCGCATCGCCCTGCATGGCTGGCACTATGTGATCGAGGCCGGCGAGGTGCATGTGTTCGACGTCAACAAGGGCGCCTTCGTGCCGGCGTCGAGCTCCGAGCACAGCGGCACCGGACCCTATCGCGCGGCCGAGCCGGGCGCGCTGTTCAACGAGATCGACGACGCCTGGGCGCCGCGGCGCTAAGAACCGATGTCTTGCGGCTAAGCTCCCGCTTCAGGAGGTCCGCCATGTACAAGCATCTTCTGGTCCCCGTCGACGGCAGCGAGCTGTCGCAGCATGCGGTGCAGGCCGCACTGGCCCTGGCCAAGCCGCTGGGCGCGCAAGTCAGCGGCCTGGTGTGCGAATCGCTGCCGGTGCTGCCGGCGGTGGGCATGCATCCCAGCAATTACCAGCTCGCGGCCGACCAGCACCGTGCCTACACCGATGCCCATGCGGAGAAGGTGCTGGGCGAGTTCGAGGCCGCGGCGCGCGCGGCCGGCGTGGCCTTCAAGGGCCTGCAGCTGCGCTCCGATGACGTCGATCAGGCCATCGTCGACGCCGCGCGCGAGCAGGGCTGCGACCTCATCGTGATGGCCACCCATGGCCGCAGCCGCCTGGGCGAATGGCTGTTCGGCTCGCACACCAAGGCGGTGCTGGCGAAGTCACGCCTGCCGGTGCTGGTGATCCACTAGCGCCTCGATCCGGTCCAGCAGGCCCGCGCGCCCGAGGCCCTGGGCCAGCCGCGCGGCGGCGGCCTGGCATTGCTGCCGGCGCCCCGGCTCGTCCAGCAGGCGTTGCAAGCGGCGTTGCAGACGCCGCGCGTTCACGCGCTTGGCCGGCAGCACCTCGGCCACGCCCAGGCGCCTGGCGCGTTCGCCGTTGTCGAACTGGTCGAAGCCGCTGGGCACGATGAGCTGCGGCACGCCGGCGCGCAGGCCCTCGGCCATGGTGCCGATGCCGCCGTGATGGACGATCGCCGCCACCTGCGGCAGCAGGGTCTCGAACGGCGCCTGTGCCTGCCACAGGACCTCGGGCGGCAGGGGCTGCGGAATCTGCTCGGCATGCGGGCTGATGAAGAGCCCGCGACGCCCCAGGCCGCGCAACGCCCGCAGGGCCGCGGCGAAGAACTCGGCCGCATGGCGGTGGCCGGTGCCCGGCGTGAAGGCGATCGGCGCCGCGCCCGCCGCCAGAAACTGCTGCAGCGCGGGTGCCAGCGGCGCGCTGCAGCCCGCTTCGGCAAACAGGAAGTCGCCCGCCTGCAGGCTGGCCGGCCAGTCGGGATGCGCGGGCGCGAACCAGTCCGGGAACAGCGCGATCGAGGCGTCGCAGGCCTCCTGCATATGGGCCAGAAAATGCGGCACGGCCGGCAGCCCCAGCCCGGCACGCGCCGCGTTCAGCGCGGGCAGGATGGCTGGATCGATCCAGCAGCGGTCCACCAGCCGCCACATCGCCTGCCGCCAGGACCGCGGCACCCAGGGCGCGATGCTTTGCGCGCCCATCATCAGCGGGTCGTGCACGGTGCGCAGATTGGACGGTGCCAACTGCACGCCGATCACGCGCAGGCCGGAGCGGTGCGCGCGCGCCAGCGCCGCGCCGGGCAGCAGGATGGGGTGGCACAGCAGGGTGCAGGGCGCGTCGCCGGGCTGCGCCAACAGCAGCTCGTGCAAGGCCTGCAGGCGTGACAGCAGGCTGCGCAGGATCACGCCCATGCCTTCGCGCTCATGCCACAGCAGCGGGTTGTCCAGCAGCGCCTGATCCTGCTCGGGCGTGCCGAACAGGCGGTAATCGACGCCGGCCTCGCGCAGCGTGGCCTCGTACAGGCTGGGCGCGAACAGGCAGACGCGGCGGCCGCGCGCCTGCAACGCCTGGGCGATGCGCAGGAACGGCAGCAGGTCGCCACCGGTGCCCGAGGTGGCCAGCAGCACGGCTGGGGCCGGGGGGAGGGGATCAGGCGTCATGAACGGGCAGGGAGCAGGTGCGGTGGCGGCGGGTGGGCATCGCTGCGCATGCTAGGCCAGGCGCGGGCGGCCTGTCTTGAAGCTTTGCGACACGCGACGGCCGACTTCTATACTGCCGCCCATGCATGCGCTTGCCCAGCCCACCAGCCGTCGCGAGTACGCGCAGCTGCTGCTGCCACGCCTGTCGCTGAGCCATTGCGTGCAGGCGGTGTTGCTGCGCGATACGCGCGGCCTGCAGCTGGACGATCAGCAGCGCCGCAGCTACTTTCCCTGCACACCCATGTGCAGCATCACCTGGATCTTTGACGGCCAGGTCGAGCTGTTCGAGCTGCCGCCGGGCGGCCCGCAGGAGGGGCCGCGCCGGCCCATGCCGGCGGAGCTTGTCTTTGCCGGCCCCTGGACGCGGCCGGTGGCGAGCTGGAGCGCGGGCCCGGTGCATCTGATGAAGCTGATGCTGCGCCCCGACGCGCTGCAGGCGCTCACGGGCGTTGCGCCGTCCGACTGGGTGAATCGCGTGGCGCCGGCGCGCGAGGTGCTGGGCGAGCGCTGGTGGCAGCTCTGCCGCGAGGTGCGCGAGGCCGCCGACGACGCCGCGCGGATCGCCCTGCTGCAGGCGCGACTGGATGCCTGGTGGCAGGCGGCGCGGCCCGAGGGATCGGCCGGCGTGCATCGCATCGAGGACTGGAGCCAGGGCCTGGCGCTGCGCGCCGCCACGTCGGCGCTGGGCCGCAGCGTGCGCCAGATCGAGCGGCGCATCAAACAGTGGACCGGACAGCCGCTGCGTGAGTTGCGCGGCATGGGCAGGTCGGAGCGCGCCTTCTTCGAGGCGGTGCTGGCCGTGCAGGAGGCGGACTGGAGCTGGGCCGACGTGGCCGAGCGTGCCGGCTATGCGGATCAGTCCCATCTATGCCGCCAGACGCGGCGCGTGACCGGCTTCGCGCCTGAGGAGCTGCGCCGCCGCATGGACGACGAGAGCTTCTGGGCCTATCGCATCTGGGGCATGGCAGCGCTGCAGCCGCCCTGGCGCCAGCCCTAGAGGATGGCGTTGTCGGTGTCGCCGCTGCGCTCGGGGGCCACCAGGGGCATGCGCATCAGCATGGTGGCGCCCTGGCCGAGGTTGGAGATCACCTCGATGGAGCCGCCCAGCACATTCGTGACGATGTTGTGCACGATGTGCATGCCCAGGCCGGAGCCGCCCTTGCCGAGCTTGGTGGTGAAGAAGGGATCGAAGATGCGGCGCGCCACCGAGGCATCCATGCCGCGGCCGTTGTCGCTCACGATCAGCTCGACCTGGTTGCCGCCTTCGACACGCTGGCAGCGCACCCGCACCTGGCCGGCATCGCGGCCCTCGAAGCCGTGCACCAGCGCATTCATCAGCAGATTGGTCAGGACCTGGCCCAACGCGCCCGGGTAGCTGCTCATCGCGATGCCGCTTTCCAGGTCGGTGACGATCTGGAAGGGCGTGTGCTTGAAGCTGGGCTCCACCATCACGATCACGTCTTCCACCACCTGGGCGAGGTCGAACTCGCGGCGCGAGTCGGTGGTCTGGTCGATCGCCACCTGCTTGAAGTCGCGCACCAGGTCGGCGGCCTTCTGCACATTGCGCTGCAGGATGTCCTGGCCGCGCCGCGTGTCCTTCACCAGGTCTTCCAGCAGGCTGCGGCGCATCGGCGTGTTGTCGCTGAGCATCTGGTCCAGCTTGGCCCAGCGGTCTTCCAGCGCCGAGACCACCGTCATCGCATTGCCCAGCGGCGTGTTCAGCTCATGCGCCACGCCCGCCACCAGCCGGCCCAGCGAGGCCAGCTTCTCGGACTCGACCAGCTCGCGCTGCGCGGTCTTGAGGTTGCCCAGGGCCTGGGTGAGCTCGTTGTTGGCCTGGGTCAGCTCGGTGGTGCGCTGCGCCACCTGGTCTTCCAGGGTGTTGGCATGGCCGCGCAATTCCTCGAAGGCCTTCAAGAGCGCCTGGCGCATGCGCTCCATGGCCTTGCCGACGCGCGCGATCTCGTCCTCGCCGCCCAGCTCCAGCGGCTTCTCGAGATGGCCGGCGGCCAGCTCGTCGGCGGCGCGGCTGAGCCGGTCCATCGGGTGCAGCACGCGGCGCTGGATCAGGATGATGATGAGCCCGAGCGAAAGCGTCAGCGTCAGGCCGCTGCGCAAGAGCGTGCGCAGCATGTCCTCGCGCTTGCGCTCCAGCAGCGGCTCGGCGCTCATCACCACGGTCAGCTTGGCGATCTCGCGGCCGTCGCGCACCACGGCGCGGGTGTCGGAGAGCGTCAGCGCGGGGTCACTGACCTCGCGCTTTTCCTTGGGCAGCTCCAGAAAGGCCTGCTGGGCCGAGCTCTCCGTCACCAGCACCGAGACGAAGCGCGGGTCGTCGAGCTGGGCGTTCACCATCGGTTCGGCCAGATCGGGCGAGACCTGCCAGATCGGCTCGGCCAGCGAGAGCGCCAGCACTTCGGAGGCGCGCGCGAGGTCGCGCTTGAGGTCCTCCATGGCGGTGTCGCGCGTGAGCTGCTGCTCGTAGACCAGCACCACCGCGGTGGGCAGCAACAGGCCCACCAGCAGGGCCATCACCACCGCAATGCGCAGCGATTGATTGATCAGCGGCAGATTCACGGGCACTTGCAGGCCTTTGCTTGAATGTCGTCTCCCAGGCTCCGGCCGCTTGGCAGCCGGCGGGATGTGGCGCGATTATCCACACAAAACCAGGGCTCAAAGCCCGTCGGTGCCGGGTCTTGCCCTGGATGCAACGCGCGCCCTCAGGCGGACAGCGATTCCTGTGCCGACAGCACCGTGACGCGGTTGCGGCCGCCGCGTTTGGAGGCCTGCAGCGCCAGGTCGGCGCGCGCCAGAAAGGCGCTCGGCGCCTCGCCCTGGCCCAGCTGGGTCACGCCCAGCGAGAGCGTCACGCGCGCCGGGCCCTGGGCATCGGTGGCGATGCCGGTGCTGGCCATGCCCTCGCGCAGCTGCTCGGCCAGCATCAGCGCCTCGTGCAGGCCGGCCTCGGGCATCAGCAGGGCAAACTCCTCGCCGCCCACGCGCGCCACCACATGATGGCTTTGCGCGCAGCGCTGCAGCACGCGCGCCACGCTGCGCAGCACCTGATCGCCGAAGTCCAGGCCATAGCGCTCGTTGAGCTGGCGGAAGCCGTCGATGTCGCTGAGCAGCAGGCAGGGCGCCACCGGGCTGCCGGCATGCTCGCTCTGCGCGCATTCATTCAGGCGCTGCTCGAAGGCGCGGCGATTGGCCAGGCCGGTGAGGGCGTCCAGCAGCACCTCGCCGCGCGTGCGCTCGACCTCGTGGCGCAGGTGCTCGATCTCCGACTGGCTGGCATGCAGGCGCGCGCGCAGCGCCTTCATGGTGGATTGCATGTCCTGGGTGCCGGCCATTAGCTCGGCCAGCACCTGGGTGTGCTGGCCCGGCGCGGCGCTGCGCAGCTGCTCGTTCCAGCGCCCCAGCGAGCGGCCGAAGGTCTGGGTCTGGTCTTCCGCGAGCTCGGCGCTGTGGGCGATCTGGCCCAGCACATTGCCCAGGCCCTCGCCCAGGCGGGTGGCGCTCTCGGTGTCGAGCTCGGCGATATGGCTGCGGTAGAGCTCCCAGGTCTGGGTCTCGTCGAGCGGGCGATTGCCCTGGGTCAATTCCTGCAGGGCCTGGGCCAGCGCCGGGTTGCTGCCGCTGACGAATTCGTACCACACGGCGTAGCTGACCGGATGCAGCGCGGCGCGCTGGCGCGACATCATGGGCAAGGCGGTGCGCAGGTACTCGGCGCTGCGTGCGATGCTGTCTTGATACCTCATGCTCTGATTCCCTGGTTCCCCGACTATGCAGACGCGCCATGGCGCTGCATAGAGGCAGCTGGCTGGCTGCCGTGGCGGCTCCCTTGTGCGCATCATTCAAGCCGCCTCGCGCGGGCGGTGCTGGGGCCTGTATCGGAGGGCTTGGGCGGCACTTGAGGCGGGCGAGGTGCAAAAGATGAAACCGTGCCTGATATGCGTCAATACGTCACGGACCACGGCCCCTCAGCATCGCGTTCCTGCCCTTATTCGCCGATGCGAGCGCGCCATGAATCTTCCCTTCGTCGCCCCCGAGCTGGGCCCCTTGTTTGAACGCAGCGGACTCAAGCCCCTGATGCTGCGCGGCCGCGCCCTGCTGCCCATCGTGCAGGGCGGCATGGGGGTGGGCGTGAGCGCGCAACGCCTGGCCGGCGCGGTGGCGGCCGAGGGCGGCATGGGCACGCTGAGCTCGGTGGACCTGCGCCGCCACCATCCCGACCTGATGGCCCGCACCGAGGGCCACCATGCCGGCGAGGAGGCCAAGCGCGTCATCAACGCCGCGAATCTGGAGGCGCTGGGCCGCGAGATCGCCGGCGCGCGCGAGCGCTCGGCCGGCCGCGGCCTGGTGGCGCTGAACGTGATGCGGGCGGTGAGCGAGTACGCCGCCTCGGTGCGCAAGGCGCTGGAGGCCGGCATCGACGCGGTGGTGGTGGGCGCCGGCCTGCCGCTGGACCTGCCCGAACTGGCCCAGGACCATCCCGACACCTTGCTGATGCCCATCCTCAGCGATGCGCGCGGCGTGCAGCTGATCGTGAAGAAATGGGAGCGCAAGAAGCGCCTGCCCGATGCCATCGTGATCGAACACCCGCGCCTGGCCGGCGGCCATCTGGGCGCGGCGCGCATCAGCGATCTGCAGGACGGGCGCTTCGACTTCGAGCGCGCCATTCCCGAATGTCTGGAGTTCTTCGAGCGTGCCGGCCTGGCCGGGCGGATTCCGCTCATCGCCGCCGGTGGCGTGCGCAGCTTCGAGGACATCGCGCGCCTGCAGGCGCTGGGCGCGGCCGGCGTGCAGCTGGGCACGCCCTTTGCCGTCACCGAGGAGGCCGATGCCCACCCCGAGTTCAAGCGCGTGCTGGCCGAGGCGCGCGACGAGGACATGCTGGAGTTCACCAGCGTCGCCGGCCTGCCGGCGCGCGCGGTGGGCACGCCCTGGCTGAAGGCCTATCTGAAGATCGAGCAGAAGCTGCAGGCGGTGGCGCATGTGAAGAGCCGCTGCACCAAGGCGTTCGACTGCCTGGCCCAATGCGGCCTGCGCGACGGCCTGAAGGACTGGGGCCAGTTCTGCATCGACAACCAGCTCGCCGCCGCGCTGCGCGGCGACATCAAGAAGGGCCTGTTCTTCCGCGGCGCCGGCAGCCTGCCGTTCGGCGAGCAGATCCGCAGCGTGCGCGAGCTGATGGAAAAGCTGCTCACCGCGACCACGCCGATGGCCCCCCTGCGAACCTGAGCTTGCCGGCTCGCGAAGCGGCTGCTGCCGCGGCCTTCCTAGAATGGGGCCATGAGTTCCAAACCGGCCCTGGGGCCCGGCCTGGCCCTGGCCTCCATGGGCGCGGTGGCCTTTTCGGGCAAGGCCATCATCGTCAAGCTGGCCTACCGCCATGGGGTGGATGCGGTCACCCTGATCATGCTGCGCATGCTGTTCGCGCTGCCGCTGTTCCTGGCGCTGGCCTGGTGGGCCGGCCGCGGCAAGCCGGCGCTGACGGGGCGCGACTGGCGCGTCATCCTGGGCCTGGGCTTCACCGGCTACTACCTGGCCAGCTTTCTGGACTTTGCCGGCCTGGCCTATGTGAGCGCGAGTTTCGAGCGCCTCATCCTCTATCTCAACCCGACCCTGGTGCTGGCGCTGGGCTGGCTGATCTTCAAGCGCCGCGTCAGCGGTCGGCAGCTGCTGGCCCTGGGCCTGAGTTACGCGGGCGTGCTGCTGGTGTTCGGCCAGGAGCTGCATCTGCAGGGCGGCAATGTCTGGCTGGGCGCGGCGCTGGTGTTCGGCAGCGCGCTCAGCTACGCGGTCTACCTGCTCTTCAGCGGCGAGGAGGTGCAGCGCCTGGGTTCGCTGCGCCTCACCGGCCTGGCCACCACGGTGGCCTGCCTGCTGTGCATCGCGCAGTTCCTGCTGCTGCGCCCGCTGCACGGCCTGTTGGAGGTGGCGCCGGCGGTGATCTGGCTGTCGGTGCTGAATGCCACAGCCTGCACCTTCGCGCCGGTGCTGATGGTGATGATGGCGATCGAGCGCCTGGGCGCCTCGATGGCGGCGCAGACCGGCATGATCGGCCCGATGTCCACGATACTGATGGGCGTTGTGCTGCTGGGCGAGCCCTTCACGCCCTGGGTGGCGCTGGGCACCCTGCTGGTGCTGGCGGGCGTGTGGCTGTTGGCGCGTTGGCGCTAGAGGAGTTGTGATGGATCTGGGACTGCAGGGACGCTGGGCGCTGGTATGTGCCTCCAGCAAGGGCCTGGGCCGCGCTTGCGCGCAAAGCCTGGTGGGCGAGGGCGTGAACGTGGTGATCACCGCGCGCGGCGCCGAGGCGCTGGAGCGCACCGCCGCCGAGCTGCGCGCGCTCAACCCGGCGGTGCAGGTGCGCGCGGTGGCCGGTGACATCGCCACCGAGGCCGGCCGCGCCGCGGCGCTGGCGGCCTGCCCGCAGGTGGACATCCTGGTCAACAACGCCGGCGGCCCGCCGCCCGGCGACTTCCGCGACTGGGACCGCGCCGCCTGGCTGGCCGCGCTGGAAGCGAACATGCTTACGCCGATCGAACTCATCAAGGCGACGGTGGATGCGATGGCCGAGCGCGGTTTCGGCCGCATCGTCAACATCACCTCGGGCGCGGTGAAGGCGCCGATCGATACCCTGGGCCTGTCCAACGGCGCGCGCTCGGGCCTCACCGGCTTCGTGGCCGGGCTGGCGCGCCAACCGCGGCTGGCGGGGCGCAACGTCACCATCAACAACCTGCTGCCCGGCGCCTTCGATACCGAGCGCCTGGGCAAGACCATGGGCGCGGCCGCCGCCAAGACCGGCCAGACCCTGGAGCAGGTGATGGCCAAGCGCGCCGCCGCGATTCCGGCGCAGCGCCTCGGCCAGGCGGCCGAGTTCGGCGCGCTCTGCGCGATGCTCTGCAGCGCCCATGCCGGCTACCTGACCGGCCAGAACATCCTGCTCGACGGCGGCGCCTACCCCGGCACCTTTTAAGCGCGCATCAGCGCCGCGCTGATACCAGAATCCCGGCGGCGATCAGCACGAACGCCAGGCCGTGGTACCACTGTGGCCATTCGCCCAGCAGCGCGGCCGACATCAGCGCGGCGAACACCGGCGTGAGGTTGTTGAAGAAGGCGGCCAGCGCCGGCCCGCCCTGCGCCACGCCCAGGCCCCAGCAGCGGTAGGCGATCAGCGAGGGCCCAACCGCCACGTAGACCAGGGTCAGGGCAAGACCTGGCCCCCAGGCGATGGGCTGGCTGCCGACGGCCTGTTCCACGCCCGCCATACTGCCCGCGAACAGCAGGCCGAACAGCAACTGCGCCATCAGCATCTCGGCCCAGTTCCAGTCCGGTCGGGCGGCGCCCTGCATGTGCGCGGGCGGGCGCGCCAGCAGCCAGCTGTAGATCGCCCAGCTGAAGATCGCCAGCAGCATCAGCAGGTCGCCGGCGACGAAATGGATAGAGGCCAGGCTGGCGAGCTGGCCGCGCGCGATCACCAGGGCCACGCCGGCCAGCGAGAGCACGGCGCCCAGCAGCTGCTTGCGCGTTGGATGGACCTTGAAGACCAGGGCGCCCACCGCCAGCATCCAGACCGGCAGGCTGGCCGCGATCAGGGTCACGTTCAGCGCGCTGGAACTGTGCAGGGCCTGGTACTGCAGGGCGTTGTAGCAGCCCATGCCCAGCAGGCCGGTGAGGGCCAGATAGGGCCAGCGCGCGCGCACCTGCCCGAGCTTGCGAAAAAACAGGCCGCGCGCCAGCGGCAGCAGCAGCGCGAAGGCGAGTGCCCAGCGCATGGCATTCAGCGTCAGCGGCGGCACGCTGGCGGCCATCAGGCGCCCGACCACGGCATTGCCGGCCCACATCAGTGGCGGCAGGGTGAGCAGAAGTGCGAGGCGCGGCGTGAGCTGCATGGCGACGGCAAGCGCTGAATGGCAAAGGCTGGCACGATAGCGGAATTCCCTCAGCCCTTATTCATCAGCAGGAGTTTTTGATGAGCGATCTCGCGGTGCGCATACAACAGCCGGGTGGCCCGGAACAGATGCAGCTGGTGCCGGTGGAGGTGGGCGAGCCCGGGCCGGGCGAGCTGCGCATCCGGCATGTGGCGGTGGGGCTCAACTACATCGACGTCTACCACCGCAACGGCGTCTACCCCCTGCCCATGCCGGCCGGCATCGGCATGGAGGCGGCGGGCTTTGTGGAGGCGGTGGGCGAGGGCGTCACCCACCTCAAGCCGGGCGACCGCGCCGCCTATGCCAGCCAGCCGCCCGGCGCCTATTGCACGGCGCGCGTGATGCCGGCGCGCTGCGTGGTGCGATTGCCGGACGAGATCTCCTTCGAGACCGGCGCCGGCATGATGCTCAAGGGCCTGACGGCCCAGTACCTGCTGCGCCGCACGCTGCCGCAGGGCGGCCTGCATGCGGGCGACTTCGTGCTCTTCCACGCCGCCGCCGGCGGGGTCGGCCTGATCGCCTGCCAATGGGCACGCCTGCTGGGCCTGCGCCTGATCGGCACCGCCGGCAGCGACGAGAAATGCCAGCTGGCGCTGGACGCCGGCGCCACCCATGTCATCAACTACCGGCGCGAGGATTTCGCCGCGCGCGTGCGCGAGATCACCGAGGGGCGCGGCGTCAAGGTGGTGTACGACTCGGTGGGCGCCGACACCTGGGCCGGCTCGCTCGACAGCCTGGCGCCCTTCGGCCTGATGGCCAGCTTTGGCAATGCCTCGGGCGTGGTGCCGCCGGTGGCCCTGGGCACGCTGGCGGCCAAGGGCTCGCTCTATCTGACGCGGCCCACGCTGTTCACCCACCTGGCCACGCGCGAGAGCACCCAGGCGATGGCGGACGAGTTGATCGAGGTGGTGAAGAGCGGCGCGGTGCGCATCCATGTGGACCAGCGCTACCCGCTGGCCGAGGTGGCACGGGCGCACCGCGACCTGGAGGCGCGCAGCACCACCGGCTCAGGCGTGCTGCTGGTCTGAGTCGGCCGGCTGCGCCACGGCTTCGGGCTGCGCCGCTGCCGGCGCCGATGTGTGGGCTTTTGGCAGGCGCAGCTCGAAGCTGAAGCAGGAGCCGGTGCCGGGCTGGCTTTCCACGCTGACCGATCCGCCCATCAGGTTCACCAGGCGCTGCACGATGGTCAGGCCCAGGCCGGTGCCGCCATAGCGGCGCGTGATGCTGCCATCCGCCTGCGTGAAGGGCGCGAACACATGGGCGATCTGGTCGCGCGTCATGCCGATGCCGGTGTCGTGCACCGAGAAGCGCAGCAGCGCCGGCGCGCCGGCGGGCGCCTCATCCTCGGCGATCAGCTGCACCTCGACGCGCACCTCGCCCTTCTCGGTGAACTTGAGCGCATTGCCCACCAGGTTCACCAGCACCTGGCGCAGCCGCAAGGCATCGCCATGCAGATGCTGGGGCACGCCGGGCTGCACGCGCGCATGCAGCTGGATGCCCTTGTCGTGCGCCTGCAGCAGCAGCGGATGCAGGGACTCGCGCAGGCAGTCGTGCAGCGAGAACGCGGCGTCGTCGATGTGCACGCGCCCGGCCTCGATCTTGGCCACGTCCAGCAGGTCGTTGATGATCACCATCAGGCCCTTGGCCGAGCCATGGGCCAGCTCGATGAATTTGCGCTGGCGCTCGCTCAGCTCGGTCTGCAGCACCAGCTCGGTGAGGCCCAGCACGCCGTTCATGGGGGTGCGGATCTCGTGGCTCATGTTCGCGAGGAAGCTGCTCTTGGCCTGGCTGGCGGCCTCGGCCGCCTCGCGCGCGGCTTCCAGCGCGGCCTGGCTGGCCTTGAGGTCGGCGATGTCGCGCGCATTCAGCTGCATCACCAGGTCGCCGGTCACCGGGTCGCGCATCGGGCGCGCATCCACGCCATGCCAGCGCCGGCCCGAGCTGGTGTTGAGCTCCAGATCGGCGGCAAAGGTCTGGCCGCGCTGCACCTGGGCGTAGATGCGCCTGGCCAGTTCGGGGTCCGGGAAGATGGCGGCAAAGTCGCTCATGCCGGCGGCCTTGGGCAGGGCGGCGAAGCAGATCGCCGCGGCCGGGTTGCGCATCAGGGCGCTGCCGTCGCGCAGCGAGAACACGGCAATGCGCACCGAGGTGTGCTGCAGCGCCTCGACGCCGCGGAGCATCGACTTGTCGCTGCCGGCGGGCAGCGAGTCGGCGGCGAACAGCATCACCTGGCGGCGGTCGGGGGTGCGGATGCCGCGCGAGGTCAGCATCACGGTGGTGGGCTGGCCCTTGGGATAGAGGGTCCATTGCTCGCGCACGATCTTGCCCTGGCCATGGTCGGCGGCGGTCACGGCGAGGCGCTCGCGCACCGCGGCGCTGGTGTCGGCATGGTCGCGCGAGAGGAATTCTTCGGCGCTTTCGGCGCGCCAGAAGCTCAGGGCAGCGGCGTTGGCCCACAGATTGCGCTGGCGCTCGAGGTCGTACACCCACATGGGGACGTCGAGCCAGTCGTAATGCGTCAGGCTGGAGAAATCGAGCATGGCGGGCAGAAAAAAGGGCGGGCAGATCTCATCAACGCGCATTGTGGCCTGCGTCGGTGCGCCGCGGCTCAGTCAATCGCGAACAACTGGTGATGAAGTTGCTGTTGCAGCTCGTCCAGACCGTCCAGCATGTCCGCGCTGGCCGAGCCCTCGGCCGAGAACTTCTGCAGCAGAGCGGCCGCGCGCCACAGGCCCAGCGGCGCGCAGCCGGTCTGCAGCACCGCCATCTTCTCGCGTATCGGGGGCAGGGCGTCGTTGTTGGGGATGGTGGCGAGCTCGCCGATCAGCTGGGTCACCTGTCTTTGCATGGTGGTGAGATAGGCGCGGTAGCGGTCGGGTTCGAACTTCAGCCGGGCCATGGTTTCGGCGGGTTTTTCCATCACCTTGCTGCCGGACAGCGCCAGCGCCTTGCTGAGGCGGTCGCGCGCGTCCTTCTGGCTGAAGGGCTTGACGATGTAGCCGCTCACGCCGAACTGGATCGCTTCCTTGATGGTGTCGGCATCGTTGGCCATCGAGATCAGCACGAAGGGCATGTCCTGGGTGGCCGGGGTCGCGCGCACCTTCTTGAGCAGCTCGATGCCCGACATGCCCGGCATGCGGATGTCGCAGCACACCAGCATCGGCGGCACGCCGGGGCCGCTGATCTGCTGCCAGGCCTCGTCGCCGCTGGCCACCTCGACGATGCGGTAGTTGCCGCAGCCGTTGATGACATCGACCAGGGCCATGCGCGAAATCATGTCGTCGTCGATCACCAGAACCTTCATGCCCCGCTCCCCGCGTCCTGCTTCAATGTGTTGGCGAGTGCCTGCCCCAGCGCCTGCAGGCGTGCGTCGAACTCGGCCACCTCGCCCTGGTCGGCCATGCGCTCGAGCTGGTCGCTCAGCAGATAGGCGCTGCCGCTGGGCTCAATATAGGCCAGACAGCCCTTGATGCCATGTGCCACGATGGCGGCGGTGTTCCAGTCGGCCGCCGCGGCGGCCTCCGCGATCTCCTGCAGGCGCAGCGGCGCCTGCTCGCGGAAGGCCCGCAGCATCTGCGCCTGCACGCTGCGCGCGCGCTGCTGCATCGCGTCCTGGCTGGCACGTAGCGGTGCGGGCGGCGGCGCTGCTGGCGCATCCTGGCCGTCCAGACCAGTCAGACCGGCGTTTGCGGCCCAGCTGTCCAGCGCGCCCAGGGCGTCGTCGGCGCGCGGCTTCATCGGCAGGCCGGCGCGCAGCCGCTGCTCTATGACGCGGCCCAGCACCTGGTGCAGGGCCAGCTCGTCGACGGGCTTGCTGAGGAAGTCGTTCATGCCGCCGGCAAGGAACTTGGCGCGGTCCTGCTCGGAGGCGTTGGCGGTGAGGGCGATGATGGGGATGTGGCGGTCCGCGAAGATCAGCTCGCGCCAATGGCCGGCGCGGATATGGGCGGTGGCCTCCAGCCCATCCATCACCGGCATGCGGCCGTCCATCAGGATCAGGTCGAAGCTCTGGCGGGTCAGCGCCTCCAGGGCCTGATCGCCGTTCTCGACCACGCTGACCTGGTGGCCCATGTCCTGCAGCAGCGCCTTGATGATGAGCTGGTTGGTGCTGGCATCCTCGGCCACCAGCGCATGCAGCCGGTAGGCATGGCGGCCCAGCGCCTCGACGCTTGTTTCGGCCGGGCGCTGCCCGGGTGGCAGCGGCAGCTCGAAGAAGAAGATGCTGCCCTGGTCGAGCACGCTGTGCAGGCCGATCTGGCCGCCCATCAGCTCGACCAGCTGCTTGCAGATCGACAGGCCCAGGCCGGTGCCGCCGAACTTGCGGGTGGTCGACATGTCGGCCTGCTCGAATTTCTGGAACATGCGGCGCTGGGCGGCATCGCTGATGCCGATGCCGGTGTCCTGCACCGCGAAGTAGATCGGCGGCGGCGCCTCCGGCCGGCGCTCGTCGGGCGGCAGATTGCGCACCGTGACGTTGACGCCGCCGCGCTCGGTGAACTTGATGGCATTGCCCACCAGGTTGATGAGCACCTGGCGCAGGCGCGTCGGATCGCCCCGCAGATAGGCCGGCACGGCGTCGTCGATCTGCCAGCTGAGCGCGATGCCCTTCTCGACGGCGCGCTCGTGCAGCAGGCGCATGGCGTCGCCGAGCAGGGTCTGCAGCTCGAAGTCCACGCATTCGAGCGAGAGCTTGCCGGCCTCGATCTTGGAGACGTCCAGCAGGTCGTTGACCAGCTGCAGCAGCACGGCGGCGTTCTGGCTGGCCAGCTCGATGCGCTCGCGCACCGTCGCGTCCATCTGGCCGCGCAGGCTCAGCTTGAGCATGCCCAGCACGCCCGCCATCGGGGTGCGCAGCTCATGGCTCATCAGCGCCAGGAACTCGCTCTTCATATTGGAGGCCTGCTCGGCGGCGTCCTTGAGCGCGCGCAGGCGCGCATTGTTCTCGGCCAGCAGGCTGTCGCTCTTGATGATCTGATCCAGCATGTTGTTGAACACCGTGCTGAGTGCGCCGACCTCGTCGTTGGCCACCACCTCGGCCCGCACGGTGAAGCGCTGGCCCTGCGAGACGTCGTCCATCACCTGCTTGAGACCCTTGATGGGGGCGAGCGCGCGGTGCAGGAACTTGCGCGCCGCCAGCGCCGCCGCCGCCCCCGATGCGCCCAGCGCAACGATCAGCGAGATGGCGAACTGCAGGATCGAGCGCCACATGCGCGTGAGGTCGATTTTCGCCACCACGCTGCCCAGCATGTCCTCCGACAGCCGCACCGGCGTGGCAATCAGCAGCGCGCCGGCGAAGAAGGGCGTGGTGTTGGCGCGGGCCAGCTCGGCGGCCGACAGCTCCGGCTGCGACGCGGCCAGATGGCTGGCGAGCGTGGAGCCGTCGGCGCGCAGGATGTAGGCGGCCTGCAGGCCCGGGTAGATGCTGGCTGCCTGCAGGAATTCCTGCGCGGCCTTGGCGTCGTCGAAGGCCAGCGGCGAGGTGGCCTGCACGGCCAGGGTATTGAGCCAGGCCTGCCCGCCTTCGCTGAGCGCGGCGCGCTGGGTGAGCAGCTCCTTGGAGGTGATCAACACCAGCGCGATCAGCAGGGCGGCGCCCATGGTCGCGGCCAGGATGCTTTCCAGCCGGGTGACCAGGGAGCCCTGCTCACGGCCCGGGCGTTTCCACAGGGAGCTGATGCTGAACATGGACTTGGTTCAGCCCTAGCTGGCGGAGCGCGCCAGTTGCAGCACCTTGGAGGACAGCGTGATGCCGGCCTTCTTGATGCGCTGCACGTTCACGTCGAACACCAGCCGCCGGCCGTCGAGCGAGAGCAGGATGGCGGCGCCGCTGGCCAGCGGCGAGTCCGCCACGGTCAGCACCGGCGCCTCGCCCAGCACGTTCTGGATCGCGGCCATATTGGGCGCCTCGCGTTCGGTGACGAACAGCAGATGGCAGCGCCGCAGGCTGGCCAGGCTGCTGGCGCGCTGCACCACCAGCTTGCGGCCATTGACGTTCTTGCCCTCCAGGCTGTTCAGGGCGGTGCCGAAGTTGTCCGGCCCGAACACGCAGAGCTGCAGGGATTCCGGCGCGCCATGGGCGTCCTGGTTGGGCCACTCGGCGAACACCATGAAGTTGTAAAGATAGGTGGCCTTCATCGCGTACTCGGGCACGGCCTGGGCGTGGGCCTGCTGGCCAGCGGCCAGGGCCAGCGCCAGCGAGCCGGCCAGCAGCAGACGCGCGCGGGCCGCTCTCATCGCCAGGCGTCCCAGCTGAGTTGCACGAAGAAGTGGCGGCCGTCCATGGCCATGGTGTCGAGCACGGCGCCGTTGCCATCGCTGCGCACGGTGGACGCCGGCACCTCGTAGCGCTGATTCAAGGCGTTCTTGATGCCGATGGACCAGTTCAGCCCACGCCAGCCCTGCGCCGAGCTAAGCGTCAGGTTGAGCAGGCCGGCGCCGGCCAGGGGGCGCCCCTCGCGCGTCACGATGCCATCGTCATCGCGCAGCTCCTGGGTGATGCGCCGACCCAGGTATTGCGCCTCCAGGCCCAGCCGGCAGCTGCGCTCCCACAGCGGCGCGCTCAGGTTCAGTTTGGCCATGCTGCGCGGCGAATTCACCAGCTGCTTGCCCTCGGGGTCGCGCGCGGCCTGCCAGGCCGCGCTGGCGCGCAGCTTGATGCCGCCCTCCCAGAGCTGGTCGAGCTGGATCTCCAGCCCGCGCGTGCGGCTGCGGCCATCGTGCAGTTCCGCGCCGCTGGCGGAGGCCTGGTAGCGCTGGTTGCCCAGGCGGTAGTCGTAGATCGAGCCGGTGAAGCGCAGCGTCGGCGACCAGTCCTGCTCCAGCACCAGTTCGGCCGCACCCACGCGCTCCGGCCGGTACAGATCGGATTGCGTGGAGGCGCTGATCTCGTTGGGGTTGGGCAGGCGGAATGCGCGGCTGTAGGAGGCCTTCAGCGTGGTGTCGGGGCCGGCGGCCAGGGTGAAGGCCAGCCGCGGGCTGAAGGCGGGCTTGCTGGCGTAGGTGATGCAGGGCGCCACCGAGCAGTCCACCGCGTGGGGCTTGTCGTAGCGCACGCCGAGATTGGCGGTGAGGGCCTTGCTGACGGCGAACTCGTCGGTGGCGTAGAGGCTGTAGGTCTTGTTGGTATAGGGCAGGCGGTCGTACTCGATGCGCTCGACGTAGTGATCGTCCAGGCCGACGCTGGAAATGCGCTGGCGGAAATCGTCGCGGTACTCGGCACCGAACACCAGGGTGTGGCCCTCGTAGCGGGTGAGCGCAAATTTCTGGTCCAGACCCCACCACTGGCCCAGGGTCTGGTTGCGGCGGAACTGTTCGTCCGGATCGATGGCGACGTACTGGCGGAAGGTTCTGTCCTCGTAGCGGCCGAGGTACAGGCGCGATACCGACTTCAGATCGCGGCCGATATTGAAGTCGACCTTGGCGCTCACGCTGGTGGATTCGTCCACCAGGTAGTAGGGCAGGTTGAAGGCGTTCTGGCGCCTCGGCGTGGGCGAGGCCTTGGTGCGGCTCACATGGGCGGCCTGCAGGCTGAAGCCCTCGAATTCCAGCTTGGCGAACAGGCGCCGGTTCGATTCGAAATCCTGCCCGACGGCGCGGCCGCCATGCAGGCCGATGGCGTCGAAGTAGGGGAAGTAGTGCGTCTGGCCATCGCTGTGCAGGCCGGATGCCGAGAGCAGCAGGTCCACGCCGTTCTCGAACCGGTGCCCCAGCGTCAGCCGGCTCTTGCGGCCGCCGTAGCTGGACAGCTCGCCCGCGAGCTGGACGGCGTCGAAGTCGGCACCGCGCTTGGTGATGATGTTGATGATGCCCAGCAGGGCGTTGTTGCCGTAGCTCACCGAACCGGTGCCGGGCACGTACTCGACGCGCTCGATCAGCTCCAGATCGAGCAGGCCGGAGTTGTCGATATAGGCCTGGTTGTAGATATTGTCCTGGGTGGCCGTGCCGTCGATCAGCACCATGATGCGGCCGGTGTAGTCGCCCGGCGCGCCGAAGCCGCGGCCGCCCAGGTATTCGTAGCGGCGGTCGTAGGTGGTGTAGAGCCCGCGCATGCCGTTGACGACGTCCGCCAGCGTGCGGTAGCCGTAGGCGCGGATGTCGTCCGCGGTGACGATGGAGACCGCCGAGGGCGAGTCGCTCACCTGCTTGGCCAGCTTGGAGGCGGTGATGACCTCGGTCTGGGTCAGCTTCTCGAAGGGGATGCTGGTCAGGTCGAGAGGGGGCCCCTCGGCCCGGGCTTGGGCAAGGCAGCTCAGGGCCAGCAGGCAGGTGATAGGCAGTCTCATGGCAAGGCGCATTGTGGCCGAGCCCAGGGCTGCCGAAACGCTCGTGCGTGGCTCAGTGCGCGACGGCCGCGCGGTAGGCGTGCCAGCTGGCGTGCCCCAGCACCGGCCCCACCACCAGCAGGCCGGCAAACCAGGGCAGCATGGCCAGTACCACCAGCACCGTGATGAGGGCGCCCCAGAGCAGCATCACGCCGGTCTGCGTCAGCACCAGGCGCATGCTGACCAGGCCCGCGGTGACCGCGTCCACCTGCTTGTCGAGAATCATCGGCACCGAAATCACGCTGACCGCGTAGATCAGCCCCGCGAACAGGGCGCCCACGCAAAGATAGGTGACGATGAAGCCGAGGTTCTCGGGGTCGATCAGCTTGGTGAGCGAGCCCGAGAGGTCGGGCATGCCATCAAAGCTCACCGCAAAGATCACCAGCGAGGCGCGTGCCCAGATCATCTCGAGGATCAGCAGCACGCCGCCAAAGATGGCCATCTGGCCGGTGCGCGTGTGCCAGGCGGCGAGCGAATCGATGAAGCCCGGCGGCTCGCCGCGCTCCAGCCGCATGCTGACCTGGTACAGCCCCATGCACAGGAACGGGCCCATCAGCAGAAAACCGGCCGACAGGGCCAGCGTGTAGGCGGGCGCGTGCTCGTAAACCTTGAACAGCCCCCAGCCCATCGCCATGAAGCACAGCCCATAGAACAGACCGATGGCGGGCTGACGGCAGAAGTCGCGCCAGCCCAGGCGCAACCATTGCAGGGGGGCGCTCCAGCCCAGGGTGTTCAGGCCGATGCTGAGCGTGGACGCTTCTTCGGCGGATGGGTCGGGGTGGTCGTCGCTGGCCATTGGCTCTCCTGGACCGCAAGGCTATGCGCTGGCCCGGTTCCGGTGTAGCGGCATTTGCCCTAGTTGAGCCGGCCAGCGGGGCGGCGGGGTCAGGGGGCAGGGGGTCAGGTATTGCCCCGCGCCGGGTCCACCCCCCCGCTTCACGGGGGTTTTGCCGCCGTTCTCCCTAGCTTGAAGTGCCTTTGGATCGCGAGTTTGCCGAATGGCAATTGCGGTGCACGCCGATCCGAATTTCAATGGTGCCTCGGTTTGCTGCAAGGTCTCGGACGGCCGGGCAGCTCACCGTGCGGCAGGCCTGGTCGATCGGGCCTTGCGCCGCGGGTCAGGCATGGCGCTGCCTCGTCGCCATGGTCAAGGGCCCTGTTGCGGTTCATCGAGGGCGGAGTTGTCGCTATGAAGAACAGCCTCTTGCGCATGCCGGTTCTGGCCGCCTTGCGTTCACCGGTCCTCGCTCTGGGGGGCGCGTTGCTGGCCCTGGGCGCCTGGGCCGCCACGCCTTACTTCAGCGGCCCCTCGGTGGGCAAGCCGGCGCTGGCCAGCAAGTTCGACGGCAAGGGCTTTGAGCCCAATGCGGCGGTGACGGTGGTGGTCAGCGCGCCCGGTGGCGGCAGCACCAGCATCAGCGCGGTCACCAGCGCGGAGGGCGCGCTCAGCTACACGCTGACGCCGTCGCAGTCCGGGGCCTACACCATCAGCGTGACGGACAGTGGCGGCAGGACGCTGGCCAAGGCCGTCGTCGCCGTGCTGCCTTGAGCACAACATATCAGCAGGCAGGGTGATGTCGATGAAGCTACAACTCGGATTGGCAGGGCGTGCGGCGATGCTGGCCGCCTGGCTTGGGGCCGGGGTGGCCGTCGCGGCGCCGCTGGCGGCGCCCGACGACTTGCTGTTCATGTCGAACCGCAGCAACAGCGTGTTCGAGCTGTACCGGATGTCGGCCAGCGGCGAGCAGGTGCAGCGCGTGCTGCCGGAGCGCGGCGAGGCGAGCGAGATGTCCTGGTCGCCGGATGGCAGCAAGGTGCTCTACAGCAAGGCCAGGCCCGGCGAGATGCTCAACATCTACCTGACCGAATTGGCCACCGGCACGACCCGCCAGCTCACAAAGGACGAGCTGCCATGTACGCAGCCGAGCTGGTCTCCCGATGGCCGCACGATTGCCTTCGTGGCCTCGCGCGGTGGCGCACGCAAGATCTATCTGATGGATGCCGATGGCGGGCGGCAGCGCCGGCTCACCGAATCCGCCGCCGACGATGAGACGGCGCCACGTTTCGCGCCCACCGGCGACAAGATCGCCTACCTGGCCAGCAACCCGGAGTCCGCGCCGCGGGTGGCGGTGGCGGACCTGAAGTCGGGCAAGTCCGGCATCGTCAGCACCAACAAGGAGCGCGCGATGGAGACGCCGCCGGTCTGGTCGCCCGATGGCGGACGGCTGCTTTTCAGCTTCATGAAGGGCCAGTCCTCGCATGTGATCGCGATGGCCGCCGATGGCAGCGCGCGCGTGCAACTCACCAAGGCGGACGGCCGCCACGGGCAGGCGCAATGGTCCGGCGATGGCAAGCACATCCTGTTCCTGACCATCCCGCCAGGATCGGCGCGGCCGCTGCTGCAGCTCATGAATGCTGATGGCAGCGAAGCGCGACAGCTGCATGGCGGCGTGAATGATGTGATGGATGCGCGCTGGTCCGCGGACAGCCAGCGCATATTTTTCGTCGAGCAACTGCCCAGCGGCGGCAAGATTTTTGTACTTGATCTCGCCAGCGGCGCCATCAAGCGCCTGTCCGGCAGCGAGGGCTTCGACGTCGGTATCCAGGTCTACGCCGGCCGACCGTCAGCCCAGCTTGCCAGCCTCAAATAGCCCTTCATTGATGCCAGGAGTTCTTATGCGCATGCAAACCATGTCACGGCGTCAGCCGAGCGCCCCGCGGCTGTGCCTCTTGAGCGCCATGATGGCGCTGGCCACGCTGCCAGGCAGCGCCTTGGCGGCCAGCAAGACCTACACGCTGAACGCCGACTTCTCGCTGGGCACGATAGAAAATCTCAACTTCGTCGTGGTGCCAAACCAGCTGCAGGTCAATCTGATCGGCGTGGGCTCCAAGTACATCTTCGTCGCCAACCACAACGAAGACTCGGTGTCCAAGTTCGACACCACCGATCAGCTCGACCCGGTCACCCACAATGTGGTGGCCCCGGGCAAGGAGGTGGCGCGCTACAAAACCTATGCTGGCGCCCCGATGACTAGCGCCGGCGGCCATCCTTCGCGCATTGCCATCGACGTCGACGGTAACGCCTATGTGCTGAATCGCATGGATGGCTTTGGCTCCCCCCCTTATCTGGTGAAGATCCTGGTCGATTCGGCGATCGACCGTAACGGCAATGGCGTGATCGATACCTCCGGCGAAAGCAATGGCACACCGGGTATCCAGGCCGCAGAGATGATGGCCATGGCCTCGAACACGAATGCCGGCATTCTGGACGAGCGCGTGGCCTGGACGGCGCCGATTGGCACCGGTACCTCGTTCGGTCGCTCGGTCTGCATTGCCCCCGATGGCAAGCTGTGGGTGGGGATCTGGAATCAGGCACGCTATTACCGCGTCGATCCGGCCAACGGTGCGACGCTGCCGATCGGGCCCGGCGCGCTGCCGTATGTACAGCTGTCCGGTTGGAATCCCTACGGTTGCACCGTCGACAAGAACGGCATTCTCTGGAGTGCCACGATAGGCTCGGGCGTGGGCGGCGTGGGCCGGGTGGATACCAACACCGGGGCCTCTGGCCAGATCGCCAGCCCCTACCACCCCTACAACTACGGCATCGCGCAGGGCAATGGCAAGATCTACCAGGCACCTTATGCGGGTGGCTATGGTTGGGCCGCCTATGACCCGGTGGCCAACAGCTGGGCACGCAGCCCCCACAGCTATAGCGGCGCCGGCATTGCCGTCGACGGCGAGGGCAATATCCTGTCCACCGACTACTCAGGCATCCGCAAGTACAGGCCCGATGGCACCCTTCTCTGGGCCAAGAGCGAGGGTGGACAGACCTATGGCGTGATGGTGGACGGCAACAACGATGTCTGGGTGATGAATACCAGTACCTACCGCACCACCAAGTACCGCGGCACGGACGGCACGCTGGTCGGCTTCCTGCCGACGGGGGCATATCCGTATGTGTACACCGATGGTTCCGGCCTCACCACCAAGAACACAACGGTGAACAAGCTGGGTACCTGGACGGTGGTGTACGACAGCGGCGCCAGTGGCACCGAATGGGGCAAGATCAACTGGACCGACAGCGTGCCCACCGGCGCCAGCGTCGATGTGGTGGCGCGGGCTTCCGACAACCCGGCGGCGCTCGATCTGCAGCCCTATCAGCCGGTGGTCAAGAACACCAACTTCACCGCCAGCGGCCGCTACGTACAGGTGCGCACGCGTCTGCAGATGAACGCCAGCAACGAAACCCCGGTGCTCTATGACTTGACGGTCAACAGCAAGCTGCTGGTTTGCGACGTCGATGGTGACGGTGATGTGGACTCCGGCGACATCGCCTTGATCCAGGCCGGCATCGGCAGCACGCCGACCGCCAACGACCCGCGCGACGCCAACGGCGACGGCAAGATCACCGTCAACGATGCACGGACCTGCGCGCTCAAGTGCACGCGGCCTAACTGCGCCAAGTAATCGCAACCTGTACTGGAAAGACCCATCATGAAAAAACTGATTGCAAGTTTGGGACTGGCGGCGGCTGCCTTGTGCGGTGTAGCGCCAGCGAACGCGACCATCGTGGTCAGCTTTGATCCGGCCGCAATGACCGTGGGCAACAGCGCCAGCTTCTCGGTCAATGTGAACATCAGCGGGCTCGCCAGCGATTTCGTGTCGGGCTACGACCTGCATCTGCTCTATGACGCGTCGCTGCTGAGCTATGTTGGCGTGGTATTCAACACCGATCAATTGGGCGACTTGTGGGGGTCAGGCTCCCTCGTCTTGGATACGCCGGCCCCAGGCAACATTGACCTGTTCGCGACCTCGTTCTCATCGAACGCGGATCTGGACACCAACCAACTCAACAGCTTCACCCTGATGACGTTGAGCTTCATGTCCGATGCGAGCAATACCGGTAGCAGCCTGCTGCGCTTTGGCCCGAGCCCGGACTATGACCGCAACATCACCGGTGCGGTCGATGCCGACGGCTTTGCGCAATCGCTGGACGTCCAGTTCGGGCAGGCCTGCATCAATGTCGACCCGACCGGTGCTGAAGGGCGCTGCGTGCGCGTGATTCCGGAGCCCTCCAGCTACGGCTTGCTGGCCCTGGCCTTCATGGGCGCCTATGCCGCCCCAGCGGTACTGCGCAGACGGCGCAAGGAGATTTGATCTTCCTCTGCTGGGGCGCCTGCGGCGCCCCTTGTCAGCCGCCGCGACGTACGCGCCGCAATTCGTCCAGGATGAGCAAGACGGCGCCCACGGTGATGGCGCTGTCGGCGACGTTGAAGGACGGGAAATACCAGCCGGCCCAGTGCAGCTGGATGAAGTCGACCACATAGCCGTGCATCAAGCGGTCCAGCACATTGCCGATGGCGCCGCCGAGGATCAGCGACAAGGCCCAGGCGAACAGCGCCTGCTGGCCGTGACGACGCAGCATCCAGACGATGAAGACGGTGGCCGCGGCGCCCAGGGCGACGAAGAACCAGCGTTGCCAACCGGCCGCGCCGGCCAGGAAATTGAAGGCCGCGCCGGTGTTGTGCACCCGTACCAGATTGAAGAAGGCGGTCACATAGTGGCTGTCGTGCAACTGGAAGCTGGCCAGTATCAGCACCTTGGTCAACTGATCCAGGATGATGATCAGGGCGGCAATGGCGAGCCATTGCGACAGACGCGGTGAAGAACTGGAACGCTTGGACGACATGGCTGGGCGAATGCTGATGTTTGGGGCCGGCTTGGGCCGAGGGCGCTACTGTAGCGGAGCCGTTGCGGCACCCCGCAGCCCGGGGTTTCGGACAGCGGGCTCTTGAGCTTGCCGCCAGACCGGCGTAAAAGGGAAGGGCGTCCAGGGTTTGAAGCTTGCGGACCGTCGTCCGCGTCCTCGGGGGCAAGGAGTCCATCATGCGCAAACGCATCTACTGGTTGCTGCCGAATCTGGAAAGCGCCACCCGCACCATGAACGAATTGCTCTTGGCCCGGATCGCCGAGCAGCATATTCACTTTGTCGCCAGCGAGGGCGTTGACATGACCGGCCTGCATGCGGCCAATGTGTTGCAGACCTCGGACCTGGTGCAGGCGGCCCAGACCGGGCTGTTGCTGGGGGCGGGCCTGGGTGCTGCCGCCGGCGTCGCGGTCGCGTACAACCTGGGCGCCCATACACCTGCCGGCGTGGTGATCGCGATGGCCGGCCTGGGCGCGGTGCTGGGCACCTGGTCGTCCAGCATGATTGGCAGCTCCACGCCGAGCCGGCGCCTGACGCGCTTCCAGCCCGCCCTGAACCAGGGTCAGTATCTGCTGATGGTGGACGTGCCGCGCACGCGCGTCACCGAGATCGAGGAGTTGCTGGCGCGCACGCGGCCGGAAGCCCACTTCGAGGGGCTGGAGCCCAATGTGCCGGCCTTTCCGTGAGAAGAACGAAACAAGGGCGCTGCGGCGCCCTTGTCGTACCGATCAGGCGACCTGCCGGCTTTCGCCCGCACCATGCAGATTGCTGTCGCAGCGCCCGCAAATGGTAGGGTGTGCCGGGCTGATACCCACGTCGGCCCGGTAATGCCAGCAGCGCTCGCACTTCGCATGGCTGGAGGGGGTGACCGCGACGCTCAGCTCATCGGCCAGGGTGACCGTGGCGGCCGAGGTGATGAGCACGAACTTCAGGTCCTCGCCCAGGCTTTGCAGCAGGGCCAGGTCTTGCGCGTTGACGCCCAGCGCCACTTCGGCCTGCAGCGATGAACCCACGCCGCCGGCGCTGCGCACATCCTCGATGGCCTTGTTGACCGCCTCGCGGATCTCGCGCACGCGCGCCCACTTGGCCAGCAGGGTGGCATCGGCGCCGTCGAACTTCCAGTAGGTTTCGGTGAAGATGCTGGCATCGGCATGGCCGCCGTCGAACACCTTCCAGGCTTCCTCGGCGGTGAAGCTGAGGAAGGGCGCCATCCAGCGCAGCATGGCCTGGGTCAGCTGCCACAGCGCGGTCTGGGCGGAGCGGCGCGCCAGGCTCTTGGGCGCGGTGGTGTAGAGGCGGTCCTTCAGCAGGTCGAGGTAGAACGCGCCCAGGTCTTCGGAGCAATAGACCTGCAGCTTGGCCACCACCGGGTGGAACTCGTAGCGCTGGTAATGCGCCAGGATCTCCTCCTGGAAGGCGCTGGCACGGGCGAGGGCATAGCGGTCCACCTCCAGCAACTGGTCCAGCGGCAGGGCGTCGGTCTTGGCATCGAAGTCCGAGACATTGGCGAGCAGGAAGCGCAAGGTGTTGCGGATGCGGCGGTAGCCGTCCACCACGCGGGCGAGGATCTTGTCGTCGCCGGCGATATCGCCCGAGTAGTCGGAGGCCGCCACCCACAGGCGGATGATCTCGGCGCCCAGCTTCTTGCTGGTGTCCTGCGGGTCGACGCCATTGCCCTTGGACTTGCTCATCTTGTGGCCCTTGCTGTCCACCGTGAAGCCATGGGTCAGCAGGCCCTTGTAGGGCGCGCGGCCGTTCAGCGCGCAGCTGATGAGCAGCGAGGAGTGGAACCAGCCGCGGTGCTGATCATGGCCTTCCAGGTAGAGATCGGCCTCGGGGCCGTTCTCGTGCGCGGCGCCGGCATGGCTGCCCTTGAGCACATGCTGGAAGGTGGAGCCGGAGTCGAACCACACGTCCAGGATGTCGCTGCCCTTGCTGTACTGCTCGGCCTCATCACCCAACCACTCCGCCGGATCCAGCTTGGCCCAGGCTTCCACGCCACCGGCTTCCACCAGCTCGGCGGCACGCTCGATGAACTCCAGGGTGCGGGGGTGCGGCTGGCCGCTGTCCTTGTGCAGGAAGATCGGCAGAGGTACGCCCCAGCTGCGCTGGCGCGAGATGCACCAGTCGGGCCGGCCGGCGATCATGTCGCGCAGGCGCACGCGGCCGTTCTCGGGGTAGAAGTTGGTGGCCTCGATGGCGGCCAGGGCGGTCTGGCGCAGGGTCTGCGGCGCCTTGTCGACGGTGAATACGCCCGTCGTGCCGGATTCCGCTTCATCCATGCGCACAAACCACTGGGCGGCGGCGCGGTAGATCACCGGGCTCTTGTGGCGCCAGCAATGCGGGTAGCTGTGCATCAGCTTGCTATGGGCCAGCAGGCGGCCGGCGTTCTGCAGGGCCTCTGCGATCACCGCATTGGCCTTCCAGATGTGCTGGCCGGCGAACAGCGGCAGCTCGGCCGCATAGACGCCATTGCCCTGCACCGGGTTGAGGATGTCCTTGAAGGCCAGGCCATGCGAGATGCAGCTCTGGAAGTCGTCCAGGCCGTAGGCCGGGGCCGAATGCACCACGCCGGTACCGTCGTCGGCGGTGGCGTAGTCGGCCAGATAGACCGGGCTCTCGCGGTCGAAGCCAGCATCCACATGGGCCAGCGGATGCTTGAACTTCAGCAGCTCCAGGCGCTTGCCGGGCGTGGTGGCCAGCACCTGGCCTTCCAGCTGCCAGCGCGCCAGGCATTTCTCCACCAGGGCCTCGGCCACCAGGTAGATGCCCTGGGCCGTGTCCACCAGGGCATAGCTCAGCTCGGGGTTGAGGTTGAGCGCCTGGTTAGCGGGGATGGTCCAGGGCGTGGTGGTCCAGATCACCGTGTAGGCGGGCTTGCTCAGAGCGGGCAGATCGAAGGCCGCCGCCAGCTTGGCCGGCTCGGCGGCCAGGAAGGCCACGTCCACCGCCGGGCTCTGCTTGTCGGCGTACTCGATCTCGAACTCGGCCAGGGACGAGCCGCAATCGAAGCACCAGTACACCGGCTTCAGGCCACGGTAGACAAAGCCGCGCTCGAACAAGCGCTTGAGCACGCGGATCTCGCCGGCTTCGTTCTTGAAGTCCATGGTGCGGTAGGGGCGGTCCCAGTCGCCCAGCACGCCCAGGCGCTTGAAGTCCGCGCGCTGCTGGTCGATCTGCTCGGTGGCGTAGGCGCGGCTCTTGGCCTGCACCTCGTCGCGCGGCAGGCCGCGGCCGTAGGTCTTCTCGATCTGGTTTTCGATCGGCAGGCCGTGGCAATCCCAGCCGGGGATGTAGGCAGCGTCATAGCCTTCCAGCTGGCGCGCCTTGACGATCATGTCCTTGAGGATCTTGTTGACCGCATGGCCCATGTGAATCTGGCCATTGGCATAGGGCGGGCCGTCGTGCAGCACGAACTTGGGCGCGCCGCAACGCGCGTCGCGCAGCTTCTTGTAGACGCCTTGCTCCTCCCATTCCTTCACCCAGCCCGGCTCGCGCTTGGGCAGGTCGCCGCGCATCGGGAAGGGGGTGTCGGGCAGATTGAGGGTGGCGCGGTAGTCCGTTTTGGTATCGGTCATGGCAGGCTTTGCGGAGCAGACGGTGGGGCGGGGCTGGCCCACCGGAGATGAGGGGTGCGTGCCCAAGGCGTTGATCGCGGCACGCGGGCTGAGGGCAGGCTCAGCGCGTCAAATTCGGTCGCGGGTGGTCTGGCGCCCCGTGGTGGCATGGGAGGCGGCATGGGTGGCGGCATGGCTGGCCAGGTAGGCGCGCGCCTGCGTCTCGTCCTGACGGATCGCGGCCGTCAAGGCGTCCAGCCCCTCGTAGCGGGCTTCATCGCGCAGTTTGTGCAGGAGTTCCACGCGCACGAGTTTACCGTAGGCGCCCTCGGGCCCCAGTTCCGGCGGCCAGTCAAAGGCATGCACCTCCAGCAGCACGCGCCCGGCCTGCTCGATCGTGGGGCGCACGCCCAGCGAGGCGACGCCGTCCAGCGGGCGGTCTGCCAGGCCATGGGTGCGCACCGCGTAGATGCCCATGGCGGCCGGCTTGCTGTGCGGGAAGCGCAGATTGAGGGTGCGAAAACCGTCGGCCGCGCCGGCGCTGCTCTCGCCCAGGCTGCGACCCAGCTTCTGGCCATGCACCACATGGCCGGAGATCGAATAGCAGCGGCCCAGCAATTGCGCGGCGGCCTCCATCTGTCCGCTGGCCAGCGCCTCGCGCACCGCCGAGCTGCTGACGCGCAGGCCATGCACCTCGTAGCTCATCATGCGCGCCACGTCGAAGCCCTGTAGGCGCCCGGCGGCGTCCAGGGTGGCGTAGTCGCCCTGGCGCTTGCTGCCGAAACGGAAATCGTCGCCCACCAACACATAGCGGGCGCCCAGGCCCTGCTGCAGCACGCGCTGGATGAAGTCTTGCGCGCTCAAGGACGCCAGGCGCTCGTCGAAGCGCAGCACCACCACCTGGTCGATGCCGCAGCGCTCCAGCTCGCTGAGCTTGTCGCGCAGGGTGGCGATGCGCGCGGGCGCCAGCTCGGGCTTGCCCAGCCTGGCGGCGAAGAAGTCGCGCGGATGCGGTTCGAAGGTCAGCACGCAGGAGGGCAGGCCCCGGTGCAGGGCCTCGGACTTGAGCAGGGCCAGCATGGCCTGGTGGCCGCGATGGACGCCGTCGAAATTGCCTATCGTCAGCGCGCAAGCGCCGGCAATGCCTGGATGTTGGAAACCACGGAAAACCTGCATGGGGCGAGATTATCCGGCCGCAATGACGCGCTCAGGCATCAAGCCGGTGCGAAATCCGGCCGCGCCGGCGCCGCGGCCGACCCGGGCAGGTAGCGCTGCACCAGGGTGGTCAGGTCGTCCATCTCGAAGGGTTTGACCAGGTAGTCGTCCATGCCGCACTCGATGCAGCGCTCGCGATCGCTGTTCACCGCGCTGGCCGTGAGCGCCACGATGGGCGTGCGCATCGGCAGGGCCTCGCGCGTCTCATGCTGGCGCCAGGCCTGGGTGGCCTCGAAGCCGTTCATCTCCGGCATCTGGCAGTCCATCAGCACCAGGTCGTAGGGCGTGGCCTGCATGCGCTGCAGGGCGTCGCGGCCGTTTTCCGCCTGGTCCACCGTCAACCCGCAGCGCTCCAGCATGGTGGACGCCACCAGCAGATTGACGGCGCTGTCGTCCACCAGCAAGACCCGACCCCGCAGGGCGGGCAGGGGCAGGGAGCCGGCGAGCGGTGGCGGCACCACCGCCGCCGGGCCGGCTTGCAGGGGCAGGGTGAACTCGAACACCGAACCCTGGCCGGGCATGGAGGCGCAGCGCAGGTCGCCGCCCATGGCGCGCGCCAGTTCGCGCGAAATCGTCAGACCCAGGCCGCTGCCCTCGTGCTGGCGCGGCTTGGTGTTGTCGGCCTGCTCGAAGGGTGCGAACACGCGCTCCATCTGGTCGGCGGGGATGCCGGCGCCGGTATCGCGCACGGCCACATGCAGCAAGGTGCCGGCGCGCATGTCCAGCACGGTGGACACCTCCACCGAGACGCTGCCACGCTCGGTGAACTTGATCGCGTTGCCGATCAGGTTGTGCAGCACCTGCTTGATGCGCGGCGCGTCACCCATGATGAGCCGCGGCAGGCCCGGCGCCAGGCGGTAGTCGAAGGCGAGGCCTTTTCCCTTGGCGGTCTGGGCCAGCAGGCGGCACACGTCGTCCACCGCCTCGGCCAGTTCCAGCGCATGCGCTTCCACCACCAGCTTGCCCGACTCGATGCGCGCCAGGTCCAGGATGTCGTTCACCAGGGTCAGCAGGTGGCGGCCGGAGCGGCGCACGATGTCCACCTGTTCGCGCTGTTGCGCGTCCAGGCTGGAGCGCTCCAGCAGCTGGGTCATGCCCAGGATGCCGTTCAGCGGCGTGCGGATCTCATGGCTCATCACGGCCACGAAGCGGCTCTTGCTGGTGCTGGAATGCTCGGCCGACTGCAGGGCCTGCCGGCGCTGCTCGGCGATATGGGCGTTCTCGAAACGCAGGCGCAGCAACTCGGCATGGCGCGCCTCGATGCGGCGCGATTCGAACAGCGAAACGCCCAGGAACAGGCCAAGCCCGAGCAGCGAGAACCAGCCGGCCGGGCTGTTCTGCAGGCCCAGGTAGAGGGCCAGGGGCGCGAACGTGATGCCGGAGAACAGCAGATGGGCGCGCGTCACCCCGCCCAGCGAGAACATGCCCACGGCACCCAGCCCGATGATGGACGCCAGGATGATGCCGTCCAGTTCCGGAATGGCCGGGGTGTGGAAATACCAGCCCATCGCACCCCAGGTGAGCGCATCCAGGCTCAGCAGGGCCAGGTAGCGCTGGCGCCAGGGCTGCAGCTGCTCGGGGCCAGGTCTGGCGCGCCGGAAGCTCAGCACATCGCTGCAGCGCAGCGCCGCCACCGCGGCACGCGCGGCAAACCAGCTCAGCAGCAGTGCCTGCGGCAGCTGCTGCCAGAGCAGCACCAGCGGCAAGATGCAGAACAGCACGCCGCAGGCCGTGGGCAGCAACGTCAGTTCATAGAGCGAGGCCAATTGCTCCAGTTGGACCTGGGCAGCGATATTGGCATTGACCTCTTGCCCTCTGTCCCTCGCGGACTCAGCAGTCATTGTCATGATTCCCGAACAGCGCGGCCATGGTCTTCGCCTGGCTCCTGCGCGATGCACAGACGCGCCGCTGCGACGGGCCTGTTACCAGCCGCGATTTCTACACAGGGAATGTGACAGGACGCCTAGGAACAACCCTGGGCCGTGGCGCGCGCGCCGCGCGGGAAAGCCCCCATCAGGAGTGATCAGGGCGTGATCAGTGCGGGGCTCGCGATCCAGATCCACTCGCCGGGCTTGAGCCCGTCGGGGATGCTGAGGGCGCCGAAGCGCGGGCGGTGCAGGCCCTCGACGCGGTTGCCCACCGCCGCCACCATGCGCTTGACCTGGTGGTACTTGCCCTCGATGAGGGTCAGGCGCAGGCCATGGCTGTCGCTGCGCTCGGCGCCTTCGGCGCGCACCTGTTCGGGCTTGTGATGCGGCTTGGTCGGAGTTGACGATTCGGGTTCGCGCAGCTCCACGCCGGCCAGCAGGCGCGCCACTTGCTCGTCCGTGACCTCATGTTTGCAGCGCGCCTCGTAGACCTTGGGCACATGGTGCTTGGGGCTGGTGAGCTTGTGGATCAGGGCGCCGTCGTCGGTGAGCAGCAGCAGGCCCGTGGTGTCCTCGTCCAGCCGGCCCACCGGCTGCACATTGCGTTCGCGCAGGGGGGCGGGCAGCAGGCTCATCACGCTGGGGTGATGCTTGGGCTTTTGCGAGCATTCGTAGCCGGCCGGCTTGTTCAGCAGGATCAGGGCCTTCTCGTAAAAGGGCCAGGTCTTGCCGCTGACTTCAAAGCTGAAACCCTCTGTCTCGTACTCGGCCTCGGGGTCGTCGACGACCTCGCCGGCCACCTTGACCTCGCCGTTGTAAATCAGGCCGGCGCACAGGCGGCGGGTGCCGAAGCCTTGCGAGAACAGGATCTGGGACAAACGCATCGTACTCATGGCGCAATTGTCGCCGAGAGCTCGGCGGCCGCGGGCAGGCCGGGCAGGCCGACCGCATGGCGCACGGCATTCAGCACGGCCTGTGCCGTGACCTCGGCGGCCAGCGTGCCCAGCAAGGTCAGGTCGGCGCTGCGCCCGCTGCCACCGCTGGCCAGCGCAAACATCACGTCGCCATCGCTGGGCGTGTGCACCGGGTTGATGCTGCGCGCCAGGCCGTCATGCGACATCTGCGCCAGCTTGCAGGCCTGCGCCTTGCCGAGCATGGCGTCGGTGGCCACCACGCCGATGGTGGTGGCGCTGCCGTTCAGCAGGCGCGCGGGCAGCAGCCCATGCAGCATCGCCTGCGCGCTGCCGAGCAGGCGGCCCTGGGCATCGCGTGCACCCGCCAGCAGCTGGCCGGTGGCCGGGTCGATCACATCGCCGACGGCGTTCACCGCCACCATGGCGGCCACCGTGATGCCGTCCACGCAGACCGCCGCCGTGCCGATGCCGCCCTTCATGGCGCGCTCGGGGCCAAACAACTTGCCCACGCTGGCGCCGCTGCCGGCGCCCACGCTGCCCTGCGCGGGCGGCGCCGCACGGGCGGCCTCGCAAGCGGCATAGCCGGCGTCGGCATCCGGGGTGACGCGTGGATCACCCAGCCAGAGGTCGAACAGCACGGCCGCCGGCACGATGGGCACGCAGGCCGGGCCCACCCGGAGGCCATGGCCGCGCTCGGCCAGCCAGCGCATCACGCCGCTGGCGGCGTCCAGGCCAAAGGCGCTGCCGCCGCTGAGCAGGATGGCGTGCACCCGGTCCACGGTGTTCTCGGGGCGCAGCAAGTCGGTCTCGCGCGTGCCCGGCGCGGCACCGCGCACGTCCACGCCGGCCACCATGCCCTGCTCGCACAGGATCACGGTGCAACCGGTGGGGCGGCGCGTGTCGGTGAAATGGCCGACCTTGAGGCCGGCCACCGCGGTGATGCCAGTTTCTATCGCCATGCGGCGATTGTGCCGCTCAGGCGAACACGCCGGCCTGGTCCTGCATGCGTGCGCTGACCTCGCCCAGATGATGCAGGCTGTCGCCCCACTGCATCTCCATCGCGGTGAGGCGCTTGAAGTAGTGGCTGGAGATGTACTCGTCCGTCACGCCGATGCCGCCATGCAGCTGGGTGCATTGCTGGCCCACATAGCGCGTCGATTGGCACAGCTGCAGCTTGGCCTGCGAGAGCGCGCGCCGGCGCGCCTCGGCCGGCTCGCCCAGCTTGAGGCTGGCGTAGTAGCTCATCGAGCGCGCCAGCTCCAGCTGCATCTTCACGTCGGCCATGCGGTGGCGCAGGGCCTGGAAGCTGCTGATCGCGACCCCGAACTGCTTGCGCGTGTTGAGGTATTCGGCGGTGATGGCCACCAGCTTGTCCATCGCGCCCACGGCCTCGGCGGCCTGCGCGGCGATGCCGATGTCGGCCGCCAGTTCCAGCACCGCCAGGCCCTGCGGCGCCGGCACCAGCAGGGTGGCGGGGGCCTTGTCCAGGCTCAGCTCGGCGGCGGCCGAACCGTCCTGCAGCAGGTAGGGGCGCGTGCCCACGCCGGCCGCGCCGCGTTCCACCAGGTAGAGCGCGATGCCGGCGGCCGTGCGGGCCGGTACGATGAAGGCATCCGCATGTGCGCCGGCGGGCACCAGGCTCTTGGCCCCCATCAAGACCTGGCCCTCAGCCACGGTGGCGACCTGGTCCAGGCGGTAGCGCGCGCTGCGTTCCTGGTGCGCCAGCACCACCAACGCCTCGCCTGCGGCGATGCGCGGCAGCCAGGCCGCCTGCACCTCGGCGCCGGCATGCTGCAGCACGGCGGGGGCGATCAGCGCCGCCTGGGCATAGGGCTCCAGCACGATGCCGCGCCCGAGCTCCTCCATCACCACCATCGCGTCGATGGCGCCAAAGCCCATGCCGCCATGCGCCTCGGGCACCGCCAGCCCCATCAGCCCCAGGCCCGCCAGACCCTCCCAGTTGGCCCGCGAGAAGCCGCCGGCGCGCACGGTGGCGCGGCGGTGCTCGAAGCCGTAGTCCTTGTCGACGAAGCGGCGCACCGCGTCGCGCAGCGATTCCTGGTCTTCGGTGAAATCAAAGTCCATGTCTGTCTCCTCAGCCGAGCACGGTCTGCGCGACGATATTGCGTTGCACTTCGTTCGAGCCGCCGTAGATGGTGGTCTTGCGATAGTTGAAGTAGTGGCTGGCCAGCGGCGCGCAATGGGTAGAGCCGCGCGGCCACAGGCTGCTCAGCGCCTGGTCGCCCTGCCAGCCCGCCTCCATCGCCTCCTGGATGAAGGGCAGGGCATAGGGGCCGGCGGCCAGCATCATCAACTCGCTGTAGCGCTGCTGGATCTCGCTGCCGCGGATCTTCAGCAGGCCCGCCACGTCGAGCGACTGCTTGCCGCTCTTCTCGGCCGACAGCACGCGCAGCACCATCATCTCCAGCGCCACGATGTCCACCTCCAGCAGCGCGATCTGGTCGCGGAAGCGGGCGTCCTCATAGACGCCCTCGGCCTTGGCGATGCGCTTGAGCCGCTCCAGCTCGCGCTTGCCGCGGTTCACGTCGGCGATATTGGTGCGCTCGTGGGCCAGCAGGTACTTGGCATAGGTCCAGCCCTTGTTTTCCTCGCCCACCAGGTTCTCGGCCGGCACCTCGACGTTGTCGAAGAACACCTCGTTCACCTCATGCTCGCCGTCCAGCATGATGATGGGGCGCACGGTCACGCCGGGCGACTTCATGTCGATCAGCAGGAAAGAGATGCCGGTCTGCGGCTTGCCGCTGCTGTCGGTGCGCACCAGGCAGAAGATCCAGTCGCCGTACTGGCCCAGCGTGGTCCAGGTCTTCTGGCCGTTGACGATGTATTGGTCGCCCCGGCCGGTACTGACCCTTTCGGCCTTGCACTTCACCGACGCCAGATCCGACCCCGAGCCCGGCTCGCTATAGCCCTGGCTCCACCAGACCTCGCCGCTCATGATGCCGGGCAGGTGGCGTTCCTGCTGGGCCTGGCTGCCGAAGGCCATGATCACCGGCGCCACCATCACCGGGCCGAAGGGCACCACGCGCGGCGCACCGGCCAGCGCGCATTCCTCCTCGAACAGATGGCGCTGCACGGCGTTCCAGCCCGGGCCGCCGAACTGTTTCGGCCAGGCCCAGCCATGCCAGCCCTGCTTGCCCAGGATCTTGGCCCAGCGCTGCAAATCGTCCTTGTTCAGGCGCAGCGCGTTGTGCACCTTGTGGCTGATGTCGGCGGGCAGGTTTGCGGCCACCCATTGGCGGATCTCGGCCCGGAAGGCGAGCTCCTCGGTGGTGAAGTTCAGGTCCATGCGTGCTCCTTCGCTGATGGGCGCTTTTTAGCACGGTCGTTCGTTTTTCGGCTGTCTCTGCCGAGACAGCCCAGGGGCGTGCAAGGGATGGAAGAATCCGGCCTGACGCAGCCCTCAGGACCCTCATGAACACCCACAAGCAAGCCAGGCCCGTGCTGGCCATCCACGGCGGCGCCGGCACGCTGCTGCGCAGCAAGAGTTCGCCCCAGCAGGAGGCCGCCTACCTGGGCGCCCTGCAGCGCATCCTGGGCGACGGCCAGGCCCGGCTTGCGGCCGGCGCCACGGCCATGGATGTGGTGGTGGAGGCGGTGCGGCAGCTGGAGGAATGCGAGCTCTTCAATGCCGGCAAGGGCGCGGTCTATACCGCCGCCGGCAGCCATGAGCTGGACGCCAGCGTGATGGACGGCGCCACGCTGCGCGCGGGCGCGGTGGCGGGCGTCACACGCACCCGCAACCCGGTGCTGGCGGCGCGCGCTGTGATGCTGCACAGCGAGCACCTGATGTTCATCGGTGCGGCGGCCGATGCCTTTGCCGCGCGCCATGGCCTGGAGCAGGTGGCGCCCGACTGGTTCGGCACGCCGCTGCGCCTGGAGCAGCTGCAGCGCGCCAAGCAGGCCGAGGCCGGCGTGCTGCTGGACCATGATGGCCAGGCGCTGGCCTTCAAGCAGGCAGCGTCGGACCCGATCTCATGCCCGATCGATGAGCAAAGCAAGTTCGGCACCGTGGGTGCGGTGGCGCTGGATGCCCAGGGCCATCTGGCGGCCGCCACCTCCACCGGCGGCATGACCAACAAGCAGGTCGGCCGCGTTGGCGATTCGCCCGTCATCGGCGCCGGCTGCTATGCCAATGACGCGACGGTGGCGATCTCCTGCACCGGCACCGGCGAGGCCTTCATGCGCAGCTGCGCCGCCCACGATGTCTCGGCCCTGATGGAATATCTGGGGCTGCCGGTGCAGGAGGCGAGCCGCCGGGTGGTGATGGAGAAGCTGCCGGCCATCGCCGGTCGCGGCGGTCTGATCGCCGTGGCCGCGAATGGCGAGGTCGCCTTGCCCTTCAATACCGAGGGCATGTACCGCGGCTACGCCAGGGTCGGCGAGGCGCCGGTGGCGGCGATCTACGCCTCAGAAGCGCAGGTCGAGGGTTAGCACATCGTTCTCGCGCTTCATCTGGAAGCGCGAGAGAAAGCTGTTGCCCAGCAGCACATGGCTCATCTGCGCCGGGATGACGATGGCCTCGACATTGCGCACCTCGACATCGCCGATGCGCACCGTGTTGAGCGTGACCACATGGGCCGGCGCCGCACCGTTGGCGGTCTGCGTCAGCACGCGGCGGCCGTCGCGGTACTTGAGCCCCATGTGCTCGGCCTCGGCCTGGCTGATGGCAACGCTGGTGGCGCCGGTGTCGACCAGGAATTGCGTGCTCTTGCCGTTGATGCTGCCGACGCTGGTGAAGTGCCCGCCCGGGCCCGAGCTGAGCACGATCTGGCGGCCGCTGTTGGCGGCGGCCGCGCCATCGCCCAGCCGCACCTGCGCCGCGCCCATTTGCAGGCTGACGCGCCGCCCCTCGATCTCGACCAGCGCGCGGCCTTCCTCCAGGCTCAGCAGGCGCACGCCGCGCACCGTCTGGCCCAGCGTCAGCGTGCGCGCCTCGCCGTCGATCATCAGCAGCGCCGCCTTGCTGCCCAGGCTGCCCTGCAGGCTGACATTGGGCTGGGCATGGGCGTTGCCGAGCGCCAGCAGCGCCAGGGGCAGGGCGGCAAGACGTGGCAGCAGCATGGCGGGTCTCAGTCGCGGAAGTTGTCGTAGCTCAACGGCACGTCGGCGAAGTCCTTCTTGAACAGCGCGATCGCGGTCTGCAGATCGTCGCGGTTCTTGCCGGTCACGCGCACGGTGTCGCCCTGGATCGATGCCTGCACCTTGAGCTTGCTGTTCTTCACCGCGGCCACCAGCTTCTTGGCCAGATCGGCCTCGATGCCCATCTTGATCTTGTAGACCTGGCGCACCTTGTCGCCGCCGAGCTTCTCGATCTTGTCCTTCTTCTCCAGGAAGCTGATCACCACGCCCTGCTTGGTGAGCTTGCCGTACAGCACCACCTCGATCTGCTCGAGCTGGAACTCGCTGTCGCCGGTGGCGTGGATTTCCTTTTCCTTCTCCTTCAGCTCGACCTGGGCGCTGGTGCCCTTGAAGTCGAAGCGGGTGTTGATTTCCTTGCTGCTGTTGTCCACGCCATGGCCGATGTTGACCATATTGGGTTCGAGCTTGGTGTCAAAGCTGGGCATGCTGTTTTTTCTCTGCGAAAGGAAAGGGGCCGGTTTCGTGCCCCTCGATCTGAGAAAATTCTGCCATGCAGGAACAAGCTGTAAATCCCCCCATACCCGGCTCGCCGGCGCTCGACATCGAGCGCGATGTCAATCTGAAGCCCTACAACAGCTTCGGACTGCCCGCGCTCGCCGCGCGCCTGGTGCGCATCCGCAGTGAAGCCGATGTGCGCCGCGTGGTCGATCACCCCGAACTGGGGCGCTCGCCCAAGTTCGTGCTGGGCGGCGGCAGCAATATCGTGCTGACGCGCGATGTCACCGCCGTGGTGTTGAAGATGGAGATTCCCGGCTTGCGCCTGCTGGAAGAACGTGAAGACGCCTGGATTATCGAGGCTGGCGCGGGCGTGCTCTGGCACGAGGCGGTGCAATGGGCGATCGAGCAGGGTTATCCGGGGCTCGAGAACCTGGCCCTGATCCCCGGCACGGTGGGTGCGGCGCCGGTGCAGAACATCGGCGCCTATGGGGTGGAGCTGAAGGACCGGCTGGACAGCGTGCAGGTGATCGACCTGGTGACGGGCCGGCCGGCGCTGCTGCCCGCCAGCGTCTGCCGCTTCGGCTATCGCGACAGCGTCTTCAAGCAGAGCGGCTTTGGCGGCCTGGCGGGCAAGAGCGTCATCACCAAGGTGAGGCTGCGCTGCCTCAAGCCCTGGCAGCCGGTGCTGGGCTATCTGGACCTGGAGCGCAAGATGCACGAGAGCGGCATCAGCGCACCGACGGCGGCGCAGATCTTCGCCTGGGTGTGCGAGATCCGGCGCGCCAAGCTGCCCGACCCGGCGCGCATCGGCAATGCCGGCAGCTTCTTCAAGAACCCGGTGGTGAGCGCCGAGCAATGCCGCGACATCATCGGCCGCGACCCCCACATCGTGCATTACCCGATGGCCGACGGCAGCGTGAAGCTGGCGGCCGGCTGGCTCATCGACGCCTGCGGCTGGAAGGGCAAGTCGGTGGGCGGCGCGGGCGTGTACGAGAAGCAGGCCCTGGTGCTGGTGAACCGCGGCGAGGCGCGTGGCGCCGAGGTGGTGACGCTGGCGCGCGCCATCCAGGAGAGCGTCTACGGGCGCTTCGGCATCCGGCTCGAGCCCGAGCCCATCGTGCTCTGAGCTGCGCTAACCGAGCAATTGGTGGCGCTGCAGGGTGGCGGCGCTGGCCGTCAGCTGCTGCAGCAGGGTCTCGGTGAGCTGGCGCAGGCCGGCCTGGTCGGTGGCACCCTGCTTGGCCGCCAGCTCCAGCGCCAGCGCTGGCGCGGCGGCAAAGCGCAGGCCTAGATTGGCGGCCGCACCCTTGATGCTGTGGGCCGACTGGTAGAGCGCCTCGGCGCTGCCGCTCTCGAGCGCCGCGCGCAGCGCCGCCTCGAACTTCGGCACGCTGCCCAGGAAGGTGCGGAACAGATGCTGCAGCGTGGCGTCCGACAGGCTTTGGCGCAGCGTGCTGATGGCGGCCATGTCGATGTCGACGCCCGCGGCCTCGGGCCTTGGCGCTTGGGCGTCAGCCGCCGCGTCGCCGGCCGCATCGCCCGCTGCATCACCCAGGAAGCGCGCCAGCGCCTCCATGCTGACCGGCTTGGCCAGGAAGCCGTCCATACCCGAGGCGATCGCGCGCTGGCGCGATTCCTCGAAGGCGTCGGCCGACAGCGCGACGATGCGCACATCGCATTTGGGCGCCGGCAGGCCGCGCATCAGGCGCGCTGCCTGAAAGCCGTCCATCATCGGCGTGTGCAGGTCCATCAGCACCAGATCGAAGTCCTGCGCGCGCAGCTGCTGCAGCGCGTCGAAGCCGTTCTCGCAGAACTCGGCGCGGTGGCCCAGGCGGCTCAGCACCGCCTCCAGGAAGGCGCGGTTGGTGGCGTTGTCTTCCGATACCAGGATGTGCAGCGGGCGCGGCGCTTGCGCGGGCTGAGCCGGCGCGGCGATGGCCGCGGAGGCCGGCAGCGGCGCCGCGCAGGCCGGCAGGCGCAGCTCCAGCGTGAACACCGAACCCAGGCCCAGGCTGCTGCTGACGTGGATGTCGCCCCCCATGGCGCGCGCCAGATTGCGCGAAATCTCCAGCCCCAGGCCGGCGCCGCCGAAGCGGCGCGAGCGCTTGGCATCGCCCTGGCTGAAGCGCTGGAACAGCCGCGCCTGGGTGCCGGCGTCCATGCCGATGCCGGTGTCGCTGACCTCGAAGCGCAGCAGCTCCAGGCCCAGCGCATCGACCTCGCGGCTCAGGCGCAGGCCGACACGGCCGCGCTCGGAGAACTTGATGGCGTTGCTGATCAGGTTCAAGAGGATCTGGCGCAGCCGGGTCGGGTCGGCCAGCACCCAGTCGGGCAACTCGGAGCCGATCTGCAGCGTCAGTTCCAGCCCCTTGGCGCGCGCCTGCGGCGCGCTCAGCTCCTCCAGCTCGCGCAGCAGCGCCGCCAGACGGATCGGCTCGGGCTGGATGCTCAGTTCGCCGGCCTCCATCTTGGAGACGTCGAGGATGTCGTTCAGCACCGCCAGCAAATGCTTGGCGGAGTCCTGCGCCGCCTGCAGATGGGCTTGCTGCGGCGCGCTCAGCGGCGAATCGCGCAGCAGGCCCAGCATGCCCAGCAGGCCATGCATGGGCGTGCGCAGCTCATGGCTCATATTGGCCAGGAAGGCGCTCTTGGCGCGGCTGCCGGCCTCGGCCTGGCGCTGCGCCGACTGCAGATGCTCGGCCAGCGTCTCCTGTTCATGGGCGTAATGGTCCAGGCGCCGGAACTGCCGCACGATCACCCAGGCGAAGCCCAGCGTCAGCCCGCATTGCAGCAGGGTCAGCCAGAGGCTCAGCCGGCTCTGGTCCTGCACCATCTGGTTGCGCTCGGTGACCTGGGCCGCCACATGGTGCGAGGCGGTCAGCGAGAGTTCGCGGATCGGCGCGGCCAGCAGCTCCATGCGCGCCTGCACCTCGCGCAGTTGCTCGGCATGCTCGCGCACATAGCGGGCGTTGAGCGGCAGCTTGTCGGCCCAGTCGACGAACTGCAGGCTGCGCTCCACGGTGGTGCGGTAATGCGGATGGTTGGCCAGCACCTTGGTGGCATGTTCGCCCTCGATCAGCTTGAGGCGGCTGACGAAGATCTCGTAGCGCTGCTCGACCTGCTCCGGGTCCACCGTGGGCGCGGCGCTGGCGGCCTGCTCCAGCAACAGGCGCAGGCGCAGGAATTCCACCTCGTACTGGAACAGGCTCCAGACCAGGTAATCGTCCTGGTAGCGGTGCGTGGCGTTGAGCAGCTCGTACTGGCGCGTCTGCAGCAGGCCCACGGCCGCGAAGGCCAGCGCCAACAGGCCGCCCATGGCGGCCAGCAGGAGGCGCCAGCGGCGGCGCTGCGGGGTCGCGGGCACTCAGCGCACTTCCAGGGCTTTGAGCTGCCAGGCCGAGCGGCTGTAGTAGATGCTGTTGCGCAGCACCGGCTCGACATCGAAGGGGTAGATGATGAACAGCGGCCCCTTGTCGCGCAGCGACATGGGCTCGCCGTCCATCAGGCGCGCCACGATCACGGCGTAGCGCCGGGCGTCGTCCATCGGGATGCTGACGCGGTAGTCGTTGAGCGCGATCGCCTCGATCTGCTTGCCCTGCGCGCCCGCCGCCGCCAGCACATCGCGCAGCAGGGGGCCGGTGAACTTGTGCGCCGCCGGGTACCAGGGCGTCTTGGTCGTGAAGCTGTGCTGGGGCAGGCGCTCCAGCATGGCCATGTCGAACAGCGCGCGGCCGTCCCGGTTGGGCTGCTGCAGCGTGCCCGCGATGCTCAGCACCACCGGCCCGCTGGGCGCATCCAGCGCCCAGACGGGCAGGCACAGCGAGGCCGCCAGCGTCAACAGCGCGCGCCGCACGAGGCTCACGCCTTGTCGTCGTGCTTGAGCTGGGGCAGGGCGCTGGCCGAGCCGGGCGCCAGCAGGCCGACCTGCGCATAGGTGGCCAGCTTGGCGCGCGTGTCGACGATGTCGAGGTTGCGCATGGTCAGCTGGCCGATGCGGTCGGCCGGCGAGAACGGCGCGTCCTCGACCTTCTCCATCGAAAGCCGCTCGGGCTGGTAGGTCAGGTTGGGGCTGCGCGTGTCCAGCAGCGAGTAGTCGTTGCCGCGGCGCAGCTCCAGCACCACCTCGCCGGTGACGGCGCGCGCCACCCAGCGCTGCGCGGCCTCGCGCAGCATGATGGCCTGCGGGTCGAACCAGCGGCCCTGGTAGAGCAGGCGGCCGAGCTTGCGGCCGCTCTCGCGGTACTGCTCGATGGTGTCCTCGTTGTGGATGCCGGTCACCAGGCGCTCGTAGGCGATGAAGAGCAGGGCCAGGCCAGGGGCCTCGTAGATGCCGCGGCTCTTGGCCTCGATGATGCGGTTCTCGATCTGGTCGCTCATGCCCAGGCCATGGCGGCCGCCGATGCGGTTGGCTTCCAGCAGCAGGGCCACCGGGTCGCTGTACTCGACGCCGTTGAGCGCGACCGGCATGCCCTCCTCGAAGCGCACCGAGACCTCCTCGGCCTTGATCGCCACGTCCTCGCGCCAGAAGGCCACGCCCATGATGGGGTTGACGATCTTGATGCCCGAGTTGAGGTGCTCCAGGTCCTTGGCCTCGTGGGTGGCGCCCAGCAGGTTGGAATCGGTGGAGTAGGCCTTCTCGGCCGACATCTTGTAGCCGAAGCCGGCCTTGCTCATGAAGGCCGACATCTCGGCGCGGCCGCCCAGTTCGTCGATGAAGGTCTGGTCCAGCCAGGGCTTGTAGATCTTCAGCGCCGGGTTGGTGAGCAGGCCGTAGCGGTAGAAGCGCTCGATGTCGTTGCCCTTGAAGGTGGAACCATCGCCCCAGATGTTGACATCGTCTTCCTTCATCGCGGCCACCAGCATGGTGCCGGTGACGGCCCGGCCGATCGGCGTGGTGTTGAAGTAGGTCACGCCGGCGGTGCTGATGTGGAAGGCGCCGCTTTGCAGCGCGGCGATGCCCTCGTGCACCAGCTGGGCGCGGCAGTCCACCAGCACCGCCTTCTCGGCACCGTACTGCATAGCCTTGCGCGGGATCTCGTCGTAGTCCGGCTCGTCGGGCTGGCCCAGATTGGCGGTGTAGGCGTAGGGGATGGCGCCCTTGTTGCGCATCCAGTGCAGGGCCGCGCTGGTGTCCAGGCCGCCGGAGAAGGCGATACCGACCTTCTGGCCGGCGGGGATGTGCTGAAGAATGGTTGACATGGAGGCTCGGGGGGAAAGCTCGGGGAGTGGGCCGCGACATGGGACCCTGCTGGACGGGTATTTTCTGTCAAATTTGAAATCAACCGGCCGCTGCGCTCGGCCGGGCGTGTCGCTGCTGAGACAGGCAGGGGGCGCGCGGCCGTGGAAGATGCGCGTAAACAGGAGACAAACCCCCATGAGCGCAGAGACCGCAAGCCCCCAGCAGATCGCCCAGCGTAGCCATTGGCCAAAGCGCCTGCCCCTGGAGCTGGAGATCCCCGAGACCTCGCTGTGGTTCAACCTCGAGGTGGCGGCGCAACGCTATCCGCACAAGCCGGCCACGCTGTATTGCGGCGCGGTCAAGAGCTACCGCGAGCTGCATGACGAAGCCCTGGCCCTGGCCGGCTGGCTGCAGGCGCAAGGGGTGGGTGCGGGCGACCGCGTGGCCCTCTTCATGCAGAACTGCCCGCAGTTCCTGGTCGCCTTCTACGCGGTCAACCGCGCCAACGCGGTGGTGGTGCCGGTGAATCCGATGAACCGCGCCGAGGAGTTCGGCCACTACATCACCGATCCCCAGACCAAGCTGGTGATCTGCAGCGCCGACCTGGTGGACGTGGTGGCCGCGGCCAACGCCGCCCTGCCGCCCGAGCGTCGCCTGCCGGCCATGCTGGTCACCCGTTATGCCGATGCCCTGCCGGCGGACGGGCCGGCCGCCGACATGCCGGAGGCGATGCGCCAATGGCTGATGGCCGACCCGGCCCTGCCGGCTGGCGTGGTGCGCTGGATGGAGGCGCTGGCCGCCGGCCTGCAGCCCGGCCCGCATCAGGCGAAATCCGACGATCTGGCCCTGCTGCCCTATACCTCGGGCACCACCGGCCTGCCCAAGGGCTGCATGCACAGCAACCGCACGCTGATGGCCAACACCTGCGGCGGTGGCCAATGGGGCTATGCCTCGGCCGAGGCGATCTGCCTGGCGGTGGTGCCGATGTTCCACATCACCGGCCTGCTCTACGGCGTGCTGGGCCCGGTGTTCCTGGGCATGAGCATCGTCATCATGCCGCGCTGGGAGCGCGAGCTCGCCGGCCAGCTGATCTCGCGGCACAAGGTCACGCACTGGACCTGCATCCCGACCATGATCATCGACCTGTTCGGCAGCCCCAACTACCAGCGTTTCGACCTCTCCAGCCTGCGCTATCTGAGCGGTGGTGGCGCGGCGATGCCGCAGGCGGTGGCCGAGCGCCTGCAGCGCGAGTTCGGACTCACCTTTGCCGAGGGCTATGGCCTCACCGAGACCGCCGCGCCCTCGCATGGCAACCCGCCCGAGCGCGCCAAGCTGCAATGCCTGGGCATACCGATCTTCGGCGTCGATTCGCGCATCATCGACCCGGTCACGCTGGAGGAGCTGCCGATCGGCGAGGTGGGCGAGATCATCACCAGCGGCCCGATGGTGTTCAAGGGCTATTGGCACCAGCCGGAGGCCACGGTCGCCGCCTTCATCGAGCGCGAGGGCAAGCGCTTCTTCCGCACCGGCGATCTGGGGCGCATGGACGAGGAGGGCTATTTCTTCATCACCGACCGCCTCAAGCGCATGATCAATGCGAGCGGCTACAAGGTCTGGCCCTCCGAGGTGGAGCTGCTGCTCTACAAGAATCCGGCGGTGCAGGAGGCCTGCATCATCGCGGCGCGCGACGCCTATCGCGGCGAGACCGTCAAGGCGGTGGTGGTGCTGCGCGCCGAGGCCAGGGGCAAGACCACGCCCGAGGACATCATCGCCTGGTCGCGCGAGCATATGGCGGCCTACAAGGTGCCGCGCATCATCGAGTTCGCCGACAGCCTGCCCAAGTCGGGCTCGGGCAAGGTGATGTGGCGTTTGCTGCAGGAGCGCGAGCCTTCCTGATTTTTTCTATCGCCGCCCTTGATCTTGATTAAGACGCCGGGCGGCGCATGCGGGTGCAATGCCGGCTGTTGAAATAGAAGCCCCGAGTGCCCTGACATGCCATTGTTCCGAGGCCGGCGCCTGCGCGTGCGGCGTGCCGCCGTGCCCACCGCGCGCCTGTCCCTGCTGCTGACCTCCCTGCCACTGCTGGCCATGGCCGCCCTGGCCATGCTGCAGATGCCCGAGCAGGCCTGGGTCTGGGCCGCACTGGCCCTGCCCGGCCTGGGCCTGAATGTGCGCGTGCACCAGCATTGGCAGCGCCATGCGGTGCGCCGCGTGATGCGCGAGCTCAACCAGGCTCAGCTGGCCGAGCAGGCGCGCCAGGCCCAGGCGGTGGCCGAGGCGGCCAACCGTGCCAAGACCGATTTCCTCTCGCGCATGAGCCATGAGCTGCGCACGCCGCTGAACGCGGTGCTGGGCTTTGCCCAGCTGCTGCGCGCCGAGCTGCCGCAGCAGCAGGGCACGCCGCATCGGCATCTGGACCATATCGAGCGCGCCGGCTGGCACCTCACCGAGCTGATCGACGATGTGCTGGACGTCTCGCGCATCGAGGCCGGGCGGGTGGCACTGCGCGTCAGCGAGGTCTCGCTGCGCGCGGTGCTGGACGAGGCCTGGGAGATGAGCCTGCCGCTGGCGCTGGCGCGCGGCCTGCGCGCCGAGCCGCGCTTTCGCAGCAGTGCCGACCTGCGCGTGCAGGGCGATCCGGTGCGCCTGCGCCAGGTGGTGCTGAACCTGCTCAGCAATGCCATCAAGTACAACCGCGAGCAGGGCGAGCTGCGGCTCGAGCTCGACGCGCCGGACGGCCGCGCCCGCATCACCGTCAGCGACACGGGCCTGGGGCTCAGTGCCGAGCAGCAAACGCATCTGTTCGAACCCTTCAACCGCCTGGGCCGTGAGCACAGCGCCATCCAGGGCACCGGCATCGGCCTGGCATTGACGCGGCAGCTGCTGCAGATGATGGGCGGCGAGATCGCCGTGCAGAGCCGCCTGGGTGAGGGCAGCGCGTTCAGCGTGAGCCTGCCCCTGGCCGAGCCCGGCGCCGCGGCACTGCCCCGCGGGCGCGTGCTGTGCATCGAGGACAACGAGGTCAATATGCTGCTGGTGGAGCAGCTGCTGCTGGCCTGGCCCGATGTGGAGCTGCTCAAGGCCGAGAGCGTCGCCGAGGGCCTGCAGCTGGCGCGCAGCTGCGCGCCCGATCTGATCCTGCTGGACATGCGCCTGCCCGATGGCAGCGGCGAGCAGGTGCTGCAGGCCCTGCGCGCCGACCCCACCAGCGCCGGCCTGCGGGTGGTGGCGCTCTCGGCCAGCGCCGCGGCCGAGGATGCGCAGGCGGCGCGGGCGGCGGGTGCGCTCGACTACTGGACCAAGCCGCTCGACTTCGAGCGCTTTCGCCAGGATGTCAGCCGCCTGCTGTCGAGCACGCCGGCCGCGCGCTAGGACGCAGCCGCCCGCGCCAGGGCGCCGTTTCCATGCGTGTTTTCGAGACCCACGAACGCGGGGTGTGCCGCCTGGTGCGCGGTGCTATCGTCCACCGGGCCGTTACTTTCGGCATGCCTTCCTTGTCCTGTTTCAAGGAGAACGACTATGCGTCGCAGCGTCATTGGGCTCTTGCTTGGCGTCACCCTGCTGGCCACTGCGCCGGCGCAGGCGGCGCCCGTCAGATGGCTGTTCTCGGGCGTGTTTGACGAGGTGGATCGCACCAACTGGGCCGATCTGAACGCCGACATTGCGGTTGGGCGAACCTTCGAGCTGACGGTCAGCTTCGACAGTGCGCAGGCGCTGCGCAACAAGCTGCTGGATCCCAAGGACGGCAGCGGCTACCGCTACAACTTCTTCAACAACTCGCTGGGCATGTCCGTCAAGTCCGGTGCGGTCGACGCGACGCTCGACAACGATGTGCAGCAGGACATCATCGTGCGCGATGGCTACTTCGCGCCCGATGATCCCAGCAAGCAGGTCGATGGCGTTTCCTTCGGCTTGACCGACGAGTTCAGTGGCCAGGTAAACGGCCACAACATCGACATGAATGCCAGCCTGATCATGCGTTCGCTGGACCTGAGTCTGCTGACGGTTCTTGGCGACCTCATGCCCACGCAGGCCTTCGATGTCAGCAAGCTGTTTGTGAACCAGTTCTTTGTGTGCCGCTACGACCATGACCCGAACAACTGGGTGGATGGTTGCGGCGACTATGGCTATGTGATTGGCCATGTCACGTCGATGCAGGCGCTGCCCGAGCCGTCGACGGTGTTGTTGGCCGCGCTGGGTCTGTTCGCGCTGTCGCTGCCGCGGCGCCGGCCGCGCGCCTGAGTTCAGGCGCGCAGATCCTGCCACTCCGGGTGGCGGCGCATGAAGGCATCGACATAGCTGCAGCTGGGCACGACCTTCAGGCCCTGCGCGCGCGCCCAGGCGAGGCCATGCGCGACCAACTGCGCCGCCAGGCCGCGGCCCTCCAGCGCGCGCGGCACGCCGGTGTGGTGGAACACCACCTGGCCGGGGCGCAGCAGGTAGTCCAGCTCGCAGCGCTGGCCGGGCAAGGGTTCGGCCCAGAACTGACGGGTCGCCGCGTCGTGCCGGATCTGCAGCGCCATCAGTCCACCTTGGCGCCGGAGCGCTTCACCGCGTCGGCCCAGCGCGGCAGCTCGCGCTGCAACTGCGCCGTGAAGGCGTCCGGGCCGAGGAAGGCCGGGTCGGCGCCCTGGCTCACCATCTTGCTGCGGATCTCGGCCGTGTCCAGGGTCTGGCGGAAGGCCTCGCCCAGCTTCGCCACCACGTCCTTGGGCGTGCCGGCCGGCGCCAGGATGCCGTAGAAGCCCACCACCTCGAAGTCCTTCACACCGGCCTCGGCCATGGTGGGCACCTCCGGCAGCGCCGGGTTGCGCTTGGCGCCGGTGACGGCCAGGGCGCGTACGCGCCCCTGCTTGGCGTAGCTGGCCGCCTGCGGGATCGATTCGGCCATGAACTGCACCTGGCCGCCCATCAGGTCGGTGAAGGCCGGGGCGCTGCCGCGGTAGGGGATGTGCACCATGAAGATGCCGGTGGCCTGCTTGAACATCTCGGGCACCAGGTGCGAGATGCCGCCGTTGCCGGCCGAGCCGTAGTTGAACTTGCCGGGGTTCTTGCGCGCCAGCGCGATGAACTCGCTCAGGGTCTTGGCCTCGACCCCGGGGTGCACCACCATGGCCAGCGGCTGCTGGGCGGTGCGCGCCACCGGCGCGAAGTCCTTCAGCGTGCTGTAGCCCAGCTTGGCATAGAGCGCCGGGTTGATCACCATGGTGCCGGTATTGGCCAGCAGCAGGGTGTAGCCGTCGGCGGGCGACTTGGCCACGAATTCGGCCCCCACGCTGCCGCCGGCGCCGGCCTTGTAGTCAACGATCACCGGCTGGCCCAGCAGGGCCTGCAGGCGGTCGGTCATCAGGCGGGCATGGGCGTCCAGCGGCCCGCCGGCGGGGAAGCCGATGATGATCTTCACTGGCTTGTCGGGGAAGGCGGCCTGGGCACCGAGACTCAGCGCGAGCAGGGCCGCGGCGGCAATGGTTTTGTTGAGCGACATGGCGGGCTCCTTGAGGGCGTGGCCGCCATTGTGTGTCAAGACCTGGCCCTCAGCGCTAGGCCAACTGCTGCCAGAGATAGCTGTATTCCAGCGCCTGCAGGCTGGCGCGCTGCTCGTTGTCGGCCGCGCCGCCATGGCCGCCCTCGATGTTCTCGTAGTACAGCACTGCGTGGCCGAGCTCGCTCAGGCGCGCCACCATCTTGCGGGCGTGGCCCGGGTGCACGCGGTCGTCGCGCGTCGAGGTGGTGAACAGGGGCTTGGGGTAGGGCAGGCCGGGCTTGAGGTTCTGGTAGGGGCTGTAGGCGGAGATGAAGGCCCATTCGGCGGCCTGATCGGGGTCGCCATACTCGGCCATCCAGGAGGCGCCGGCCAGCAGCCGGTGATAGCGGCGCATGTCGAGCAGCGGCACCTGGCAGACCACCGCATTGAAGAGCTCGGGCCGTTGCACAAAGCTCGCGCCGACCAGCAGGCCGCCATTGCTGCCGCCCATGATGCCCAGGTGCCGGGGGCTGGTGATGCGCCGGGCGATCAGGTCCTCGGCCACGGCGATGAAGTCGTCGAAGCTGCGCTGCTTGCCGGCCTTGATGGCGGCCTGGTGCCAGGCCGGGCCGAACTCGCCACCGCCGCGGATATTCGCCAGCACGAACACGCCGCCCTCGGCCAGCCAGGCGCGCCCGCGGCCGCCCGAGTAGCCGGGTTGCATGGAGATCTCGAAGCCACCATAGCCATAGAGCAGGGTGGGGTTGCTGCCGTCGGCCTGGGCGCCGCGGGGCCAGACCACGAAATAGGGCACGCGGGTGCCGTCGCGGCTGTGGGCGAAATGCTGTACGGCGCGCATGCCGTCGGCATCGAACTGCGGCTCGCGCTGCTTCAGCAGCTCGCGCGCGTCGCTCCCGGCGCTGGCGAGGTAGAGGGTGTCGGGGGTGAGGAAGTCGGCGTAATGGACGAAATAGGCGTCGGCCAGATCGTCATCAGCCAGCTCCTCATCGTGCAGGCTGGCCAGGCTCAGCGTGCCGGGGAAGGGGGCCTGGACCGGCCGCAGCCGGGGCGCGGCCGGGTCGGCAAAGCTCCATTCCTCCAGCCGGCTGGCGACGTTCTCGCTGATGTTCAGCAGCAGGTGCTGGCGCGTGGTGGTGTAGCCGGCCAGGGTGCGCGCCGGGCCGGGCGTGAAGAGCGCCTGGAACCGGCGCGCTCCGTTCAGAAAGGCCGCCGCATCGGTGAGCAGCAGCGAGCCGGCGGCAAAGGTCTGGCCGCCCAGCGTCCAGTCGCTGCGCGGCTCCACCAGCAGGCGCGGGCCCCAGAAGCAGAGCTGCGCATCGCTGGGCAGGTCCAGCGCCAACAACTGGCCGTCCTGCAGCAGGAACTCGGTCTGGTGGTAGAAATCGATGGCGCGGGTGAACAGGGTGCGCGCATGACCGGGCGTGCGCTCGACATGCACCGATACCGCCACATCGCTGCGCTCGCCCTCGAAGACGGTGCGGGCGGCGCTCAGCGGCGTGCCGCGCTGCCAGCGCTTGATGACGCGCGGATAGCCCGAGTCGGTGAGGCTGCCGGGGCCGAAATCGGTGCCCACATAGACGCTGTCGGCGTCCGCCCATTCGATCTCGCTCTTGGCCTCGGGCAGCTCGAAGCCGCCGGCCACAAAGCGCTTGTCGACGGTATCGAATTCGCGCACCACGCTGGCATCCGCACCGCCGCGCGAGAGCGTCAGCAGGCAGCGCCGGTAGTCGGGCGCCAGGCCCTGGGCTCCCTGGAAGACCCAGCTTTCCTGCTCGGCCGCGCCGAGCGCGTCGAGGTCCAGCACGGTCTCCCAGGCCGGCTCGGGCTTGCGGTACTCGGCCAGGCTGGTGCGGCGCCACAGGCCGCGCCTGTGCTGCTCGTCCTGCCAGAGGTTGTAGAGCCAGGGGCCCATGCGCATCACGCCGGGGATGCGGTCGCTGGCGTTGAGGATCGCCAGCAAGTCCCGGCGCAGGCGCGGGTACTGCGGTGCGGCCTCGAGCTGCTGCTGGGTGCGGGCGTTGTGCGCACGTACCCAGTCCAGTGCGGCCGGCGCCAGCACCTCCTCGAGCCAGGCATGCGGGTCGGCGGGCGTGCTGTCGATGGCCATGGTGGCTTTATGCGCCCTAGGCAGCGGCCGCGCGCAGGCACAGCGGGCTGATCTCCACCGAGCCCTTCTCGGTGGAGACGTAGACGGCGCCGTCCTGGATGCTGATCTGCAGCTGCATGCCGCGCTCGGCCAGCGCGGCCAGGGCCTGGCTCTGCTCGGCGGGGATCTGCCAGACCGCCAGCTTGGGCAGGCGGGTCAGCTTGTTCTCGATGCCGGCCCACCACACCGGGGTGCTGCTGGCATAGCTGATGACCGTGACGCGCTGCGCCTTGCCGCAGGCCTGGCGGATGCGGCGCTCATCGGGCTGGCCCAGGTCGATCCAGTGCACCACCTCGCCGGTCAGGTCGCGCTGCCAGAGCTCGGGCTCGTCCACATCGGACAGGCCCTTGCTGAATTCCAGCTTGCCCTGCAGATCGTCGGCCGGCAGGTGCATGGCAAAGGCCAGCACGCGCTGCATCATGCGCTCGTCGGTTTCGGAGGGGTGGCGGGCGATGGTCAGGCCATGTTCACCATAGACATGGCGGTCCATGTCGGAGATCTGCAGCGTGGCTTTGTAGATGGTGGCCTTGATTGCCATGGGGAATGCCGGATGAGGAAAGCTGCGGATTATCCTTGGCCGCGCCTCGTGGCATGATTGCCGCCTTTGCCCACGCTAGAGTTCTGCCATGAAACGACTGCTTCTCTCCGTCTGCCTCGCCGCCCTGGTGCCCGTCCTGGCGCAGGCCCAGACGGTCAACCCCAACGCCAAGGTCGACCCCAAGAACAACAAGGTCAGCAAACCGGTCGTGGAGAAGCCCAAGCAGGTGCTGATGACGCGCGACGAGCTGCGTGCCTGCATGAAGTCCCAGGCCGCCAACGACGAAGAGGCCAAGGCGATCAAGGTCGTCGAGGCCGAGCAGAAGGCCGAGCGCGAAGCCCTGCTGGCGGCCAAGAACGAGTTCCCCAAGCGCGAGGAAGCGCTGTCCGCCAATGTCAACGCCATCAAGGCCGAGCAGGACGCGCTGCTGAAGATGCATGCCGACATCACCGCGCAGGCCTCCAAGCTGGAGAAGGCCGAGCTCAAGGCCAAGCAGGACGAGTACATGGCCAAGGCGAATGCCTTGAACGAGCGCATCGAGGCGCACAACAAGTCCAAGGACGCCTATCTGGCCGAGCGCAAGAGCTTCGACACCAAGGTCGAGGCCCACAACAAGGCCAAGGACGAGCTGTCCACCCGTGTCGACAACTACTTCGACAAGCACGACGAATGGAAGAAGTCCTGCGCCAACAAGGCCTATGACGAGGCGGACGAGATCGCCATCAAGAAGGAAATGAAGTAAGTCGCGAGCGCGGGCTTGCAGCTCGCACAGACAACGGCGCCGCCCCCACCCGGGGCAGGCGCCGTTTTTACAATCAACGGCGCCATCACCGGACCTGCCATGACGACAAGCAACCCTCTGCTGCAAACCTGGAACACTCACTACGGCCTGCCCCCCTTCGCACAGATCGAGGCGGCGCATTTCGCCCCCGCCTTCGAGGCCGCGCTGCGATCGCATCGCGCCGAGCTCGACGCCATCGCCGCGCAAGCGCAGGCGCCCAGCTTTGCCAACACCCTGGCGGCCTTTGACCGCAGCGGCCGCCTGCTGGCGGCACTGGAACATGCGTTCTACACCCTGTCGGCCTCGGCCACCTCACCCGAGCTGCAGGCCGCCCAGCGCGCCCTGGCCGCACCGCTGGCGGCGCACAACAGCGCCGTCTACATGCATGCCGGGCTGTTCCGGCGCGTCGATGCGCTCTACCAGCAGCGTACCGCGCTGGGCCTGAGCCCCGAGCAGCTGCGCCTGCTGGAGCGCGTGCACCTGGACTTCGTGCGCGCGGGTGCCCGCCTGGCCCCGGCCGAGCAACAGCGCTATGCCCAGGTGATGGAGCGCCTGGCCGAGCTCAACACCCAGTTCGCGCAGAACGTGCTGGCCGACGAGAACGGCTACCAGCTGCTGCTGCGCAGCGAGGCCGAGCTGGCCGGCCTGCCCGACTTCGTGCGCGCCAGCGCCAGCCAGGCGGCGCTGGACCGCGGCCTCGATGCGGGCCTGTACGCGATCACGCTGTCGCGCTCGCTGATCGTGCCCTTCCTCAGCTTCAGCGAGCGCCGCGACCTGCGCGAGCAGGCCTGGCGCGCCTGGACCAGCCGCGGCGAGAACGACGGCGCCACCGACAACCGGGCCATCGCGCGCGAGATCCTGAGCCTGCGCAACGAGCAGGCGCGCCTGCATGGCCATGCCTGCTATGCCGACTACGCGCTGGCCGACACCATGGCCGGCAGCCGCGCCGCGGTGCAGGGCCTGCTGGACCAAGTGTGGGAGCCCGCCAAGGCGGCGGCCCAGCGCGAGCGCGAGCTGCTGGAGGGCGAGATGGCGGCGCTGGGCCATGCCCATGGCCTGGAAGCCTGGGACTGGCGCTACTACGCCGAGAAGGTGCGCCAGGTGCGCTACGAGCTGGACGATGCCCAGGTCAAGCCCTTCTTCGCACTGGATGCGATGGTGCAGGCGCTGTTCGATTGCGCCCAGCGCCTGTTCGGCCTGCGCTTCGTGTACCAGCCCGAGGTGGCGGCCTACCACCCGGACGTGCGGGTCTACGAGGTGCAGAACGCTGCCGGCGAACTGCGCGGCGTGTTCCTGCACGACAACTTCGCGCGCCCCACCAAGCGCAGCGGCGCCTGGATGAATGCGCTGCGCTGGCAGGCGCGCAATCTGCAGGGCGAGGGCAGCCGCACCCTGCCCATCATCCTGAACAACAACAACTTCGCCAAGGGCGCGGCCGGCGAGCCCACGCTGCTGAGCTTTGACGACGTGCGCACGCTGTTCCACGAGTTCGGCCATGGCCTGCACGGCCTGCTGTCGGACGTGGAGTTCGAGCGCCTCTCCGGCACCCAGGTGCTGCGCGATTTTGTCGAGCTGCCCTCGCAGATCTTCGAGCATTGGATGGCCGAGCCCGAGGTGCTGAAGAAGCATGCGCGCCATGTCAAGACCGGCGAGGCCATCCCCGATGCGCTGCTGGCCAAGCTCAAGGCGGCCGAGCATTTCAACCAGGGCTACGAGACGGTGCGTTACTGCGCCTCCGCCATCGTCGACCTGGCCGCCCACTCGCTGGGCGCCGCCGAGGGGCCGGACATCACGGCCTTCGAGGCCGAGACCATGCGTGCGGCCGGCCTGCCGGCCGCAATCGGCATGAACCACCGCCTGGCGCATTTCCAGCATCTGTTCTCCAGCAGCGGCTATGCGGCCGGCTACTACGTCTACCTCTGGGCCGAGGTGTTGGATTGCGATGGCTTCGAGGCCTTTGTCGAGGCCGGCAGTGCCTTCGACGCCGGGGTGGCGCAGCGCCTGGTCGACTGCATACTCTCGGTGGGCAACAGCCGCGAACCGGGCGCGGCCTTCCGCGCCTTCCGTGGCCGCGATGCGGTGGTGCAGCCGATGCTGCGCGCGCGCGGGCTGATCCCGGCCTGAACAGAGCACAGGAGCAAGGCATGCATGTAGGCATCCTGACCGGCGGCGGCGATTGCCCGGGCCTCAACGCGGTGATACGCGCCGTCAGCCTGGCGCTGATGCATGGCTGCGGCGCGCGCGTGAGCGGCATCGAGCGCGGCTTCCTGGGGCTGCTGGAGGGGCGCAGCCGGCCGCTGGACGAGGCCGCGGTGCGCGGCATCGTCAATGTGGGCGGCACCCTGCTGGGCACGCACAACCGTGCCGATCCGTTTCACTACTTCGGCGCCAATGGCAGCGATTGCTCAGGCCGCGCGCTCGACTTCCTGGGCCGGCAGGGCATCGACAGCCTGGTGGTTGTGGGCGGCGACGGCACCATGACGATTGCCGAGCGTTTTGCGCGCCTGGGCGTGCCGGTGGTGGGCGTGCCCAAGACCATCGACAACGACCTGGCGCTGAACGAGCGCAGCTTCGGCTTCGATTCCGCGGTGGCGGTGGTGGCCGAGGCGCTGGGCCGGCTGGAGACCACCGCGCGCAGCCATGGCCGGGTGATGATTCTGGAGACCATGGGCCGCTATGCCGGCTGGATCGCGCTGGAGGGCGGCTTGGCCGGCGGGGCCGATGCCATCCTGCTGCCCGAGCTGCCCTACAACACCGAGCGCGTGGCCGCCTTCTGCCGCCAGCGCATGGCCGAGCAGGGCTATGCGCTGCTGTGCGTGGCCGAGGGCGCCAAGCCCGAGGGCGGCGAGTTCAGCGTGCAGCAATACCTGGAGGCAAGCCCTGACCCCATCCGCCTGGGCGGCATCGGCCAGCGCCTGATGCACGAACTCGAGCCCCTGCTGGGAGCCGAGACCGAGCTGCGCTACACCTTGCTGGGCCATCTGCAGCGCGGCGGCCATCCCACCGCATTCGACCGTGTGCTGGCCACCCGCTTCGGCGTGGCCGCCGCCGAGCTGGTGATGCGGGGGCAGTTTGGCCGCATGGTGGCGCTGCAGGGCAACCAATGCACGTCCGTGCCGCTGGGCGATGTGGCGGGCCGGGCCCGCCAGGTGGGCCTGGACGACGAGTTGCTGCTGCGCGCACGCAGCCTCGGCATCTGCCTGGGCTGATTTGCCTTCGCGGAGGGTCTAGGGTTTACCCGTTCATCCCGGCCAAGCGCAATTCATCCTCCCAGGCCGTGCCTTGGTCGCATGTGGCTGGAGCCTAGGGTTTGCCCCAGGCACATTTCAGTCCATGCCGCGGGCGCAGCCCGCCACCCAAGGAGGCTGAGATGAGCGCAACAACCAACACCGTTTACTGCTACGACCGCTACGACCGCGTCAAGAGCCTGGCCCTGGTGCTGGGCGTGGTGACAGGTCTTGCCAGTGGCGTGCTGATGATGGGCTCGGTGCAGGCCGATGTCGGCAGCCATGTCGAGACCCTGCCGCGCGTGGTGATCACCGGCACCAGCCAGGCCGAGCACGGCGTGGCGCAGCTGCCGCGCGTGGTCATCGAAGGCAAGCGCCAGGATGCGGCGGACGCACAGCAACTGGCCCTGGCCAACCCCACGGCGGCAGCGCGCTGATGAAACCTTGCCTATGATCCAGCCCATCTTGTTGGGATGGATGGCATGAGCGACACGGCACATCGAACCGCACTCGTCACCGGTGCCGGCACCGGCATTGGCCGCGCCGCGGCACTGGCCCTGCTGGACGCCGGTTACCGCGTCGCCCTGGTGGGCCGGCGCGTGGCGCCGCTGGAGGAAACCGCCGGGCTGGCGGCCGTGCCGGCGCGCGCGCTGGTGCTGCCGGCCGACGTCAGCGACCCCGAGGCGGTGCAGGCGCTGTTTGCACGCGTCAAGGCCGAGTTCGGCCGCCTCGACCTGCTCTTCAACAATGCCGGCATCAGCGCCCCGGCGGTGCCGGTGGACCAGCTCAACGCGGCGCAATGGCAGGCGGTGGTGAACGTCAATCTGAACGCCTGCTTCTACTGCGCCCAGGCCGCGTTTGCGCTGATGAAGTCGCAATCGCCGCGCGGTGGCCGCATCATCAACAACGGCTCGGTCTCGGCGCATGCGCCGCGGCCCAACTCCGCGCCCTATACCGCGACCAAGCATGCCATCAGCGGCCTGACCAAGGCGCTGGCGCTGGACGGGCGCGCCTTCGACATCGCCTGCGGCCAGATCGACATCGGCAATGCCCTCACCGAGATGGCCATGCCAATGACGCGCGGCGTGCCGCAGGCCAATGGCAGCCTGATGGCCGAGGCCACCATGGATGTGGCCCATGCCGCCAGCGCGGTGCTCTATATGGCCGGCCTGCCGCTCTCGGCCAATGTGCTGAACATGACCGTGATGGCCACCAACATGCCCTTCGTGGGGCGTGGCTGAATTGAATTGACCGAGAGAGGAATGCCTTGATCTCTGCTGTGTTGTCCCTTGTCGCCCGCCTGGTCTTCACGGTCTTCACCGTGCTGCTGGTGCTGGGCCTGATGGCCGTGGCCCTGGTGACGGTGCTGGGCCTGGTGCTCTGGAGCCTGCTGCGCGGCCGCAAACCGGTGGTCGATCTGTCCGGCTTTGCGCGCGCGCGCCAGTTCCGTCCGGGTGGCGCCGCGCGTGCCAGGCCCGCGGGCGAGGTGGTGGACGTGGAGGCGCGCGAGGTGCCCGCCGTGACGCCGCGGCTCGAGTAGGGCCGCTTACCAGCGCTTGCTGCTCAGCTCCTGCAGGATCTCGCCATAGATGCGGTAGCGCGAGGGGCTGATCAGCCCAGCGTCCACCGCGTCGCGCACGCCGCAGCCGGGCTCGTGCATGTGCGTGCAGTTGTAGAAGCGGCAATGGTCCGCATGCTTCTTCAGGTCGGGCATCAGCAGTGGCAGCTGCATGGGCTCGATCTGCTTGAGGCCGAATTCCTGGAAGCCGGGTGAATCGATCAGCGCCGTCTGGCGCCGCTCGTCCATCCAGTACCACTGCGTGGTGGTGGTGGTGTGGCGGCCCGAGTTCAGCGCCACCGAGATATCGCCCACCTGGGCGGCGGCATTGGGAATCAGCAGATTGATCAGCGTGCTCTTGCCGGTGCCGCTGGGCCCCAGCACAAAGCTGCGCTTGCCTTCCAGCCAGGGCGCCAGCAGGGCGCGCGAGGCCAGCGGGTCGGCCTTCAGCGCCACCTCCAGCACCTCGATGCCCATGTCGCGGTAGGGCTGCAGGCGCGCGCGCTGAGTGGCGGCGCCGGGCAGGTCGGTCTTGTTGAGCGCGATGGTGGCGGCAATGCCGGCGCTCTCGGCCGCAATCAGCGCGCGCGTCAGCTGCGACTCACTGAACACCGGCTCCACCGCCACCAGCACCAGCAGCTGGTCCAGATTGGCGGCAAAGCTCTTGGTCTTCCATTCGTCCTGGCGGAACAGCAGGTTGCGGCGCGGCTCCACCGCTTCCACCACGCCCTCGTCGCTGCTCACCTCGGCCCAGCGCACCATGTCGCCGACCACGCAATCGCTCTTCTTGCCGCGCGGGTGGCAGACGCGCCGCCGGCCCTCGCTGTCCTCGATGATGTAGTGGCGGCCATGGCCGCGCACCACCAGGCCGAGATCGAGCGTGGCGAACTTGGCCGTCATGCGGCGCTGGCTTCCGGCAGCGCGCTCACCTGCGCCGCGCAAATGAAATCATTGCGGGTCAGGCCTTGCGCGCTATGGGTGCTGAAGCTCACCGTGCAGACGCTGTAGCTGATCATCAGCTCGGGATGGTGGTCCTGCGCATGGGCGATCTCGGCCACCGCGTTGACGAAGGCCATCACCTGGTAGAAGTTCTCGAACTCGAAGCGGAGGGCTATCAGCTTGGCCTCGGGGTCGGGCAACCAGCCGGGCACCTGGGCCAGCCAATCAGGCAGTTGTTCGGCGGCAAGGGCCTCGCGCTGGGGCGTGCATTGGGCGAGCAGCAGGTTCATTTCAGGATCGCAGCGAGGCGTTCGCTGGCAGGGGGATGGGAGTAATAGAAGCGCGCGTAGACCGGGTCGGGCGTGAGCGTGCCGGCATTGTCCTCGTGCAGCTTCAAGAGGGCGGCGGCCAGGTCCGCACCGCTGGCCTGGGCGCAGGCATAGGCATCGGCCTGGAACTCGTGCTTGCGCGAGATCAGGGCCGAGAGCGGGGTGAAGAAGAAGCCGAACACCGGCAGCACCAGCATGAAGAGCAGCAGCGCCAGCGCGTCATTGGGGGCGGCCATATTGGGCTGCACGCTGAAGGCCAGGTAGAAGCCGGTCTGGCGGCTCAGCCAGCCGAGCAGGCCGAAGGCCAGCAGGCTCAGCGCAAACAGGCTCAGCATGCGCTTGAGCACATGCTTGTGCTTGAAGTGGCCCAGCTCATGCGCCAGCACCGCCTCCACCTCGGGGCCGTTCAGGCGCGCCAGCAGGGTGTCGAAGAACACCACCCGCTTGGCCGCGCCGATGCCGGTGAAATAGGCATTGCCATGCGCGGAGCGCCGGCTGCGGTCCATCACGAACAGGCCCTTGGCGGCGAAGCCGCAGCGCGCCATCAGGGCTTCCACGCGCTCGCGCAGGCCGGCATCGGCCAGCGGCTCGAACTTGTTGAACAGCGGCGCGATCACGGTCGGGTAGAGCACCATGATGAGCAGGTTGAAGCCCACCCAGGCCCCCCAGGCCCACAGCCACCAGGCCGCTCCTGCGGCGCCCATCAGCCACAGGATCAGCGCCGCAATCGGCAGGCCGATCAGGGCGCCGACCAGGGCGCCCTTGAGCGCATCGAGCACATAGAGCTTGAGCGTGGTGCGGTTGAAGCCGAAGCGTTGCTCCAACCGGAAGGTGTTGTAGAGCTCCCAGGGCAGCTCGATCAGCGCACCGATCAGCGTGAAGGCCACCAGCAAGCCGAGCTGGTAGGCCATCGCGCCGAAGCGCGCAAGCAGCGCATCCTGCAGTGCCAGGTTCAGCGCGTCGAGCCCGCCCAGCAGCGTCCAGGCGATCAGCACGGCGGCACCGAAGGCCATGTTGAGGATGCCGAAACGGCTGCGTGCCACCGTGTAGTCGGCGGCCTTCTGGTGGGCGGCCAGGGGCACGGTGGCGGCAAAGGCGGCGGGCACGGCCTCGCGGTGCGCCATCACGTGGCGGATCTGGCGCGTCGCCAGCCACAGCCGCAGCGCCAGCGAGAGCAGCAGGGCGATGACAAAGGCGATGCTCAGGGCTGCGGGGGAGAGTGTGGGAAGAAACGTCGGCTGCATGGGCCGCAAGTGTAGGCCTGCGACAATAGCGGCGACGAACGTACTGGAACCGACGCATGACCGAGAACACGAGCCCCGTGGCCACCCTGGCAACGCATGAGCAGAACCTGATCTGGATCGATCTTGAAATGACCGGCCTCTACCCGGACAGGGACCGCATCATCGAGGTGGCGGTGGTGGTGACCGACGCCCAGCTGACAGTGCGCGTCGAAGGCCCGGTGTTTGCCATCCATCAGAGCGACGAGACCCTGGACAAGATGGATGCCTGGAACAAGGGCACCCATGGCAAGAGCGGCCTGATCGATCGCGTCAAGGCCTCGACGGTGAGCGAGGAAGAAGCGGCCGCCAAGACCATCGAATTCCTGAAGGCCTATGTCCCGGCCGGCAAGTCGCCGATGTGCGGCAACAGCATCTGCCAGGACCGCCGCTTCCTTGCCAACTACATGCCCTCGCTGGAAGACTTCTTCCACTACCGCAATCTCGATGTCTCGACGCTGAAGGAACTGGCGCGGCGCTGGAAGCCCGGCATCATCGAAGGTTTCAAGAAGGCCCAGGCGCATACCGCGCTGGCCGACATCCATGAGTCCATCGACGAGCTGGCCTATTACCGCACGCATTTCCTGAGCCTCTGAAGCCTCGGCCATGAGCAGCACGCGCCGCCCCGAGCAGCTCTGGGCGGCCTTTGACTTTCCGCGCCATCCGCTCGCCCGCGAAGACGGCGAGCGCCTGCGTGGTGCCTTCTACGAGGCGCCGGCGCAGCGCTTGCTGGCGCACAGCCCGGGCGAGCTGGCCGGCGTGATCGCCCAGGCCCAGCAGGCCGCGCGCGCGGGTGCCTGGGTGCTGGGTGGGCTGCGCTACGAGGCCGCCGGTGCGCTCGACGCGGCGCTGGCCACGCGGGCAAGCGCGCAGCCGCTGGCCGAGTTCGCGATCTACCACCAGGCCCCGCAGCCCTGGCCGGCGGAGGCGGACTGCTTCACCGGCCCGCTGGGCTGGGCGGACGTGCAGGCCGACGCCGACGAGGCCGTGCAGATCGAACGGGTGCGCGAGTGGATCCGCGCCGGCGACTGCTACCAGATCAACCTGACCACGCGGCTGCACGCGGCACTGCCGGCGGACCTCGATCCGGCTCGGCTCTTCCTGGCCCTGCATGCGCAGCAGCCGGGCGGCTTCTCGCTGTTCCTGCGCAGCGCCGGTGTGGCCAGCGTCTCGCCCGAGCTGTTCTTCGACTGGCGCCCGCTACCCGAGAGCCAGCGCAGCTGGCTGCTCGCCGCCCAGCCCATGAAGGGCACGGCGCCGCGCGGCAACGATGTGGTGGAGGACGAGGCCGCGCAAGCCTATCTGCGCACCAGCGAGAAGGAACGCGCCGAGAACCTGATGATCGTGGACCTGCTGCGCAACGACCTGGGCCGCGTGGCGACGCTGGGCTCGGTGCGCGTGCCGCGCCTGTTCGAGCTGCATGCCCTGCCCACGGTCTGGCAGATGACCTCCACCGTCACGGCGGTGAGCCGCCCCGGGCTGAGCCTGGCCGAGGTGTTCGCGGCCCTGTTTCCCTGCGGTTCGGTCACCGGCGCGCCCAAGGTGCGGGCGATGCAGATCATCCGTGAGCTGGAGCCGGACGCGCGCGGCTGGTACTGCGGCGCGCTGGGCCTCATGCAGCCGGGCGGCGTGGCGACCTTCAATGTGCCGATACGCACCGTCGAGTGGCAGGGCGAGCGCCTGCAATGCGGCATCGGCAGCGCCATCACGCTGGACTCCGAGCCTGCCGCCGAGCTGGCCGAATGGCGCGCCAAGACGCGCTTTCTGCTGCGTGCCGAGGCGCCCATCGCGGCGCTGGAAACGCTCAGGCTGGAGCAGGGCGCCTACCAACGCCTGCCCGGCCATCTGGCGCGGCTGCAGCGTACCGCCCAGCATTTCGGGCTCAGGCTTTCGCCGGCGCGCGTGCGCGAGGCCCTGCAGGCCCTGGCGGCGCAGCATGGCGAGGGCTGCTGGCGCGTGCGGCTGACGCTGGACGCGCAGGGCGCCATCCATGCCGAAGCGCTGGCCTACGCGCCCAGCCCCCTGCCGCTGCGGCTGGCGCTGGCGCCCGAGCCCATCGCCAGCCTCGGCGCTGCGGCAGAATTCGTGCAACACAAGACCACGCGGCGCGAGCTCTATGAAGCCTGCGCACGCCACAAGCCGGCGGCAGCCTTCGACCTGCTGCTGTGGAACACCCAAGAGGAACTCACCGAGTGCAGCTTCGGCAATATCGCACTCCAGATTGACGGCGAGTGGCTCACGCCCGCACGCGCATCCGGCCTGTTGCCGGGCGTGCTGCGCGAGGAGCTGCTGGCCCAGGGGCGCGTGCGCGAAGCACGCCTCCTCAAGAGCGACCTGGCAAGAGCCCAGGCGCTGGCCTTTTTCAACAGCCTGCGGGGCTGGTGCCCCGCCGAGCTGATCACGAGCTGAATTTTCCTTTTCAAGCATCCATGGCCACGTCCATCAAGAGCCGCCGCAAGGCGGCAGAACCCATTGCCGAGGCTGCTGTCGAAGCCAAGGTCCCCGCCAAGCCGGCGCGCAAGACTGCAAAGAAGGCAGCGGCGAAGAAACCCGCAACCAAGCCGGCCGTGAGCAAGGCTGTCAGCGAGGTCGTGAGCGAGGTCGTCAGCGAGCCCAAGCCGGCGCGCAAGGCCGCGGCCAAGAAGCCGGCGCCGAAGAAGACCAAGGCGGCCGCAGCGGCCAAGGTGGTGGAAGCCCCTGCGCCGGTCGAGCCCAAGGCCAAGCCGGCACGCAAGGCGGCGGCACGCAGCAAGGCCAAGCCGGCTGAGGCAGTGGCAGCGCCGGCCGTGGTGGCTACCGCCAAACCTGCGGCCCGCAAGAAACCCGCCGCGCGCAAGACCAAGCCTGTTGTTGAAGCTCCACTGACGCCGCCGGTGCCGCCGGCGTACAGCGTCCTGACGCTGGACCAGGGCCTGCAGCGCGGCCTGTTGCTGCAGCCTGGTGCCGATGCGCCCTCTGGGTTGGTGCTGGATGCGCAGCCGATGGAGCAGCAGTTGCAGCGCTTGCTGACGCTGGCCGCCGACGCCGGCCATGAGCTGCGCGTCGCCGACGAGGTCTGGCTGCAGCTGGCCCCGGGCCGCGACGCCGAGGCGCGCGTGCTGCGCCTGGAGGCCGCGTATCCGGACGGTCAGGGTCTGGCCACGCTGCTGCAGGCGCCCCTGCATGGTTTCCAGTGGGAGGCGGCGCTGTTCGCCGTCTGCGCCGGCCGCGCCCTGTTGGCCGACGATCTGGGTCTGTCGCAGCGCGCCCCCGCGCTGGCGGCCTGGCGTCTGGCGGCGTTGCAGTTCGGCCTGGGCCGGGGTCTGCTGGTGGCGCCGGCCGAGCGCCACGCAGCCTGGCAGGCCGAGGCGCAACGCCTCCTGGGTGGCTGGCCGGCCGAGCTGCGCTTGCTGGCGCCCGCTGAGCTGCGCGGCGACGAAGCGGCGGACTGCTTGATCGTCGATGCGGTGCAGGAGCTCGCCGAGCTGGGCCCGCTGCTTGCGGTGCAGGCGCCCTGGCTGTGGCTGCTGGCCGATCGCGAACTGCTGGGCGAGCCCCAGCTGGACGCGCTGGCGGACTGGCTGGACGCGCAGCGCCGCGGCCCGCTGGCACAGTTGCGCGCACTGGGCGCGGATGCCTCCAAGCGCCAGCAGCGCGAGGCCCTGCAGATGGTGATGCTGAGCCGCCGCAAGCGCGATCTGGGCCAGACCCTGCCGCTGTCGCTGGAACAGCCGCTCTGGGTGCAGGCCGATGGCGTGCAGCCCGATGCGGAGGCACTGGCGCAGAGCAGGCAGCTGCTGCAGCGCTGGCAGCGCCTGGGCTATCTGGCCCATGCCGAGCAGTTGCAACTGCTGCGCGCGGTGGCGCGCTTGCGTGAGGCTGCCGTCGGCCAGCCGGCTTGCGCGGCCAAGCTGCAAGCCATCGTGGCCCTGCTGCCGCAGATCATGCCGGCGCTGACGCAGAAGCTGGTGATCGCGGTGCAGCAGGATGCCACCGCGGCCATGCTGGCCCAGGGGCTCGCCGAGCTGGGCCTGGCCGTGGCCAGCCTGCGCCGCGACCAGACACCCGCGCAGCGCGCGGCCGAGCTGGCGCAATGGCAGGGCGAGCAGGGTCAGGTCTTGCTGGCGGTGGATGCAGCCTGCCCGGGCCTGGATCTGAGCGCCGCCGGCGTGGCGCTGCTCTTGCATGCCGATCTGCCCTGGAATCCCGCACAGCGGGCCCAGCGCGTGGCCCGCGTGGCCGGCGGCAGCCGCGGTCTGCTGAGCTGGCAACTGCTGGTGCCGGGCAGCCTGGATGCCGGCCTGCTGGCCGCGCATGAGGGTCAGGCAGCGCTGCCGGCGGCACAGCTGGACTTCGAGCCCACGGCCCAGCCCTTCCTCGAGGCTGCGGCACTGCAGCGCTTCATGGCCGCGCTGCAGCCGGCCCTAGCCGCGCAGGCGTAGGGCCTTCAGCAGGGCGGCCACGTCCGCGTCGGGGCGTGCCGCCACCTTGTGATAGCAGGCGCCGTCAGCGGTGCGCTCGAGCAGGCGCATGTTGACGAGTTCGCGCCGCAAGGTGCAGTGGTCACCAAAGCTGTGGCGCGACTTCAGGATCTCGTTGACCTCGCGCTCGGTGTAGGGGCGCTTGGGATCGAAATGCATCCACAAGCCCCACATGGCATGGCGCTGCACGCTGTACTTGGTGGGCCAGCGCGCCAGCCGGCCCTGTTCGTCGAACTGGCGCAAGGCGCGGTCGGCCGTTTCGCTAAGACCAGGCAGGCGCGGGCCATGGGCCGGCTGGGTGCGCTGGCGTGCGGGCAGCGTCGCCTGGCCATGGCTGCTGCCCGGCTGGGCGGCATGGCTGGCCTTCAGTGCCTGCAGATTGCGATGGCCGGCGGCGCGCGCCAGCATATTCATCAACGTCAGGTGGCTGGGCGCTTCGGCCGCGCTCTCGGCATGCGCTTGCAGCTGGCTGCGCAGCGTCTTGGCGAAGGCCGACAGGTCCTGCACGGCGCAGGGGATTGCATCACGGGGCATGGATGTCTCACTCCAATGCGTGCACCTGAAGCTGTCGTCACAACAGCGGCTGGGCTTGCCGACTTGCAGCCTTGGCACACGTGTTCCGCGTGACCAAAACGAATTGTCAAAGGCAGGTTTAGCTCGCGACCGGGTCGCGCGGCAAGGCCTGGGTGAACTGCCGACCGAGGCCCAGTATAGGTAGCAGGCGCGCAGGCCGGCAGAAAGTCACGTCGATAAGACTTGCCGGGGAAAACCCTAGCGTGCTATAGTCGCGTTCTCGCTGCAAAGCTCCCATCTCGAGAAGAGAAGCTTCACGCAGCGGTTCGTACGTCTCCTCTGACCTCGTTCAGGCCACAGCAGTTGATTCTTACCTTCAACTCGCCGTGACGCGCTGAACACCCTCGGGTTCGGTCGGCGGCGATGCCGTCGCTTTGACTGTTCCCCCGGCGCCTCACCTCTGCGTGCCACCAAGCGTTCAAGCGCTTGCGCATGCCTGCCTCGGTGATCGACGCGAGCTTGTCTCCCAGCGACTTTTACTGTCTTGCCACGCATGCCTGAGGCAGCGCGGCAAGGACTGCTTTTGTCCGGTTTCCAGGCCGGCAGGGCAGGGCTTTGTTGAAAGAAAAACGATGTCTTTTGAAAATTTGGGTCTGCATGAAGCGCTGCTGCGCGCCGTCAAGGATTCCGGTTATGAGACCGCCACCGACGTGCAGGCGCTGGCGATTCCCGCCGGCCTGGCTGGCAAGGACCTGATGGTTTCCTCGCGCACCGGCTCGGGCAAGACTGCCTCCTTCATCCTGCCCGCGCTGGAGAAGATCCTGGCCTCGCGTGGCGAGAACAATACCCGCCGCGAAAAGGGCAAGATCTACGGCCCCAAGGTGTTGGTGCTGGCCCCCACCCGCGAGCTGGCGATGCAGGTCTCCAAGGCCGCGTCGACCTATGGCCGCCATGTGCAAGGCCTGCGCGTCGCCACCGTGCTGGGCGGCATGCCTTACCCCCTGCAGATCCGTCAGCTGATGGGCCCGCTGGACATCCTGATCGCCACCCCCGGCCGCCTGCTGGACCATCTGCAATCCGGCAAGTGCGTGCTCGACAACGTCGAGATGCTGGTGCTGGACGAAGCCGACCGCATGCTGGACATGGGCTTCATCGACGACATCAAGGTGGTGGCTTCGCACACCCCGGCCACGCGCCAGACCGTGATGTACAGCGCCACCTTCGCCGGCCATGTGGGCCGGCTGGCGCAAGACCTGCTGAATGATCCGCAGCGCATCGAGGTGGCTTCGCACACCGACACGCACGAGAACATCACCCAGCGCCTGCACTGGGCCGACAACAACAACCACAAGGACCAGCTGCTGGAAGCCATCCTGGCCGAGCCCACGCTGGACCAGGCCGTGGTCTTCACCAGCACCCAGCGCGATGCCGACTGGCTGGCCGAGCGCCTGCAGGAAATCGGCCACGCCGTGGCCCCGCTGCATGGCGGCATGCCGCAAGGCCGCCGCAACCGCACCCTGATGGCCCTGCGCCGCCGCGAACTGCGCGTGTTGGTGGCCACCGATGTGGCGGCCCGCGGTATCGACGTGCCCACCATCAGCCACGTCATCAACTACGGTCTGCCGATGAAGGCCGAGGACTATGTGCACCGTATCGGCCGTACCGGCCGTGCCGGCCGCGAAGGCCTGGCCGTGACCCTGGCCGTGCGTGACGACGTCTCGATGATCCGTCGCATCCAGCAGTTCACCACCCAGACCATCCCGGTGTCGCAGATCGCCGGCCTCGAGCCCAAGACCCAAGAACCGCGCATCTTCCCGCCGCGCCCCGCCGGTGCCGGTGGTTTTGAAGACCGTGGCCCGCGTGCTGGCTACGCCAACAAGAGCGGCTTCAACAAGGGCTTCGGCAGCAAGCCCTTCCACCGCGATGGCGGCCGTCCGGCCTTTGCCGGCAACCGCGATGGTGGCGGCAAGGCCTTCGGTCGTGACGTCGGTCGTGACGGTGCACCGCGCTTCGACCCGCGCTTCGCCGATCGCAACGACCGTGGCGCCGATCGCGGCTTTGCACCGCGCGAGGAGCGTGGTTTCGCGCCGCGTGAAGAGCGCGGCTTTGCGCCCCGTGACGACCGCGGCTTCGCCCCGCGTGGCGATCGCCCCAGCTTTGGTGACAAGCCTGCCTACGCCGGCAAGCCTTCCTTTGCCGGTAAGCCCTCGTTTGGCGGCAAGCCCAGCTTCGGTGGCGGCGGCAAGCCCAGCTTCGGCGGTGACCGCCGTGGCCCGGCCGGCCCGCGCAAGGGTGGCTTCGGCAGGTAATTGCTGCCTTGCTTGAGAACAGCCCGCTTCGGCGGGCTTTTCTTTTTTTCATGGCACAGTCCCGCCCCATCATGACGAATAGACAGAAAGGCATCCTGGTCCAGTGGGACGATGCCAAGGGCTATGGCTTCATCGCCCCCGAGGGCGGTGGCGCCAAGCTCTTTGTGCACATCAAGGCCTTTGGCCTGCGGGCCCAGCGCCCCTTCGTGGGCGAACGCCTCAGCTACGCGGCCGGCCATGACGCCCAGGGCAAGCTCCGTGCACTCAAGGTGCAGAGCCTGGAGCCGCGCCCCGCGCCCAGGCCCGCGCCGGCACCGCCGGCGGCGCGCCAAGGCAGCAGCCTCTGGCTGATCCCCGGCTTTGCGCTGCTGGTGCTGGGTGTGCATCTGGCCTGGGGCGTGCCGCAGGCGCTGTGGGGCTTCTACCTGGCCATGAGCGTGGCGACCTTCATCGTCTATGCGGGCGACAAGCGCGCCGCGCTGAAGGGAGGCTGGCGCGTGGCCGAGGGCACGCTGCATGCCCTGGCTCTCGTCTGCGGTTGGCCCGGTGCCTTGCTGGCCCAGCAGCTGCTGCGCCACAAGAACCGCAAGCCGAGCTTCCAGCGCCTGTTCTGGCTCTGCGTGAGCCTGAACCTGCTGGCCTTTGTCATGATCTTCACGCCGCTGGGCACGCGGCTGCTGGCACGTTTTGTGAGTTGATGTGAACCTGGTATTTCGTGAGATGGCCCCGGCGGATCTGCCCGCCGTGCTGGCCCTGCAGGCCCAGTGCTATGGGCCCGAGTTTCTGGAGAGTGCCCAGGCCTTCGAGGCCAAGCTGCGGGCCGCTGCCGCACTGGGCACCTGCTGGCTGGCCAGCCGGGCGGGCCAGCCGCTGGCCTATGCGGTGAGCCTGCCGCTGTGCCCCGAGACCCTGCCCGCGCTGGACGCGCCGCAATGCGCCCTGCCAGCCGAGCCCCAGCTGCTCTATCTGCACGATATGGCGGTGGCGCCGGCGGGCCGCGCCATGGGTGTTGCGCGGCGCCTGCTGGCCCTGCTGGAGGCGCGCGCGCAAGCCCTGGGCCTGGGCCGCATGGGCTTGGTGGCGGTGCAGGGCTCGCTGCCGTACTGGCAGCGCCATGGCTTCGCGCCCCTGCAGCAGCTGCCCGCGGCGCTGCAGCGCAAGCTCGCCAGCTTTGGCCAGCAGGCGCGCTATCTGGAGCGGCCGCTGCTCGCCTAAGTCCTGAGCCGCAATTCGCCCAGGCCCTCGAAGCCGACGCGGGCGACGCGGCCCGGCGACAGCGGCAGGGTGCCGGTCCATGAGCCGGTGGTGACCACGCTGCCAGCCCGCAAGGTCTGGCCATGGCGGGTGGCATGGCGCAGCCAGTGGGGCAGCAACCAGCACGGATCGCCCAGCGCGTGGCTGCCGCGGCGCTGCAGCCGCGGCTGGCCCTCGATCTCCACCCAGCAGGTCTGACCGGCCCAGTCGCGCGCCGCCGGCGCCAGCCAAGGGCCCAGCAGCAGGGCGCCATGTGAGAGCAGATCGGCCTGGCGCAGCGGCTCGGGCGCCGCGTCGGCCTCCCGCCAGCGCGAGGCGGTGAGCTCCACGGCGACCGCCATGCCATCCACCAGGGCCGTGGCCGCGGCCTGATCCAGGCCGGCCGCCAGCGCCGGGCTCACGTCCCGCCCCAGGCGCAGCGCAATCTCGGCCTCGATGCCGCAGGCGGGCAGCCAGAGATCGCTGAAGTCCATCGATGTGGCGCCCTGGACCTGCCGTACGCCAGCACGGGGCAGGGGCGCATGGCTCAGCGAGGCCGCTTCCCGGCGCGGCCCGCCGGATTTCCAGAAGCCCGGCAAGGTCTGCCCGTCCAGCGCGGCCACCACCGCCTCCTGGGCGTTGCCGATGCCCGCGGGGTCCGGCAAGGCCCAGCCGGCCGATGCCAGCAATTCGCGCCGCCGCCAGGCCCCCAGCAAGGCCAAGCCCAGATCACCATTCACAGCTGTTTGCATTTGGGGTGCATCCTAGCCGGATCGCCCCATCCAGCCTGGGATAATCGCCCGATGAGCGAAAGCATGGTGGGCGCAGAGCATGAAGAACAAGAGCTGCGCTTTGAAGACTATTTCCGAGAAGGCAGCGCCCCCGGCGAGGCGCTGCTGTGGTGGCAGCTGGAGCGCAACGAGGCCCAGCTGAATGCCCTGCGGGCCCTGTGCCATGGCCCTGCGGCGCTGGTGCGCCTGCGCGTCTGGGTGTTCCTGGAGCTGATGGCGCTGCCGGAGTCGCGCGTCAGCCGCGACACCCTCAACCGCCACTTCCACATGCTGCGCGACGAGGCCCTGGAGCTGGTGCTCAAGCGCCTGCGCGAGGCCGAGCTGCTGGCCTGGGATGGCTCCAACCAGCAATACGGCGTGACGCCGCTGGCCCAGCAGCTGATCGGCATCCTCTCGCCGCTGACACGCGCCGCCGAGCAGGATGCCGACCTGGCCGCGCTCTTGGCCAACGTGGCCGGCGCCCACCAACTGGGCACTCTGGACCCGGCCCAGCTGCACCATCTGCAGGCCCAGCTGGCGCGGCTGTACGACGAATTCGCCGATGCGATCGCCAGCGGCAGCGAGTTCCATCTGCGCCGCGCGCGCCAGCGTTTCGAGCGCGCGCTCAAGCTGGTGGACCGCGCCGGCGACGCGCTCAAGGCCATCATCGAGCAGGCCCAGACCGAGGGCAATGCGCGCCTGGAGCGGCTGGCGCGCGAGCTGGGCCTGGCGCAGGCGCGCCTGCTGGCGATGGCCAGCCAGTTCAACCGCGCGCTGCAGCAGGTGGACCGCCAGCGCGTCACCCTGGGGTCCACCGGCATCACCACCACCGATGTGCGGCGCTGGTTGCAGGGCGTGGGTTTTCTGGAAAACCTCAGCCTGGGTGCGCTCTCGCGCCCGGTGCACCCGGTGCTGGTGAGCCAGCACGAGCTGCTGGACATGTGCGAGGCCGAGTTCGAGCGCGACCGCCCCAAGCCAAAGGAGCTGGAGCCCCTGCCGCAGGGCATGGCCGCGCCCGAGGGCCAGCTGGCGGTGCTGAGCCTGCCGCCCGAGATGGCGGCGTTGCAGACCCTGCTGCAGCAGTGGAGCGGCGCGGGCCATGCCGAGCAAGACCTGTCCCCGGCGGTGCTGGGCGGCAGCTATGCGCGCGCCTCCTACCGTGCCCAGCTGCTGCCGCTGCTGGGCGATGTGCAGGCCCAGCATCTGCAGGGCGCCACCGGCGACATGGCGCGCCAGCCCTGGCGGGTGCGCTGGTCGGCCGAGCAGGGCGAAATTGATGACGAATACGTGTCGTGGATGAGCCGTGGTGTGCTCCATAGCACCGAGCACGGCAATGAAAAAAGCCCGACACCTCCTGCCAGCGAAGAATCTTCCTCCTCATGAGTGCTTCCACCTTTGACGATGCCGCGCAACTCGCGGCACAGCTGCTGGCGCGCCGCTGGCTGCCGCGCAACCACCCCCTGGTCAAGCGCGCCCTGATCGATACCGAGCTTTGGGGCGCTTTGGGCGCGCGCCTGGCCGCCGTGGGCCTGCGCGTGATCGACAACCTCTATGCCGACCACATCAGCGTGGCGATGCTGCGCCCGGTCGAGGTGGCGGTGTTCGGCGAGACCGGCCTGGCCGCCAACAACAACCTCGACCTGCCGCGCGATGGCGTGGCCCTGCTGGTGGTGCTGTGGTCGCTCATCATCCTGCCCAAGCGCCAGCGCCAGGTGGCACGCGCCGACGCCAAGGAGGGCGAAGGCCAGGGCGAGATGTTCGCCACCGACAAGCCACTGCCGCTGGCCGCCAGTGTCTCGCCCACGCTCAGCTACCGCAGCCTGCTGGCCGATTTCGGCAACCAACTGGGCAAGAAGATGCGGCTGGATTCCAACCTCAAGCTGCTGGAACGCCAGGGCTTCATCATCCGGCGCGCCGAGGACATTGCCGAGGGGCCGCTGCTGGACCTGCTGCTGGACTACGACACCCTGGCGCCGCGCATCCTCGATGGCGCCCTGGCCGAGGTGCTGGCCCGCAGCACCGACCCCACTGCCGCCCCCGCGCTCGCCCGGCTTCGCGAAGCCGAACAAGAAGTGATAGCCGAAGTAGAAGACGACAGCGAGCTCTGAGACATGTTTCATCTGCAATCCCTGGAACTGCTGCACTGGGACTACTGCCAGCGCGTCTCGATGCCGCTGGACGGCGCCATCATCACCATCGCCGGCCCCAATGGCTCGGGCAAGACCACGCTGCTGGATGCGATGCGCACCCTCTTGGGCCTGGAATGCTCGGGCGGCCGCACCTTCCGCACCTATGCCAGGCACGCGAACGCCGAGACCGCCTGGCTGCGCGCCCTGGTGGACAACCGCCCGCGTGGCCGCCAGAACAGCAGCCGCCCCTTCGGCAGCTCGCTGCTCTATGCCGACCAGGTGACCTTGGCCTGCCGCATCGAGCGCCATGGCGGCGATTGGCAGCGCCGCTATGTGATGGTGGACGGCGTGCACGAGATCGAGGCCCTGGCCAGCCGCCCCGAGAAGGACTGGATGGGCATCGAGGCCTGGAAGCGCCGCCTGGAGGCCGCCGGCCTCACGCGCGCCATCGGCCGCGTGCTGGCGCTGGAGCAGGGCCAGACCGACCGCCTCTGCGAGCTCAGCCCCAAGGAGCTCTTGCGCCTGGTGTTCGAGGTGTTCGGTGACCAGGAGGTGCTGGACCGCTACGACCAGGCGCGCAGCCACCAGCAGCAGCTGCTCAAGGAAGTGGAACAGGCCACGCACGAGCTTTCGCACACCCAGGCCCAGCTCTCGGACCTGGCGAACCGCGTCAACAGCTACCAGCAATACCAGCTGCGCCTGAAGGAACGCGAGCGCCTGGCCAGCGAGGTGGTGCCGGTGCTGCAGTGGGCGGAAGGCAGACAGCGCACTGCGCAATCGCTGCGCGAGCTGCACCGCCAGCGCCTCTTCGCCGCCCACGACCAGCGCCATATGGCCGACAAGCGCGCCGAGCTGCATCGCCTCTTCGAGGCCCAGCAGGCCGCCAAGCAGAAGCTGCTGGACCTGGAGTCCGAGCGCAAGGCCGCGCGTGCCGCCTTCGACGCCGCACGCGAATCCGAGCGCCCCTTCGAGCTGCTCGCCAAGCGCGAGGAAGAGCTCAAGACCCTGGCCGCGGTGGAGGCCGACGCCCAGGAGCTGACGCAGCGCCTGGAGAGCCTCGCCAGCCAGCAGCATGGGCTGCGCGAAAGCTTTACCCGCGCCAATGACCAGAGTCGCAAGGCCCAGGCCGCGCTGGAGGCGATGACGGGCCAGCGCCTACCGCCGCCGCCGGCCGAGGTGACGCGCTTCCGCCGTGCGCTCGACGAAGCTGGCATAACCCATCATGTGCTGGCCGATTGCATCGACATCGCCGACGAGACCTGGCGTGCCGCCGCCGAAGGCATGTTGCGCCCCTCGCGCTGGGTGGTGGTGCTGGCGCACAGCAGCGACGAGGGCCGCGCCTTCAGCCTAGCCTCCAAGGAGCGCTACCGCCATTACGTGGTGGCCGACGCCGAGCATGCGCCGGCCGTGGCGCCCAAGGATTCGCTGCTGGCCGCGCTCAAGATCAACGCCAAGGTGCCCGGCTGGATGCTGCGTCAGCTGGGCGGTATCCGCTGCGTGAAGGACACCGAGGCCGGCGCCCGTGCCGGGGGCGAATGGATCACCCCCGACGCCTATTACCGCGACGGCCGTGGCGGCCGCAGCCTCTGGGTGGAGCCGCGCGAGTACCAGTTCGGCGTCTCGGCGATGGAGTCGCGCCGCAAGGCGCTGGAAGCCGAGCTGGCGCGCTATGACGGCGAGCTCACCCGCATCGCCAAGGAGCAGGCCGAGGTCGAGCGCCAGCTGAAGGACGCGCAACGTGCCGCCCAGGGCCACAAGGCCGCCAAGGAGCTTTCCGAGCGCAGCGATGAATTTGCCGAGGGCAGGGCGCGCCTGCCGGCGCTGCGCCAGGCGCGCATCGAGGCCAGCACCCGCATGGGCGCGCTGGAGCAGGAGCATGACCGCGCGCTCACCCAATCGACCCGCAGCGAACGCGACTACGAGGCCGCGCAGGGCGGGCTCAAGGCCAGCGAGGAGAACGTCTTGCGCGTGCAGCGCGAGCATGAAAGCCGCCGGCAAGACCTGACCCTGGCCGCGAAGGCCTCGCGCGAGGCACGCGGCAATTTCCCGGCCTCCTGGGTACAGCCGGCCAAGCTGCAGGCCTTGCGCGACGAGTTCGAGAACGCCAAGCAGGCCGAGATCGCCGCACGCCATGTGCAGGCCGAGCTCGACACCGGGGTGTGGGAAACCGACCCCCAGGTGCAGGAGCGCCATGCGCGCATGAGCGTCTCGGTGCTGGAGCAGAGCACCCAGCTGGACGACCGCCGTGCCAGCAACGAGATGGCGCGCATCGCCGCCTTCAATGCCCGCGAGCGCTATATCGATGTGCTGCGCGCCACCGTGCGCCGCTACAAGAAGAACGTCCAGGAGCTCGGCGAACTGGCCGGCGTGCTGGCCCAGGCCGAGCTGCCGCACCTGGACAACGACGACACCGTGCTGGCCCAGGCCGGCCTGCATGTGAAGTTCAACTTCGACGGCAAGGGCGAGGTGGGCCTGAACGACGGCGAGGCCTCGGGCGGCCAGCAGGTGCTGAAGAGCCTGATCCTGCTGGTGGGCCTGATGAAGGACGACGACTCGCCCGGCGGTTTCGTCTTCATCGACGAACCCTTTGCCCACCTGGACGTGCGCAACATCCAGCTGGTCGGCCACTTCCTGCGCTCCACCCGCGCCCAGTACCTGCTCACCACCCCCATCACCCACAACGTGGAAGTGTTCGAGCCCTCGGAGATCACGCTCGTCACGAGCAAGAAGTCGCGCGGCGAACGCTGGGCGCCGCCCATCGCGGTGCTGGCGAGACGGCCGGAGAAGGCTCTCTACGACTGAGTGCGTGCCATCGCGCACCGCGATGGCACCTCCTGGGCAAGACCTGGCCCCAGCTTGATGCGCGGCCCGCACCGTGCGGGTTCACGCGCCCATGGCGTCAGGGTTTGCGCGGCCCCTTACCTGCGGGGAGCACGCGCCAAGTCACGGAACTGACACGCTCAAATCGGCATCGACTCGCTATGCTTGCCCGCAGCGAAGCGGCAGCCGACGACGGTGTTCTGTTCGTCCCGCTGACTGTTTTGCCGCGCGAATTGCAGTTTGTTCGCGCAGCACCGGGTGGCCGAGCGTGATGCTTTGACTGCCCAGATTTTTTCCTGGATGCGCAAACGTTTTTATGCAATCGCCAAACGTTTGCGAGCGTGACCGAAGGGCGAGCCCGACGTGTCGCGTCCGAGTTTTGTGTTGTTCCAACTGACCGAGGGATCCTCACCATGCTGAACTTCAAACCCACCGTCGCGCTGAGCGCGCTTGCCGCCGCGGCCATGCTCGCGGCCGCCCCGGCGCAGGCCGCCATCACCGTGAGCAGCGGTGCTTTCAACTATGCGCAGTCGTTCGACTCGCTGGCGACCACGGGCACCACCGTCGTCTGGGCGAATGACTCCACGCTGCCCGGCTGGAGCCTGTTCAACACCAATTTGACGGCTGTCACCGCCTACCTGGCCGATGACGGCACCAGCAACGCCGGCAAGTTCCGCAGCTTCGGTGCGGCCGGCTCGACCGAGCGCGCGCTGGGTGGCGTTGGCTCGGGCTCGCTGTCGGGCTGGATCGCCGTGGCCTTCGACAACGCCACCGGCCATGACCTCTCCGGTTTCAAGATCGGCTTTGATGGCGAGCAGTGGCGCAATGGCGGCAACACCACCCTGGCCGCGCAAAACATGGTGCTGCAGTACGGCTTCGGCTCCAGCTTCGCCACGGTGGCCAACTGGGTCACGCCCGGCGGCAACTTCGACTGGACTTCGGTCGTCAACACGGCCACCGCGGGCAAGGTCGACGGCAACGCCGCCGGCCTGCAGGCGGCGCGCGGCGGTGTCGTGAACACCAGTTGGGCCGCCGGCAGCACGCTGTGGGTGCGCTGGGCCGAGAACAACGACGCTGGCAACGACCATGGCCTGGCGATCGACAACCTGAGCCTGAGCGTCATCGCCCCCGCCGTCCCCGAGCCCAGCACCTACGCGCTGCTGCTGGCCGGCCTGGGCACGGTGGGCTTCATGGCCCGCCGCCGCCGTTCGAACTGATAGCCCGACGAGCCGGCATGCCCGCCCGCGCGGGCATGCCCCTCCGTCCGACCGTCTCGCCCTCTTGCTGGAATGACCATCACCACCATGCCTAGCCACTCGCTCAAACTCGTACCGCGCGCCATCGTGCTGCTGGCCGCGCTCTCGGCCGCGGGCCTGGCCATCGGCGGCGCCATCAGCCCCGATCACCAGGAATTCGAAGCCACCCTGCACGTGCCCTACCGCGCCGATGCCACGGCCATCGCCGAGGCACGCAGCTTCACGCTGCGCTTCGAGTACCCGCAGGTGGAGCGCACCCAGACCATCTCCTGGCGGCTGGAGTTGCTGGACCCCGCCGGCGCCCTGGTGCAGCGTTGGTATGGCGTGGAGACCCTGGTCAAGGGCGAGATCGCGGTGCAGGTCGACTGGGCCGGCAGGCAGGCCGGCATGGCCGCCGCCGATGGCGTCTACCAGGTGCGCCTGAGCGCCAGCTCCGCCGATGCGAACGGGCAATTGCCCAGCGTGGGCCTGATGGAAGACTTCGTCGAGGCCAGCCTGAGCGCTGCGGCCGACGACGTGATCGAGCAGGCCTGGGACATGCATGTGGGCGTGCTCACGCCGCCGTCCATGCCGGCCTTCAAGCCGCTGGCAACGGCGAGTGCGGCGCGCGCCGGCAGCGGCACCGCGGGTGCCAAGCCCGCGCAGCGCAAGGCCCTGGCCGCGCCGGTGAGCAACGGCCTGCCCTACACGGTCTACCTGGGCAATCTGCACAGCCAGACCGGTCATAGCGACGGTGGCGGCATCATCGGCGCCTGCACCGGCGAGAACGACCCGCAGTCGAACATGGCACGTGGCCCCAAGGAGGCCTATCTGTACGCGATGCAGCGCGGGCTCGACATCCTGGTGACCTCCGAACACAACCACATGTTCGATGGCTCGACCAGCACCAACACGGCCCAGACTCCCGCGTACGCCAAGGACCTGTACAAGGCCGGCCTGGCCGAGGCTGCCGCATTCAACGCCGCCAACCCGAGCTTCCTGGGCGTGTACGGCATGGAGTGGGGCACCATCAGCGGCGGCGGCCACCTGAACATCTTCAATTCCACCGATCTGCTGGGCTGGGAATACAACGCCAAGAACGAGCTGCTGGCCGATACCTATACCGAGAAGAACATCGCCGACAAGCTCTACGCCCTGATGGCGCAGCGCGGCCTGGTGGGGCAGTTCAACCATCCGTCCAGCAGCGGCCAGTACCTGGTGAACAACGTGGCATTCGGCTACACCGCGGATGGCGAGAAGGCGATGGCCTTGTGCGAGGTGATGAACACGCCAGCCTTCTCCAACACCATCAACGAGTCCGACAACGGCAACAGCGGCTACGAGGGTGCCTGCAAGAAGGCGCTGGAGGCCGGCTTCAAGGTGGCGTTCTCGACCAACCAGGACAACCACTGCGCCAATTGGGGTGCCTCGTCGACCAACCGCACCGGCATCCTGATTCCCAGCGGCGTGCCGCTGAGCAAGGACGCCTTCATCGACGCGCTGAAGGCGCGCCGCGTCTTCGCCACCATGGACAAGACCTCGCAACTGGTGCTGACGGCCAACGGTCACCTGATGGGTGAGACCTTCACCAATGCGGGCCCGCTCAACCTCGTCGCCAACTACGCGCCCGGCGCCGGCAAGGCAGCCGCCACGGTGAAGATCTACGAGGGCGTGCCCAAGCGCAATGGCACGGTCACCGAGTTCTCGAGCACGGCGGTCAACAACTTCACGCCCGCGCTGGGCAACCATTTCTACTACGCCAAGGTGACGCAGACCGACGGCAAGATCCTCTGGTCGGCACCGATCTGGGTCAACCAGGTGGCCGACACCGTGGCGCCGCAAGTCAGCGCCTCCGTCAGCGGCAGCAGCGGCCTGATCACGCTGGCCGCCGACGCGAGCGACAACGTCGGCGTGACGCGGGTGGATTTCAGCGTGGACGGCGCGCTCAAGGGCAGCAGCAGCCAGGCGCCCTATGCCCTCAAGCTCGATTCCAAGCTGCTCGCCAATGGCGGCCATGCGCTGGTGGCCACGGCCTACGACGCGGCCAACAACGCCGGCAGCTCGGCCAGCGTGGGCTTCACGGTGGCGAATGTGGCCGACGTCAGCGGCTCGGTGCTGGTGCAGAGCTCGGGCCTGGTGCTGAACCGCAGCACCCAGCGTTTCAACGGCACGATCACGCTCACCAACCAGGGCGGCGTGGCGCTGTCCGGCCCGCTGCAGCTGCAGCTCGACGGCCTGCCCGCCGGCGTGAGCCTGTTCAACGCCACCGGCACGCACGCCGGTTCGCCCTACATCACCGCCACGACGGGCAACCTGGCGGCGGGTGCCAGCGTCAGCGTGCCGGTCAGCTTCAGCAATCCCAACAAGATTGCCATCAGCTACAGCAGCAAGATCTTTTCAGGTTCGTTCTAAGGACAGCACACCATGACTAGCAAGACTTCCGTATCGGCCTTGCGCCACACGCTGCTGGCGCTGGCAATGGCAGGCGCCAGCGCCATGGCCGGCGCGGCCACCAGCTACCACGCCGTGATCGACACCACCGGCCTGGCCGGCGGCGGCTGGCTCGACATCCAGTTCAATCCCGGCAGCCTGCCCGCGGTCGGGGCCACGGCCACGTTGACGCATTTCAGCGGTGCCTTCGGCAGCGACTTCGAGCTCATCGGCGGCAGCGGCAATCTGGCCAGCGGCTTCACGCTCAACAATGCCCAGCAGTTCAACGATCTGTTCCACGCGCTGAACCTGGGCGGCAAGATCAGCTTCGACGTGAGCTTTGACGGCGCCTTCGCCAGCACGCCAGGCCCGGTGGGCACGACCTTCTCGGTCGGGCTGCTGGCGGCCGACCAGAGCAGCTATCTGGGCCGCCCCGGCTGCAATGCCGCGCTGGGCGACAACTGCAGCCTGTTCCAGATCGAGCTGACGCCGCCCGGTGGCCTGACGCTGACCCTGCCTTCCGGCAGCATCGCCAGCGTGACGGCGGCGGTGCCGGAGCCCGGCAGCTACGCGCTGCTGCTGGCCGGCCTGGGGCTGGTGGGTGTGGCGGCGCGCCGCAGCCCTAAGTCGGACTGAGCAAGTTCGGAGACCCAAAGAAAAAGGCAGCCGAGGCTGCCTTTCTTGCGTGTCGCGTGGACGCGTTCAGCGGCGCTTGCGGGTCAGGCCCAAGGCTGCCAGGCCCAGACCGGCAAGCAACAGCGAGCCGGGCTCGGGCACGTTATGGCTGCCGAACACATCGCTGGTCAGCGTGGCGCGGATAGCCTCAGAGCCGAAGCTCAGGTTGGGGTAGGCGAAACCGCCGTTGGGGAAGTCCGTGCGCACGTAGCCGCTGCTCAGGCCGACGCCGTTGCCAATCTTGTTGTTGCTCAGCGCGACATTGTCTGCGTTGGCCGTACCAGCAACGCGGTAGGTGCCGGGGGCCAACAGCAGATCGCTGATCTCGGTGACAAACCAAAGCGCGGTGCCCTGCGCGCTCAGAATCTGCGTGCTGGCGTTGTTGACGACGGCTTGCGCGAGCAGGCTTCCCGCTGCGTCCCACAGGCCCACGGTGTGGATGCCGGTGAGGCCATTGCCTTCGGCATCAAGCCAGCCCAGGCCATCGACAAGCAGCGAGCTGCGCAGCGTGAATTCGGTGCCCGCCACGTAGTTGCCGGTCAGAAAGTCTTGCTGATTCGACTGTGGGCCTGCATCGATGATCACACCAGCATGGGCGCTGCTGGCCAGACCCAAGATGATGGCGAGGGCCGTGGCCGCGAGGGATTTGGAAAAAGGCATGGGGAGTTCCTGATTGGGCAACAAAGTGGTGTTCGACAGCGACGCGATTGTTGACGCTCGCCCGCACAAGGTCCGGCCAGCATCCCCCTGAGGTCGGGGGCTTGTCGTGGTGAATACGCGACTAAGCACGCGCGCCTCCCCGCATTCGAGTGGCCGCATGACCTCTCGCGGCGAGCCGGTGGACGTCGCAGGGGCTACTTCAGCCCGCCGCTCAGGAAGGCCTTGAGCCGCTCGCTCTGCGGCCTGGCCAGCACCTCGCGCGGGTTGCCTTCCTCCTCCACCCGGCCCTGGTGCAGGAACAGGGTGTGGTTGGAGACCTCGCGGGCGAAGCCCATCTCGTGCGTCACCACGATCATGGTGCGGCCCTCGGCGGCGAGGTCGCGCATCACCTTCAGGACCTCGCCCACCAGCTCGGGGTCGAGCGCCGAGGTCGGCTCATCGAACAGCATCACCTCGGGCTCCACCGCCAGCGCGCGCGCAATCGCCACGCGCTGCTGCTCGCCGCCCGAGAGCTGGGCCGGGTAGACGCTCTTGCGGTGCGACACGCCCACGCGCGCCAGCAGGGCCTCGGCCTTCTCGATGGCCTCGGCCTTGGGCACGCCCAGCACATGCACCGGCGCCTCGATGACGTTCTCCAGCACGGTGCGGTGGCCCCAGAGGTTGAAGTTCTGGAACACCATGGCCAGGCGGGCACGCCAGAGCTGCAGCTGCTTGGCGTCGCCGGCCTTGAGGCTGCCGTCGCGGTCGCGCACCAGCTTGAGTTCCTCGTCGCGCAGGAAGAGCTGGCCCTCCCAGGGCTGCTCGAGCAGGTTCAGGCAGCGCAGAAAGGTGCTTTTGCCCGAGCCGCTGGAACCGATCAGGGTGACCACATCGCCCTTCTTGGTGTCGAGCGAAACGCCCTTGAGCACCTCGCGCTCGCCGTAGCGTTTGTGCAGATTGATGACGCGCAGACTGCTGGTCATGTTCAGGCTCCCAACAGTTTGCCGGTGCGCAGCGCTTCGCGCCCCGCGACCTTGGCGGCGCTTGCGCCCGCCGTGATGAAGCGCAGGCATTCGCGCGCGAACATCAGGCCGTCCACCGGCGCCGTCAGCTCGGTGCAGCTGGCGCTGACGGGGTCGATCACATGGGCAATCACCTCGCCCTGTTTGACCGTGGCGCCGGGCTCGCGCAAATAGACCAGCACGCCCGCCACCGGTGACTTCACCGACATGCAGCCGGCTAGCGGACGCGCGTCGCCCAGCGCCTCTGGCATGGGCGGCACAGCGCCGCTGATGAGGCCGCGGTAGGCCAGGAAGTCGAGGATGTTCTGCGCGTCGCGGCTGGCCAGTTCGTGCGTCACATCGGCCTGGCCGCGCAGCTCCACCGTCACCGCCAGGCAGGCTTGGGGGATCGGGAAGTGGCCGGCGAACTGCTTGTCCCATTTCCACCAGACCTGCGAGCAGGCCTCGTCGAAGGGGTTGTCACCGGCGTCGGTGGCCAGGAGGGTCAGCGGCGAGCCCAGATAGCGCTGCAGCGGTTCGCATTGTTCCCAGCAGGGCGTCTCGGTGTAGAGATGCATGACGGCCTGGGCATCGCAGTGCAGGTCCAGCACGATGTCAGCATCGCAGGAGAGCGCCATCAGCGTGCGGCGCAGCGATTGCAGCTCGGTGGCCACCGGCGCGCCCGCCACCGCCTTCTGCAGCTCGCGGCGCAGCACGCGCACATTGTGGGCGGCGTCCTGGTTCAGCTCGGGCTCGGCGGCGGCCGCGGCCTGGGCGATCTGGTCGGGGTAATGGCGGTTGAAGTTCTCGCCCGAGAGCAGCTCGAAGCGGCCCTGCGGGCCCTGCAGCAGCCATTGCGAGAGGCCGATCGGGTTGGCCATCGGCACCAGCACGATCTCGCCCTGCAGGCGGCCGGCGGCTTCCAGGGCATCGAGCTGCTGGCGCAGATGGTGGGCGGTGAGCATGCCGGGCAGTTCGTCGGCATGCAGCGAGGCCTGGATATAGGCCTTGGGTCCGCTGCCGGGCGTGCCGTAGTGCAGGGACAGGAGCTCGCGCTGGGTGCCGGGGGCGGGTGCGAGCAGCAGGTGTTTCTGGATTTGCATGGGGGATGGGTTCAGCGTGGCATCAGGGGCTTGAGCCAGCGCGCCTCGGCCTTGTGGAACAGCGCCACCAGCACTAGGGTCATCAGGAAATAGAAGACCGCGGCGCTGATGAAGGCCTCGAAGGGCATGTAGTAGGTGGAGTTGACCTGGCGCGCCGCGCCGGTCAGGTCCAGGATGGTGACGATGCTGGCCAGCGAGGTGCCGTGCAGCATGAAGATGGCCTCGTTGCTGTAGGCCGGCAGCGAGCGGCGCAGCGCCGAGGGCAGCACGATGCGGCGGAACAGCACCCAGCGGCTCATGCCCAGCGCCTTGGCGGCCTCGATCTCGCCATGCGGCAGGGCACGGATGCTGCCGGCGATGATCTCCACCGTGTAGGCGCAGGTGTTGAGCACAAAGCTCAGGCAGGCGCAGAACCAGGCCGAGCTGAGGTAGGGCCACAGCGCGCTCTGCTGCACCCACTCGAACTGCGCCAGGCCGTAATAGATCAGGAACAGCTGCACCAGCATCGGGGTGCCGCGGAACACATAGGTGTAGAACCAGATCGGACGCGACAGCCAGGGGTTGGGCAGGCTGCGCAGCACCGCCAGCGGTATCGCGAACAGCAGGCCCAGGCCCAGCGAGATCACGAGCAGCTCGAAGGTGGTGAGCGCGCCGCTCAGGTAGAGCGGCAGGTTTTCGAGAATGGTGTCGAGATCCATCAGAGCACACCCTTGCGCACGCCCACCGAGAAGCGCTTTTGCAGCCAGTCGAACAGCAGCTCCGAGGCGCTGGTGAAGAGCAGGTAGATCACCGCCACGGCGCTGTAGAACACAAACGGCTCTTTGGTGGTGCCGGCGGCCTGCGAGCCGCGCGTCATCAGGTCATGCAGGCCGATCACCGAGACGATGGCGGTGCTCTTGATCAGCACCAGCCAGTTGTTGGACAGGCCCGGGAGGGCATGCCGGAACATCTGCGGGAAGGTGATGCGCCAGGCGATCTGCCAGGGCGTCATGCCATAGGCCAGGCCGGCCTCGCGTTGGCCCGGCGGCACCGCCAGGAAGGCGCCGCGGAAGGCCTCGGTCAGGTAGGCACCGAAGATGAAACCGATGGTCAGCACGCCCGCCAGATAGGGATCGACGTCGATGCCCTCCTGGTAGCCCATCGCCTCGGCCACATGGTTCACAGCCACCTGGCCGCCGTAGAAGATCAGCAGCATCAGCACCAGATCGGGGACGCCGCGTATGAGGGTGGTATAGGCAAAGGCCAGGGCCTTGGGCAAGCGCCATTTCGACAGCTTGGCCAAGGCACCCAGCAGCCCCAGCACCATGGCCATGCTGAGGGAACTCAAGGCCACGCCCAGCGTGACCAGGGTCCCATCCAGCAGGCTGGGCAGAAAGCCGTTCAGAAACATTTACTTGATGGACAGGTCGTACTCGAAGTACTTGTCGTTCAACTTCTTGAACGTGCCATTGGCCTGGATGGCGGCGATGGCGTCGTTGAACTTCTTGCCCAGGGCCTTCTCGTCGGCCTTGCGCATGCCCACGCCCGAGCCGGTGCCGAAGTACTTCACGTCGGTGAAGTTGGGGCCCACGAAGGCAAAGCCCTTGCCGGCCGGAGTCTTGATGAAGCCCTGGTCGATCGCGACCAAATCGGCCACGGTGGTGTCGATGCGGCCCGACTTCAGATCCAGGAAGACCTGGTCCTGGGTCGCATAGCGCACGATCTCGCTCTGCTTGAAGGTCTCGGCGGCGAACTTCTCGTGGATGGTGGCGCGCTGCACGCCGATCTTCTTGCCCTTCAGGCCGGCGGCGCTGATGTCCAGCTTGGCGTCGGCCTTGGCGGCGAAGCGTGCCGGGGTGTTGTAGTAGGGCTTGGAGAAGGCGATCGCCTTCTTGCGCTCGTCGGTGATGGACATCGAGGCAATGATGGCGTCGATCTTCTTGGCCTGCAGGGCCGGGATCAGGCCGTCGAAGTCCTGTTGCACCAGCACGCACTCGGCCTTCATCTCGGCGCAATAGGCCATGGCCAGGTCGATCTCAAAGCCCTTGAGCTTGCCGTCCGGGCCCACTTCGCTGAAGGGAGGGTAGGCGCCTTCCACACCGATGCGGATCTTCTTCCACTCGGGGGCTTGGGCCTGGGCGGTGGCGACGCTCATGGCCAGGGCGGCCAGAGCGATCAGATGACGTCGTTGCATGTAGTCGACTCCTCGATGGATGAGAAAGAGAGAAAAAATGAAGAAGGTGGATGTTGCTATGCCCACGCGCTGCCGGACATCAGGGTTTGAGCGATTGCAAAAACGCCTGCACCGGCTTCAGCGTGGCGGCCGGGTCTTCTTCCTGCGGCACGTGGCCGAGCGTATCAAAGACCACGAGTTCGCTGCCCTTGATCGCCTGTTTCATTTGTTGGCCATATTCCAGCGGGATCAGACGGTCGCGCCGGCCCCACAGTATCAGGGTCGGTTGGCGAATGTCGCCCAGCTGTGCGGCGTATGCTCCGGGCCGCATTTGCTCGAAGCGCTGGGTGAGGGCCAGGCGGTTGCCCTCGCGCAGGGTGAGCTCGAAATAACGGTCCACCAACTCGGCCGTGACCTGGCCCGGCTCGCCATAGACATTGCGCACCGAGCTTTCGATCAGGCGGCGCGGCAGAAAGCCGCTCACCAGGCTGCGCATGCCCGGTATGCGCGCCAGCTGGAAGCCCAGCGGCACCGACTCGGGCTTGAACGCCAGCCCGCCGGCATCCACCAGCAGTAGCGCCGCCACGCGCGCCGGCTGCTGGGCGGCAAATTCCCAGGCGATCTGGCCGCCCAGTGAGTTGCCGCCCAGCACCACGCGCGGCAGTTGCAGCTTGTCCAGCAGGGCCAGCAGCAGGCGCTGGTAGGCGGCGTCGCTGTAGTCGCCGCTGCCGGCCGGGCCGGTGAGGCCGAAGCCGGGCAGGTCCAGGGTGATGACGCGGCGGGTCGCACTGAGCGTCTTCACCCAGCCGGCCCAGGTATGCAGGCTGGCCGAGGTGCCGTGCAGCAGCACGATGGGTGTGGGGTCGCCGCGCGGCCCCTCGTCGCGCCAGTGCAGCAGCTGCTGGCCGCCGTCCAGCGGCAGTTCCATGAATTCGGAGGGCGGCGGCGCCCAGCGCGCCACCAGGCTTTCGAGGCTGCGCTCGGGCGCGCGGAAGGCCGCGGCACAGATCGCCAGCGCCAGTATCAGCAGGCCCAGCAGGCGCAGCAGGCTGTGGCGCAGACGCTCGCTCAGACGTTTGCTCACGGGGTTCAGGCGCATTCAGCCACGATGGGCCTCGCTGGCCGGGCGCATGATTTCGGTGGCGGGCTCCAGGCCGGCGCCGAGCGCCTCGCGCTGGTCGAACACGAAGCAGCTGCCGTGGTAATGCGGGCCGCCGGTCTCCTCGAAGTACTTGAGGATGCCGCCCTCGAGCTGGTAGACGGGGCCGTCCAGGCCCTGCTGCTGCAGCACGATGGCGGCCTTTTCGCAGCGTATGCCGCCGGTGCAGAAGCTCACCACGGTCTTGCCCATCAGCTCCTCGCGGTGCGCGGCCAGGGCGGCAGGAAACTCGGTGAACTTGCTGATGCGCCAGTCGATCGCGCCGTCAAACGTGCCGTAGTCCACCTCGAAGGCATTGCGCGTGTCCAGCGTCACCACCGGACGGCCCTCGTCGTCGTGACCCTGGTCCAGCCAGCGCGCCAGCGTCTTGGCGGGCAGGGCGGGGGCACGCGGCAGCTGGTCGGGGCGGATCGCCGGCATATTCATGCGGATGATCTCGGGCTTGACCTTGACCAGCAGCTTCTTGAAGGGCACGGCCTCGCTCCAGCTTTCCTTGGGCGCGAGGTCGGCAAAGCGGGCGTCCTGCTGCAGCGCCGCGACCCAGCCGCGCACCGCCTCGGCGCTGCCGGCCAGGAACAGGTTGATGCCTTCCTCGGCAATCAGCACCGTGCCCTTCAGGCCCAGCTCCAGGGCGTGCTGATAAAGCGTCTCGCGCAAGGTGGGCGCATCGGCGATCAGGACGAACTTGTAGGACGAGATATTGAGGATGGGGCCGGACTGCATGGGGCGGGATTGTAAGGACTGCGCCATACCGCCCCGCCGGGCCCGCAGCTCAGCTTAGGGCGCAGGTCGCGGACGGGTCGGCACGCTGGCGCTGCAGATCTCCACATGCTTGGGGCTGTGCACGAACCAGCCGCCGCGGTGGCGGCGCGCCTCCAGCAGGGCGTCCCAGGTCTTGCTTTCGGTCCTCAGCACCTGCAGGGCAGGGCGCTCGGCCTCGGGCAGCTCGCTGGCCAGGCGCACGCGCGTGATGCCGGTGCGCTGCTCGGGCTTGTCATAAAAGCCCATATTGGGGCCGCCGCGCTGCAGCGCGGACAAATACTCCATGCCCTTGAGCACGCGGCCCACCACGGTGATGTTGAGGTCCAGGCCGCGCGGCGCATGGCCGATCACGGCATAGAGCTCGGCGCCGGTGCTGGAGTCCACCGCATCGCTGCGGCCCGCGCCCACCATGCCGTAGCAATGCGCCAGCCAGGCCTTGCCGGCCTTGGGGTCGGCGGCCACCGGGAAGCCGTCCACGAAGCCACTCATCGGGGCCCAGCCATCCAGATCGGGAATCTTGTTGAACAGGGCGGGGGGCAGACTCTTGTAGTCCACCGAGAACTCGGCCGGGATCTTGGCCTCGGCCTTGCCCAGGGGCTTGGCGGTCTTGGCATCGTCGCCGTTCGGGTCGCCCCATTGGGTGACGAAGTTGTCCTGCACGCGCACGATCGCCAGGCCGTCGTAGAAACCGCCGCGCGCCAGGGCGCGGATATTCGCGGCATGGCGCGGCGCAAAGCGCGGCGCCAGTTCGATCAGTACTTGCTGAGTGGCCTGACCCTGCGCCAGCTCCATCACCAGCAGATCCTCGGGCTTGATCTCGCGCCAGTCGCCGGCGGGGGACTGGGCCAGGATCTCGGCGCTGCTCTTGGGTGGGGTCACGGGTTTTTCCGGGGGCTGTCTGACGGCAATTGCGGCCTGACTCAGCAGCGCGAGGACAGCGGTCGCCAGCAAGGTCGGAAGGGTCTTGTGCATGTCGATGGGCTCCTGTTCGGGCGGCAGCATAACGCCTGGTGCCAGTTGCCGGACTATCATCAAGTCACCGGGGGCTTCTTCGATGCAGCAACGTGCCCACCATTCGCAGGTGCCGAGGGATGCCGCGTTGCGGCAGTTGCCACTGTCTACGGTGTTCATCGGCGCGGCCGTCGTAGCGACCTTGATGTCGACCGAATACCTGTTCCAGTTTTTTGTCTGGCGCCACTGGCCCTGGGACGAGGTGATGGCCGGCTGGCTCGAAGTGCTGCGTGACCGGCTCGTCGTGGCGCTGATGATCGCCTTGTCGCTGAGTGCTGCTGCGCGCGTGCGGGCGCGCGGCCTGCGGTGGCGCTCCGCCCTGCTGGCCGCGTCCATTCTGGCGGGCGCCGCGGCGGGCGAAGTGCTGCTGCTGGCTGCCGGGGCATCGGGCTCGTCGGGCGATGCGCCTGCCGTGCTCGGTCGGGTGGCGCGCTGGACGGTGGTGGCCGGTGCGGTGGCGGCGATGTGGTACTTGTGGCGGCGCGCGGCCGATGTTGGTGCAGCAGAGCAGGCGACCCAGCTGCGCCATGCGCAGATCCAGCGCCAGACGGCCGACCTGCAGCTCGAAGCGCTGCGCAGCCAGATCGAACCGCACTTCTTGTTCAATACCTTGGCGACGGTGCGGCGATTGCAGCAGGTGGATCCGGCTGACGGTGCGCGCTTGCTGGCCTGCTTTGTCGGCTACCTGCGCTCGGCGCAACCAGCCCTGCACGCCGATGCGGCGACGCTGGGGCGCGAGATCGATCTCGCGCGTGCCTATCTGAGTGTGGTGGCGCTGCGCATGGAAGGCCTGCTGCAATTCAGTTTCGACGTGCCGGACGCCCTCCGCTCGCAGCCATTCCCGCCGCTGACCATAGCCACGCTCGTGGAGAACGCCGTGAAGCATGGCATTGAGCCTTCGATCAACGGTGGCTCGATCAGGGTGTCGGCGCGGCTGCTCGACAGCGCGATCGAGGTGGTGGTGGCCGACACCGGTGTGGGCTTGCAGGGAACCGGTGGCAGCGGCATCGGCCTGGCGAACGTGCGCGCCCGCTTGTCGACGCTGTATGGCAGCGCCGCTGCGCTGACGCTGCAGGGGCAGATGCCAAGCGGCGTGCGCGCCAGCCTGCGCCTGCCCTGTGCGTCCAGGGCCGTGGCGGCATGAAGGTCCGCTCGCTCGGCTTCTTGGGGCTGAGTGGCGGCCGTGCCGCGGGCCTGGGTTTGCTGTGGGGGCTGGCGGTCACGGCCATGGAGTCGTCCACCCTGCCGCTGGGCAGGGTCAGCGCCGGCGAGCTTGCGCAGTTCGCGCTGCATCTGCTGCCGCAATGGTGTCTGGCCGGGCTGTTGCTGGCGCTTGGGACGGCCTTGCTTGAGCAACGCCTGGGAGGTGCGCAGACGGCACTGGCGATGTTCGGTTTTGCGCTGTTGAACTGTGCCGTTTGGCGCGTGTTCGGCCAGCCCTTGGCGTACTCCTTGCGGGAAAGTGACGATGCCTTGCTGCACGTCTTTTGGAGCAGCATGTTTTATGGCGGCCTGTTTGTGACGGCCTACGGCCTGAGCCAGCGCTCCGAGCGAACGCGCGAGCTCTTGGCGCGGGCGGAAATCGCGCGTCAAAAGACGGAGGCACAACTCAGCGCCTTGCGTCTGCAGGCGCTGCGGGGGCAGATCGACCCGGCGTTCCTGCTGCGGGCGATCAGCGAAATCGAGCGCCGCTACGCCGATGACGTCGAGGGCGCAGAGCGCCTGCTGGTCCCCTTGGTCGAATTCCTGCGCGCGGCCATGCCTGGCGTGCGCGAAAGCGCGTCCACCGTGGCGGCGGAGCTGCGCCTGGCCGGCCTGTTCGCGGCGCTGCTGAGCGAGTTGGCGCCCGAACGCAGCAACTGGCATATCCGCGTCGACGGGGCCATGCCGGATGCGGCATTCCCATCGCTGCTTTTGCTTCCGGTGCTGGAGCAACTCCTGGCTTCTGACAGCCTCGACGCAGCCGTCGAGCTGAGACTTCATCAAGTTGATGGACGCTGCGTGTTGCGCCTTGAGCGGGAACGGCGGGGTCCGCCACGCCATTGGCTTTCCCCCGATCTTGAGTACCGCATGCAGGTGGCGCTGCAGGCCCTGCACGGCATTGACTGGACGCTGATGGTGGGGGAAAGTCCGCAAGCGCCCGCGTTGCTGCTGACCCTGCCGCTGCGCGGGCCGGACGAATCACAGGGAGAGCAGCATGAGTGAGAACGAGTTCCTGGCCGCCGTCGGCAATCCGGATCGGCGTCATGCGCTGTTGGCCGCCTTGAGCACCCTTGCGGCGGCGGATGCCGCTCAGGCCCAGGACGCAGCTGCGGTGCAGCCGCGTGCCTATCGTGTGGCCTTTGAAAACGAGCACTTGCGTGTGCTCGAGTTCAACAGTCGTCCCGGCATGGGTGTTTGCGGGAGTGGCATGCACTCGCACCCGGCCCACCTCACCGTCTTGCTGAGCCCGGCCAAGGTGCGCGTGAAGCTGCCCAGCGGCCAAACCATGGTTGGCGAGAACAAGCTGGGCGATGTGTTCTGGAGCGAGGCCGAGACCCATGAGGTGGAGAACATCTCGGGCAGGAATATGCGGGCGCTGCTGGTGGAGTTGAAGTCCGCGAGCGCCGGCAAGGCCTGACCTGGCGCGCCGCCCATGTCGCAAGCGACGGCGGTGATCGCCGAGAACGAAACGGTGCTGCGCGATGAACTGCGCTCGCATCTGACGGCGCTTTGGCCTGAACTGCGTGTGGTCGGCGAGGCCCGCAACGGCTTCGAGGCCCTGCAACTGCTGGAGCGTCTGCAACCGGCACTGGTCTTTCTCGACGTTCAGATGCCCGGCATGAACGGCCTGGAGGTTGCGCGCGCGCTGGGGGGCGCCTGCCATGTGGTCTTCGTGACCGCCTACAACGCCCATGCAGTGGCTGCGTTTGAGCAGGGTGCCGTGGACTACCTGCTCAAGCCCTATTCGATCGAGCGGCTGGCGATGACGGTGCACCGCCTGCGGCAGCGACTGGATGGTGCGCCAGCCTCGCTCGAAAAGCTGCTGCCTGAGCTGACCAGTGCGTTGCCGCCGCGCGCCTACCTGCGGTGGATCAACGCAGCGAAGGGGCAGGAGGTCAGCCTGATCACGGTGGACGAGGTGGTCTACTTCCAGTCCGATATCAAATACACCCGTGTCGTGACCGCCGAGGGTGCAGCGCTGATACGCAAGTCCTTGAAGGAGTTGCAGGAGGAATTGGACCCCGCCTGCTTCTGGCTCATTCATCGCTCCACCATCGTCAACGCGAACGCCATCGCCGGCGTACTGCGCGATTTTCGCGGCCATGTGATGTTGAGACTGAAGTCGAGAGCCGAGAAGCTGCAGGTCAGCGAGGCGCACACGCATCTGTTTAGGCAGATGTGATGACGCCGCGCCTCGCCGGCCGGCAGCGTCATCGCGCTTCAGCGCGGCTGGAACGCATGCGCCAGCACCCAGCCGCCCACGCTCTTGCCGAGCGCTGCGCCGTCCACGGTGGCGGTGCGGAAATGCATGCCGCCGGCGATGCGTGCCATCTGAACTTCCGACACCAGATCGGCCGTCGTACTGAAGTGGTGGGTGCTGCCCGTGACGGTGCTGTTGAAGTCGAAGCTGACCTTCGACGTCCCGTAGTAGCCGCTCAGCACCTCCGCCATCGCTGCGCTGATGCAGCTGTGGGCGGCGGGGTATTCAGGGTGATTGGGCGTGGGCACGACGGGCACCCAGGCGAGGTCTGCCGTCGTGGCGGCGTTGCCGTCGGTATCGGCCAGGGTGATGGCACTCGCCGGACGCCAGGCCTGGTGGTAGTACTTGGACTCAAAGCAGGCATTCTGCGCGTCCGCCTGCGCCACCCAGATCAGGGCCATCAGTCGCGCATGCTCGGCCACACTGCGATTCGTCATCGCGAAGTTGCGCATATTGCGGGGCCAGAACAAGGGCGGCGGTTCGGTGTGAAAGCGCGCCGCCTCGGTTTGTTGGGCGCTGCGGGTGCTGCTGTTGGCAGCGCCGAGCGACATGGTCTCGTTGACGTCCGCTGCATAGCCGGCGCTGCCCAGTGCTGCCGGCCCGGGGGCCCGGAACTGCGATGTCGAATTCAAGACGAAGGGCTTGATGAACGGGTTGGGCCGACCGATCGGGTTGTTGCCGCGAAACTGGCCGGGTGCGTTGCCGGGCTGGTAGGCCGTCAGCACGACCGAACGCCCGTCAGCCGCTCGCAGCGCGAGCATGCCTGACGCCACCTCGGCCCCGATCGCCAGCCCCTGGGCCCTGGCGGCGTTGTCCGGCAGGCTTGCCAGATAGCTGTCGTAGGCAGGCTGGAACTGCGCGCTGCGGCTGGGAAACAAACCGAGCAGGACCTGATAGGCCGCCGAGGCCACAGCCGCCTCCTGCGAAGCACTGGCGCTGCCACTGCTGGGCGTGATGGCATAAGACCGGTGTGTGCCCGCGATGGCCATCACCGCGTCGTAGATGGCCAGGTGCACGGTGGCCAGGTCAACCGCGAGATTGGGGCGTTGCTCTTCGGCGGTACCCGTGGCCGCGGCCGGCAGGTTGATCACCGTGGTGGCCACTTCGTTCCAGTAGGAGACCGCATTCGGGCCGACGGTGGTGATGGTGACCGTTTGCTCGGGCTGCGGCGTGACGCTCGGTTGAAGCGGTTGCGCCGGGGCGTCATCGCTGCCGCCGCCGCAGGCGGTCGACAGGCAGCAGGCGCACAGGACGGCGAGGGTCGTCATCGGCATGTGGGGCAGGTGTGTCATGGTGTTCGCTCCGCTTTCGGCCGGAGAGCGAGACATTCACCCCCCGCCGCAAGCAGAGTCTCTGAGCGCCAATGAGCTGGCGCTGCACCAAGTGACGAACGCGGCGAAATCCGGGCCGAATGCGGCGAGGCGCTTCCGAATGCCGCCCCCGGCCCTCTCTACAATCCCGCCATGCCTTTTGTCCATCTGCGCACCCATACCGAGTTCTCCGTCGTCGACGGCACCCTGCGAATCGACGACGCCGCGGATGCCGCGTCCCAGGACAAGCAGGTGGCCCTGGCCATCACCGACCTGGCCAATCTGTTCGGGGGGGTGAAGTTCTACAACGCCTGCCGCAAGGCGGGCGTGAAGCCCATCCTGGGCGCGGATTGCTGGATCGAGTCGGACGCCAGCGACAAGCCGCCCACCCGCGTGCTGCTGCTGGTGCAGAGCTACCAGGGTTATCTGAACCTTTGCGAGCTGCTGTCGCGTGCCTGGATACAGAACGTGCAGCGCAACCAGGCCTGCCTCAAGCTGGTGTGGATGGAGGAGCTGAACGAGGGCCTGATCTGCCTGTCCGGCGCCCAGTTCGGCGCCATCGGCCAGGCCCTGATGCAGGGCGACCAGCCGCGCGCCCGCGAATGGGCAGAGCGCCTGGCCGCCCTCTATCCGCAGCGCTTCTACATCGAATTGCAGCGCGCCGGCCTGCCCGGCCAGGAGGCGCTGGTGCGCAGCTCGGTGCCGCTGGCGGCCGAGCTGGGCCTGCCGGTGGTGGCCACGCACCCGGTCCAGTTCCTCGGTGAGGAAGATTTCGACGCCCATGAGGCGCGCACCTGCATCGCCGAGGGCGAGACCCTGGCCAACCCCAAGCGCATCAAGCGCTTTCTGCCGGGCCAGTACTTCAAGCCCCAGGCCGAGATGGAGGCGCTGTTCGCCGACATTCCCTCGGCGATCGCCAACACGGTGGAAATCGCGCGCCGTTGCAGCCTCAAGCTCACGCTTGGCAAGCCGCAGCTGCCCAACTTCCCCACGCCCATCCTGGACGATGGCTCGACCATGCCCATGGAAGCCTATTTCCGTGAGCTGAGCTACGAGGGCCTGGAGCAGCGCCTCGTGCAGCTGTTCCCCGACGCCGGCAAGCGCGATGCCGAGCGCCCGCGCTATGTGGAGCGGCTGGAGTTCGAGCTGGGCACCATCATCAAGATGGGCTTCCCGGGCTACTTCCTGATCGTGTCGGACTTCATCCGCTGGGCCAAGGCCAACGGCTGCCCGGTGGGGCCGGGCCGGGGTTCGGGCGCGGGCTCGCTGGTGGCCTATGTGCTCTCGATCACCGACCTGGACCCGCTGCAGTACAACCTGCTGTTCGAGCGCTTCCTGAACCCCGAGCGGGTCTCGATGCCCGACTTCGACATCGACTTCTGCCAGGGCAATCGCGACCGCGTCATCGACTATGTGAAGGACAAGTACGGCCGCCCCGCGGTGAGCCAGATTGCCACCTTCGGCACCATGGCGGCCAAGGCCGCGCTGCGCGATATCGGCCGCGTGCTGGGCATGGGCTTCGGCCATGTCGATTCCATCGCCAAGCTGATCCCGGCGCCGCCCGGCAAGACCGTGACCCTGGCCAGGCTGCCGCCCGACTTCGACCCCGACAAGGCCAAGGTGATCTACGCCCGCCACGAGGCGCCGGAGATCGAGGAGCGCGAGCAGCAGGAAGAGGAGGTGGCCGAGCTGCTCAAGCTGGCCGCGCGCGTCGAGGGCATGGTGCGCAATATCGGCATGCATGCCGGCGGCGTGCTGATCGCGCCGGGCAAGATCACCGATTTCTGCCCGATGTACCAGCAGCCGGGCTCGACCAGCGCGGTGAGCATGTACGACAAGGACGACGTCGAGGCCATCGGCCTGGTGAAGTTCGACTTCCTGGGCCTGGCCACGCTGACCATCCTGGAGCTGGCCAAGAACTTCATCATCGCGCGCTACCCGGATCGCCAGGACTTCGACTGGGCCAAGGTGCCGCTGGACGACCGCAAGGTGTTCAAGCTCTTCGGCGATGGCTTCTCGGAAAGCGTGTTCCAGTTTGAATCGCCCGGCATGCAGCGCCTGCTCAAGGACGCCAAGCCCTCGCGCTTCGAGGACCTGATCGCGCTGGTGTCGCTGTACCGCCCGGGCCCGATGGACCTGATCCCTTCGTTCGTGGCGCGCAAGCATGGCCGCGAGACCATCGAGTACCCGCATCCCTTGCTGGGCCAGGTGCTGGAGGAGACCTATGGCGTGATGGTCTACCAGGAGCAGGTGATGCAGGCGGCCCAGGTGCTGGGCGGCTACAGCCTTGGCGGCGCCGACATGCTGCGCCGCGCGATGGGCAAGAAGAAGGCCGAGGAAATGGCCATGCACCGCGAGATCTTCCGCAAGGGAGCCGCGGCCAAGGATATTTCGCAGGACAAGGCCGACGAGGTCTTCGACCTGATGGAGAAGTTCGCGGGCTACGGCTTCAACAAGTCGCACGCCGCCGCCTATGCCTTGCTGAGCTACCACACGGCCTGGCTGAAGACGCATTTCACGGCCGAGTTCTACGCCGCGAACATGACGATCGAAATGGACGACACCGACAAGCTCAAGGTGTTGCTCAACGACGCGCAGATCTTCGGCATTGAGTTCCAGCCGCCCTGCGTGAACCGCGGCGTCTACCGTTTCGAGCCCATCAGCAACAAGCTCGTCAACTACGGCCTGGGTGCCATCAAGGGCACGGGCCAGGGCGCCATCGAGGCGATCGTGGCGGCGCGCCAGTCGGGCGGCCCCTTCAAGAGCTTCTTCGATTTCTGCGCCCGCGTGGACCGCAAGGCCGTCAACAAGCGCGTGGTGGAGGCCCTCATCAAGGCCGGCGCCTTCGACACCCTGGAGGCCGAGCGCGCGCGCCTGCTGGCCAGCGTGGCGCTGGGATACACCTATGCCGACAAGCTGGCGCAGGACGCCGACCAGGGCGGGCTGTTCGACTTCGACGAGGGCGCCCATGGCTCCTCCTCGGCCGAGCCCGCGCTGGTGGACGCCGCGCCCTGGAGCATCAAGGAGCGCCTGAGTCTGGAGAAGACGGCGATCGGCTTCTACCTCTCCGGCCATCTGTTCGACCAGAGCGGCGAGGAGGTGCGCCGCATGGTGAAGCGCCGCATCGCCGATCTGCAGGACAGCCGCGATCCCATCATGGTGGCGGGCATCGTCTCGGACATGCGCATCATCAACGGCCACCGCGGCAAGGTGGCGATCTTCAAGCTCGACGACAAGAGCGATGCGATCGAGGCGGTGGCCAACGAGGAACTCATCAACGCCCACAAGGAGACGCTGGCCGAGGACGAGCTCATCATCGTCTCGGGCAAGGTGCAGAACGACCGCTTCTCGGGTGGCCTGCGGCTGAACATCCAGCAGCTGTGGAGCCTCACCGCGGCGCGCGCGCGCTTCGGCAAGTTCCTGCGCCTGCAGGCAAATGGCGTGACGCCGCCGGTGGCCGAGGTGGTGGCGGCCTGGCCGGCGCGCCGCGTCGAGGCCGAGCAGGGCACCCTGGTGCAGGGCCTGTCGCTGCGCCTGGCCGTCAAGCGCGAGGGCGCCAGCGCCGAGCTGGACCTGGGCGAGGCGGCCAAGTTCTGGCCCTGCGACGAGGCCCTGGCGAAGCTCGGCAACGCGCAGATCGTGTACGACTGAGGCGTCGCGGCGGCGCTGTTGCGCGGCGGCGAATGGCCCCTCTTTTGAGCGTTTGGCGCAACGGGGATTTCGGGCATGATCGCCTCAAGCGACAGCCATGGACACCCCGGCGCCCAACCCCTCCATCCCCACCACCGGCCTGATCCTGACCGGCGGCGGTGCCCGCGCGGCCTACCAGGTGGGCGTGCTGGCGGCGATCGCGCAATTGCGCCGCGATGCCGGGGTCACGGCCGCCAACCCGTTTCCGGTGATTGCCGGCACCTCGGCCGGCGCCATCAATGCCGGCACCCTGGCCTGTCAGGCGGACGACTTCGATGGCGCCGTCGATGGGCTGATGCACATCTGGCAGAACATCCATGTGGATCAGGTCTATGCCGCCGATGCCTTTGGCGTGATACGCACCGGCGCGCGCTGGATGACCATGATGAGCCTGGGCTGGGCGGTGGCGCGCTGGCATCGCAGCAAGCCGCGCAGCCTGCTGGACAACGAGCCGCTCGGCCGCCTGCTGCAGCGTTGGGTGCGGCTGGAGCGGCTGGACGACATGCTGGCGCAGGGCCATCTGCGGGCGCTGGCGGTGAGCGGCTCCAGCTACAGCTCGGGCCAGCATGTCACCTTCTACCAGACCCATGCGGCGCTGCAGCCCTGGATGCGCTCGCAGCGCATCGCCACACCCGCCAAGCTGAGCATCGAGCATCTGCTGGCGTCCTCGGCAATTCCCTTCATCTTCCCGGCCCAGTTGCTCGACCTGGAGGGGCAGGCCGAATGGTTTGGCGACGGTTCGATGCGCCAGAGCGCGCCGATCTCGCCGGCCATCCACCTGGGCGCCGAACGCGTGCTGGTGATAGGTGCCGGCCGCATGCATGAGCCGCCCGGGCGGCGCAGCACCCTGGTGGAGGGCCACCCCAGCATGGCGCAGATCGCCGGCCATGCGCTTTCCAACATCTTTTTGGATGCGCTGGCGGTGGACGTGGAGCGCCTGCAACGCATCAACAACACGCTCAGTCTGCTGCCCGCGGCGGCGCGCGAGGCCACGCCGCTGCGGCCGGTCGAGGTGCTGGTGATCGCGCCCAGCCGCCGCATCGATGAACTCGCCGCCGAGCACCAGCACAGCCTGCCGCCGCCGATACGCGCGATGCTGCGCAGCGTGGGCGTGGCCGGCGAGGGCAAGGCCGCCACCGGCTCGGCGCTCACCAGCTATCTGCTGTTCGAGCCCTCGTTCACCGGCGAGCTGATCATGCTGGGCATGTCCGACACCCTGGCCAAGCGTGCCGAGGTGCAGCGCTTCTTCGGCTGGCCGGCGCAGGCGCCCAAGGTCGACCCGCGCTCGATGCGCAAGCGCAGCGCCGGCTTCGCCGAGGCTCAGTCCGCCGCGGTGGCCGAGGCTGCCGAAGCTGCCTGAGCGCCCCAGGCCCGGCCCTGCACGCGCAGGCCCTGGGCCGAGAGCTTGGCGGCCAGCTTGGGGCCGATGCCCGCGACGCGGCGGCGCAGATCCTGCCAGTCCTTGAAGGGGCGCGCCGCCAGCAGGCGCTCGGCCAGCTCCGGGCCGATGCCGGTGAGCGACTCCAGCTCGGCGCGGCTGGCGCTGTTGATCTCCAGCGGGGTCGGGTCTTGCGCCCAGGCAGGCAGTGCCAGCAGGGAGGCCAGCAGTGCCAGACGCCGTCTCATGCCTCAGTCCGCAAACTGGGCCTGCACCATGGCGGCGTAGGCGCCATCGCGCGCCACCAGCTCCGCATGGCTGCCGCTTTCCAGCACGCGGCCCTGCTGCAGCACATGGATGCAATCGGCCGAGCGTATGGTGGAGAGGCGGTGCGCGATCACGATCAGGGTCTTGCGGCCCTGCCAGGCCTCGATGGCCTGCTGCACGGCGCGTTCGCTCTCGGTGTCCAGCGCCGAGGTGGCCTCGTCCAGCACCCAGATCGGCGCGTCCTTGTAGAGCGCGCGCGCGATCGCCAGGCGCTGGCGCTGGCCGCCACTGAGCTTGCTGCCGTTGGCGCCGACGGTGGTGTCCAGCCCCTCGGGCAGGGTCTGCACGAAGTCCCACAGATGGGCGGCGCGCAGCGCCTGCTCCAGCCGGGCCGCATCGCGCGGCTGGGCGTAGGCGATGTTGTCGGCCACCGAGGCGTCGAACAGCACGATGTCCTGCGAAACCACCGCGAACTGGCGGCGCAGGCTGGCGCGCGTGAGCTCGTTGATGGGCGCGCCGTCCAGCAAGACCTGACCCTCGTCGGGCTCGGCAAAACCCAGCAGCAGGTTGACGATGGAACTCTTGCCCGAACCCGAGGCGCCCACCAGGGCGGTGGTCTGGCCGGCGGCGAAGCGCAGGTCCAGGGCTGCCAGGGCGGGCTGTTCGGCGCCGGGGTAGCGCAGCGTCACGGCCTGCAGCGCGATCTCGCCGCGGCATTCGGCCAGCGCGCGGCTGCCGCGGTCGTTCTCGGCCGGGATGTCCAGCAGGCTCAGGCTGCCCTGGGCGGTGATGAGGGCATTGGTGATGGGCTGGGCCAGCTCGCTGAGATGGCGCAGGCGCGAGGTCAGCAGCAGCAGGGCGGCGATGAAGGCGGCGAACTCGCCCACGCCGCTCTGGTTCTGGCGCGCCTGCAGCAGCGCCAGGCTCAGGATGACCGACAGCCCGATGCTGGCGATCAGCTGCGAGACCGGCTGGGTGAGCGCGTTGGCGGCCGCGGTCTTGAGGGTGGCGCGCTGCACCTCGCGGGCGCGCGCGGCGAACTGTTCGCGCTCGTGGTCGGCGGCGTCGAAGCTGCGCACCACGCGCCAGGCGCGCGTCAGGTCGTCGACCTTGTTGACCAGCCGCAACTGCGCGTCGTAGGCCCAGCTGCCCATGCGACGCACGCGCGCGTTGACGCGCTTCACCACCACCGCCATCACCGGGGTGGTGATCATCGACAGCAGCGTCAGCTGCCAGTTCAGCCACAGCAGATAGCCCAGCATGGCCAGCGCCGGCAGGCCGTCGCGCAGCAGCGTGATGAGGGCGCCGCCGAGCTGGGCGACGATCTGCTGCGGGTCGTTCACCACCTTGGTGACGGCGGTGCCCGGCTGCAGGCTGGTGTAGATGCGCGCATCGGCCTTCAGCAAGGCGTTGAGCAGGGCGGCGCGCAGGTCGAACACAGTGCGCGAGACGGTCCAGTTCAGCAGGTACTGGCCCAGAAAGCTGAACAGGCCGCGCGCCGCAAACAGGCCGATCAGCACCACCGGCACCCACCAGACCGAGAAGCTGTTGGCCTTGAAGCCCTCGCCCAGCACGGTCTTGAGCAGCTGCGGTATCAGTGGTTCGGTGCAGGCGGCGCCGATATAGGCCAGGATGGTCAGCACCACGCCCCTGCCATGGGGTTTCAGGTAGACCGCCAGGCGGCGGGCGGTGGCGCTCAGGGGCTCACGGTCGGTGGGAGGCTGACTCATCTCGTTGCAAACGTTGCGAGGGGCCGATTGTCGCCGCTGCGCTGGGCCGAGGCGCCTGCCTATACTGCCCGGCATGTCTGAAAACAACATGGTCGCTGGGAGCCCGGCCGGCGCGCCGCGGCGCGTGCTGCACTTCGTCACCGGCGGTTTTTCCGGGGCCACGCAGGTCGCGCTGGACCTCTGCCTGTCGGCGCAGATGGCCACGCAGATGGGTGCGCAGATGGAGGTGCTGCTGGTGCTGCGCCGCAAGCGCAACACCGATGCGGCGCGGGTGGAGGCGATCCGCGCGCGCGGCCTGCGCGTGGAGGTCGTGCCGGGCTGGTCGCATCTGGCGACGATCTGGGCGCTGTGGCGGCTGTGCCGCGCCTGGCGGCCCGAGCTGCTGGTGGCGCATGGCTTTCCCGAGCACCTGATCGGCCGCTGGGCCGGGCTGCTGGCCGGCGTGCCCAAGCTGGTGCAGGTGGAGCACAACTCGCGCGAGCGCTACACGCGCTGGAAGCTGGCGCAGGCGCGCTGGCTGGCGGCGCGCAGCGCCAAGCTGGTGGCCGTGTCCGAAGGGGTGAAGGCGGTCCTGCTGAAGCTGGGCATGCCGGCGGACAAGACCATGGCCATACCCAATGGCGTGGACCTGCGGCCATTCGCCGAAGGCGCCGGCAAGCCCTTCGAGGAGCGCGTGGCCGGCATCGTGATGTCGGCCCGCTTTGCGCGCCAGAAGGACCATCTGACGCTGATACGCGCGCTCGGCCTGCTGAAGGGCCGCGGCCTGCGCCTGCCGCTGAAGCTGGCGGGGGCGGGCAAGGCCGCCTACCGCCAGCGCGCCGAGGCCGAGGTCAAGCGCCTCGGCCTGGAGGGGCAGGTGCAGTTCCTGGGCCATTACGGCGGCATGCCCGAGCTGCTGATGTCGCACGCTGTCTGCGTGCTGGCCACCCATTACGAGGGCATGCCGCTGGCCCTGGTGGAGGGCATGGCGGCGGGCTGCGCCTGCATTGCCTCCGACGTGGCGGGCGTGAGCGAGGTGTTGGCGCATGAGCGCAGCGGCCTCTTGGTGCCCGAGGGCGATGCCAAGGCGCTGGCCGATGCGCTGGAACGCGTGTTCTGCGAGCCGGGGCTGGGCCAGCGGCTGGCGGCCGCGGCGCGCGAGCGCGCCCTTGCCGAACATGGCGTGGAGCTGATGCGCCTGCGCTACCAGGCCCTGCTCACGACGCTCTGAAATGAAGCCACCAGCGCAGCTGCAGCCAGCGCAGCAGGCGGCCGCGCCGCAGATAGGCTTGCAGCAGTTGTTCGGGCGTGAGCGGCGAGCTGGCGCGCCACTGGCGCGCGAAACGCCGCAGCGCCTCGCTCAGGCCCTCCTGCCCAATTCGCCCGAGCCTGCTGCGCCGCTTGCTGGCACGCAGAAAGGTGCGGGCGCAGAAATGCGCGATCTCGAAGCGGGTGGCCTCGCTCAGCGCGGGCAGTTCGGCGGCATAGCCGTCCAGCGCGCTCATCCATTCGTCCAGCCTGGCGGCGCTCAGGTTCGTCAGCGCGCTGCCGGCACGTTGCCGGTAGGCGATCCAGACCTCGGGCACATGCACGAAGCGGCGCACTTGCAGGGCCAGGCGCGGATAGACCGCGAGGTCTTCGAACACCCGCCCGACCGGGAAGCGCAGGCCCGCGGGCCAGCTGGCGCGGCGCACGATCTTGGACCAGGGGTGCAACTGCCCGGCCTGAAACAAGCCGCTCAGCAGGGCATCGAGGTCCTCGCCCCGCGCCGCCCCGACGAAGCTGGGGATGTGCTGGTAGCGTGGCTTGGCGGGCTTGCTGCTGCCGTCATCGAAGGCACGGAAGTCGCACATCACCAGGTCGGGTGCCTGCGGCTGCTCGAGCAGCGTGCGGAGCCGGGGGATCGCGCCGGCTTCCATCAGGTCGTCGGGATCGACGAACCAGAGGTAGTCGCCGCGCGCGGCGTCCAGCAAGGTGTTGCGCGCGGCGCTGACGCCCTGGTTGCTCGCATGCCTGATCAGGCGCACGCGCGCATCCCCGGCCGCCAGCGTCTCGATCAGCGCGGCCGAGCCATCGGGCGAGGCGTCGTCCACGAAGACCAACTCCACGCCCGCATCGGCCTGGTCGAGGATGGAGGCCGCGCAGGCGAGCAGGTAGGGCTCGACCCGGTAGACCGGCAGCAGGATGCTGAGCCAGGGCGCCGTCATGCGCGCAAGTCCAGCAGGCGGGCGATGGCGCTGCCGCGCAGCCAGCGGCCCTTGGCCAGGCCGCGCTCCAGCACCTGGCGGTCGCCGCCGCGCAGCTTGATCAGGGCGGGCAGGCGGCGCGGGCAGGGCGTGAGCGCCAGGCGGGCGTAGAGATGGCGCTTGCGCCAACGCAGCGCGTCCAGGTAGGCGAAGGCCGAGTCCTCGGCGCGCAGCAGCGCCAAGCGGTAGATCTGGGGGGAGGCCTGGTGAGCGCGGTCCAGCAGGTCCGAGGCGGCCACATGCATGAGCAGGTAGCGCTGGAAGTCGGGGGTCAGGTCTTGCACCACGCGCGCCAGCCGGCCCTGCGCGCGCAACTCGTCCAGATAGGCTTCGGCGCCCAGATCCAGCGCATGGTCGAAGGCCGCGGCCAGGTCGCGCACAAAGGCGCTGCGGGGCACCGCGGCCATGCACCAGTTCTCGACGATGGGCAACTCGGCGCGGCTGCTGTAGCGCTGGATGTAGAAGCCGGCGTACTCGGCCTGGGCGGCCGCCCGCGCCTCATGCAGCCAGGCCAGGTCGCGCGTCAGCAGGGTGGAGGCGTCCAGCCAGATGCCGCCGTGGCGGGCCAGCAATTGCACGCGCAGCCAGTCGGCCTGGCGATAGGGCGGCAGGCTGTCGAAATCCGGCCGCAGCGCGCTGGCGGGGATCCATTGCAGCAGGCTTTGGCGGTCCAGCAGGCGCAACTCGTGGTCGGGCGCGTGGTGCCGCCAGTTGGCCAGGCATTGCTGGATGAAGGCCGGCGCCGGCGCGGGATGCCAGTAGGTCCAGAGGACCTTGGGTATGTCTGCGGCGGCGCGCGGCGCGGCAGCGCCGACCAGCAGCTCGCGAACCTGCGCCGGGGCCTGCGCGCGCAGGATCTGCCAGCACTCGCGCCCCAGCAGCGCCAGCAGCAGCAGGACCGGCAGCCCCAGCCAGATCATTCGCGCCAGTGCTCGGCGATCCAGTGCGCCGGGCGGGCGTGGCGCCAGTTGCCGTTGTTGCGGCCGGCCAGCGCGTCGGGCGGATTCATCACGCCGTGGAAGATCAAGATGCGCGCGTCCTTGGGGATGATGGGGTCGCGCCAGTAGCTGGTCGGCCAGGCCGGGATGCAGTGGTATTTGTAGCTGGCGCACCAGGACGCGTCCCAATACTTCAGCTTGCCCTGCTTGTGCATCTCGTCGGAGAGGTAGGCCTGTTCGTTGCGCACCTGCTTGCGTATCGCCTCGGCCTCGCGGCGGAACTTGGCCAGCACGTCGGCATGGGCGCCCAGCTCGAAGCGGTAGACCGAGCTGTTGCCGGTGATGCGCCAGGGGCGCTTCCAGTCATGGATGATGAGGAACTCGCCCGGCACCTCGAAGAAGGGCGTGATGTCGTCGACGATCACCACGTCCAGGTCCAGGAACAGCGCCGTGCCCTTGAGGCCGTGCAGATCTGCTTCAAAGGTGGTGAGCTTGGTCCAGCCGCGCTCCGGGATGCCGGGCGGCAGCTTGAGCTCGGGGATGGGCAGGCACTGCACCTCGGCGCGAATGCCCTCGCTGCGGTCGGTCAGGCAGACGAACTTGAAGGGCCCGCGCAGATGCCGCGCCACCATCGCATAGAGGCGATTGACGTACTCGGGGCCGTACTTGGTGCCCCATTTCATGCACAGGATGACGCGCTCGGTGGCCTTCTTCTCTTGCATCAAAGTTCTTCCACGTGACGCGGTGGGTAGCTGTCCCAGTTCAGGCAGCCGGGGCATTGCCAGAAATAATGCTGGGCTTCGAAGCCGCAGGCGGCGCAGCGGTAGCGCTGCAACGGCCGGCCGGCGCGCTCGATGGCGCTGCCCAGCAGGGTGGTCTCTTCGTCGCTGAGCTGCGCACCGGACTGCGCCAGCAACTGGCGTGCGGCCGACAGGCTGGGGTCCTGGCGCAGATGCGCCAGCAGGCGCTGGCGCTGCGCACTAGCGGCCGGTTCCAGCTTGGCGATGGCCTGCAGCAGGTGCATGCCGGGATGGCGCTGGTACTGGGCCTGCAGGGTCTGCAGGGCGGCCGGGGCGGCGTCGCAGGCGAGTGCCGCGCTGGCGTAATCGCTGGCCACCAGATTGAAGGCCTCGGGGTTGGCGGCGAGCAGCTCGGCATAGGCGGCCATGGCCTGCTGGGGCTGCTCGCGGCGCATCAGCAATTGCCCGGCCAGCACATGGGCGCGCGCGGCCTGGGGCGCGACCTTGCGGGCCTCGGCCAGCAGGGCCTGCGCCTTGTCGACGTCGCCCTCCTGGTTGCGCGCCTGCGCTTCCAGCGCCAGCTCGCAGAGGTAATGCGCGATGCGCGAGGCAAAGGAGCCCGTGCCCACCTGTTCCAGATGCTTGGCCACCTCGGCGGCCTTGCGCCATTCGCGCGAGCGCTCGTAAAGCGAGAGCAGGGCCAACTCGGCCTCGCTCTCGAAGCTGCTGCCGCGCAGCACCGCAAAAGCCTCCTCGGCGCGGTCGAACAGGCCGGCCTTGTAGAAGTCCTGCGCCAGCGCGTACTGGGCGCGCTCGCGCTCGGCCTTGGGCAGGTCGCCGCGCTGCAGGAGGTGCTGGTGCACGCGCACCGCGCGCTCGTACTCGCCGCGGCGGCGGAACAGATTACCCAGCGCGAAGTGCAGCTCGGAGGTGTCGGGGTCGGCCTGCACCGCCTCGATGAAGGCGTCGATGGCCTTGTCCTGCTGCTCGTTGAGCAGCAGATTCAAGCCCTTGAAGTAGGCCTTGGGCGCGTCGCGCTGCTCGCGCTTCCACTGGCGCGTGTCGAGCTTGGAGGCCAGCCAGCCGAGGCCGAACACCAGCGGCAGGGCAATCAGCAGCCAGCTGAGATCGAAGCCCATGGTCAGAGCCCGTCCCGCACGATCGGGGCGCTGGCGGGGTCAGGTGTTGCCGCGGCGGGCAGATCCAGCGCCACCTGGCGGGCGGCGGCACGGCGGTGGTGCCACCAGGCCGGCACCATGGCCAGCACGCCCAGGGCGCAGCCGAAGCCGAAGGCGATCAGCACGATGATGACGAGGGGCGCGCTCCAGGCGCGGCCGAAGAACCAATGCACCACCACCTCCTGGCTGTTGTTCAGCGCGAAGGCGAAGAGGGCAAAGAAGAGGAAGGCCCGGAAGAGCCAGACGAAGAGGCGCATTGGCGTGGATTCTAGAGGCTCGGCAGGCTGCCGAGGCGGCTCAATCCAGCGTGCGCGGGAGGCTGGCGTCGTCCAGCGGCAACTGCTCGTCCACCGCTTCGCGCAGGGCCTTGCCTGGCTTGAAATGGGGCACCAGCTTCTCGGGGATCAGCACCTGTTCGCCGCTGCGCGGATTGCGGCCCATGCGGGGCGGGCGGCGGTTGATGGAAAAGCTGCCAAAGCCGCGGATCTCGATGCGGTGGCCGCGGGCCAGGGCATCGGACATCGCGTCCAGTATCGTCTTGACGGCGAACTCGGTGTCGCGCTGGGTGAGCTGGCCAAAGCGCTCTGCCAGATGGGCAACGAGGTCGGAACGTGTCATGACGATCGAATTCTTGAGTGGGAGACGAAGGGAAGGAAATCAGGCTCGCCCTCGGATGAGTGGCGAGCCTGATCAGGTCACCTGACAGGGGCAGAGGCTACCAGAGCCGCCGCCCCTGCGGAGCAACGATTAGTTGCCGCCTTGATCCAGCTTGGCACGCAGCAGGGCGCCCAGGCTGGTGGTACCGGCGTTCTCACGCTCGCTGGTAGCCGACAGGCGCTGCATCGCTTCTTGCTGGTCGGCGCTGTCCTTGGCCTTGATCGACAGCTGGATGTTGCGCGTCTTGCGGTCGATGTTGACGATCACCGAGGTGACTTCGTCGCCTTCCTTCAGCACGTTGCGGGCGTCTTCCACGCGGTCGCGGGAGATTTCCGAAGCGCGCAGATAGCCGGTCACGTCGTCAGCCAGTTCGATCTCGGCGCCACGCGCATCGACCGTCTTGACCTTGCCGGTCACCGTCATGCCGCGGTCGTTGACCGAGGTGTAGGTGGTGAACGGGTCGCTGTCCAGCTGCTTGATGCCCAGGGAGATGCGCTCGCGCTCGACGTCCACGGCCAGCACGATGGCTTCGACTTCCTGGCCCTTCTTGAAGTTGCGCACGGCAGCTTCGCCAGTCTCTTGCCACGACAGGTCGGACAGGTGCACCAGACCGTCGATGCCTTGAGCCAGGCCAACGAACACGCCGAAGTCGGTGATCGACTTGACGGGGCCCTTGACGCGGTCGCCGCGCTTGACGTTCTCGGCGAACTCTTCCCAAGGATTGGCCTTGCACTGCTTCATGCCCAGGGAGATGCGACGCTTGTCTTCGTCGATTTCCAGGACCATGACTTCGACTTCGTCGCCCAGGGAGACGATCTTCGAAGGTGCCACGTTCTTGTTGGTCCAGTCCATTTCGGACACGTGCACCAGACCTTCGATGCCGGGTTCGATTTCCACGAACGCGCCGTAGTCAGCAATGTTGGTGACCTTGCCGAACAAACGGGTGTTGGTGGGGTAGCGACGTGCCACGCCGAACCAGGGGTCGTCGCCCAGCTGCTTCAGGCCCAGCGAAACGCGGTTCTTCTCGGCGTCGAACTTCAGGACCTTGGCGGTCAGTTCCTGGCCAACCGTCACCACTTCGCTCGGGTGACGCACGCGGCGCCATGCCATGTCGGTGATGTGCAGCAGGCCGTCGATGCCGCCCAGATCCACGAAGGCACCGTATTCGGTGATGTTCTTGACCACGCCCTGGACGATCGCGCCTTCCGACAGCGTTTCCAGCAGCTTGGCGCGCTCTTCGCCCATCGAAGCTTCGACCACGGCACGGCGCGACAACACGACGTTGTTGCGCTTGCGGTCCAGCTTGATGACCTTGAATTCCATGGTCTTGCCCTCGTAGGGGCTCATGTCCTTCACCGGGCGGGTGTCGAGCAGCGAACCGGGCAGGAAGGCGCGGATGCCGTTCACCAGGACGGTCAGGCCGCCCTTGACCTTGCCGGACACGGTACCGGTCACGAAGTCGCCCGACTCCAGTGCGGTTTCCAGCGACAGCCACGAGGCCAGACGCTTGGCCTTGTCGCGCGACAGGATGGTGTCGCCGTAGCCGTTTTCGATCGCATCGATCGCCACCGACACGAAGTCGCCGACGTTGACTTCAAGCTCACCTTGGTCGTTCTTGAACTCTTCGATGGGCACGTAGGCTTCAGACTTGAGGCCGGCGTTGACCACCACGAAGCTGTGCTCGACACGCACCACTTCGGCGGAGATGACCTCGCCGGCGCGCATGTCGGAGCGCTGCAGCGATTCCTCGAACATGGCTGCAAACGAGTCCATGGCGGGGGTGGCGTTCTGGGTTTGGGACATGGTATTTCCTGAGCCGTCTGGCAAGGCGTTTGCCCGTCGGCAGTTGCAAGCGAACTTGCGGGTTAAGGTTATAGAGTTCGCCGCCCTCGATGAGCAGACGCTCGGAGGGAAGGGCGGCGGGCCCGGATGCTGTGCTGATTCAACGCTGTCTCAGAACGGCCTGCGCTCGGCCCACCAAGCCAGCACCAGATCACGAGATTCTTCGATGGTCTGGGCCGAGTTGTCGAGGCTTTGCGCGTCTTGCGCGGGCTTGAGAGGCGAGGCGCTGCGACCCTTGTCGCGCGCGTCACGTGCCTCAAGATCCGCACGCAAGCCTTCCATGCTAGCCGAAATTCCCTTGGAAATCAACTGCTTATAGCGCCGCTCGGCGCGCGTGGCGGCACTCGCGGTGAGGAAGACCTTGAGCGGCGCATCCGGGAAGACGGTGGAGCCCATGTCGCGGCCGTCGGCCACCAGGCCGGGCACGCGGCGGAAGTCCAGCTGCAGCTGGTTCAGCGCGCTGCGCACCTGGGGATGGGCGGCCACCTGCGAGGCCATCAGGCCGGCGGCCTCGGCGCGCAGGGCGTCGGTGATGTCTTCCTCGCCCAGGGTGACGCGGCCCTTGCGGAAATGCAGGTCCATCGCCGGCACGATGGCGGCCACGGCCGCGCCGTCGTCCAGGTCCAGGCCGGCACGGTGGGCGGCCAGGCCGGTGGCGCGGTACAGCATGCCGGAGTCCAGGATCACGTAGCCGAGCTCATGCGCCACCTCGTCGGCCAGCGTGCCCTTGCCGGAGGCGGTGGGGCCGTCGATGGTCAGCACCGGGATGTCCTCGGGGCGCGCCGTCACCACCTCGAACAGGGTCTCGAAATAGTCCGGGAAGGTCTTGGCCACGCAATGCGGCTCGAGGATGCGCACCGGCACGGCCGAATCGGTGACCAGGCCGTTGAAGGCGGCCAGCGAGAAGCACATGGCGACGCGGTGGTCGTCGTAGGTGTGGATGCTGGCCGGCTTCCAGGCGCGCAAGGGGTGCACGCGCAGCCAGTCCGGGCCTTCCTCCACGCTGGCGCCGAGCTTGCGCAGCTCGGTGGCCATGGCGGCGATGCGGTCGGTCTCCTTGACGCGCCAGCTGGCAATGTTGCGCAGGGTGCTGGGGCCATCGGCGTAGAGCGCCATCACCGCCAGGGTCATGGCGGCATCGGGAATGTGGTTGCAGTCCAGGTCCAGGGCCTTGAGCGGCCAGGCGCCGCGCTTGACCTCCAGGGCATTGGCCTCGGCGCGCACCTCGGCGCCCATCGCCTGGGCGGCCTCGACAAAGCGCACATCGCCCTGCAGCGAGGCACTGCCCACCCCTTCGATGCGGATGGGCGTTTCCGCGGCCGCGATGGCGCCCAGCGCCACGAAGTAGGAGGCCGAGGAGGCGTCGCCCTCCACATGCACCTCGCCGGGCGAGCGATAGCGGCTGCCGGCCGGGATGGTGAAGCGTTGCCAGCCGTCCGCGCGCACCTCGATGCCAAAGCGCTTCAGCAGCTCCAGCGTGATGTGCACATAGGGCTTGGAGATCAGCTCGCCGACCACCTCGATCACCACATCCTGCGTGGCGACCAGGGGCAGCGCCAGCAGCAGGGCGGTGAGGAACTGGCTGGAGACATCGCCGCGCACGCGCACCGGCTCGGCCAGCCTGAGCCGGCTGGGGCCGCTGAGGCGCAGCGGCGGATAGCCTTCGCTGCCCAGGCAGGCGATCTCGCAACCCAGCTCGCGCAGGGCATCGACCAGATCACCGATGGGGCGCTCGTGCATGCGCGCCACGCCGGCCAGCTCGAAGGCGCCGCCCTGCGTGGCTGCCAGCAGGGCCAGTGCCGCGGTGAGCGGGCGCATCGCGGTGCCGGCATTGCCAAGGAAGAGCTGGGCGTCCTTGTTGACCAGGCGGCCACCGATGCCGGTGACCTTGAGCGGGCCACCCGGCACTTGCTCGAGCTGGCAACCCAGCACCTTGAGCGAGGCCAGCATCACCGCGGTGTCGTCGGAATCCAGCAGGTCATGCACCAGGGTCTGGCCCTCGGAGAGGCCGGCCAGCAGCAGCACGCGGTTGGAGATGCTCTTGGAGCCGGGCAGGCGCACGGTGCCGGCGGCTGCGCGCAGGGGCGGCAGGTCGAGGAAGGGGATCTTGAACATGGCGGGGAGAAAGCGGGGTCAGTTGCGGGTGCGGGGCACACCCATCTGCCATTGGCTGCGGCCTTCGGAGGCCTGCCTGAGCAGGGTCTCGAGGCCTTGCGCGTCGTCGTTCTGCATCACCTGCTCCAGCAGGTCCAGCATGTCGCGAAAGCGCTTGGACTGCGCCATCACCTCGGCCTTGTTGGCCAGCAGGATGTCACGCCAGATCGCGGGATCGCTGGCGGCGATGCGGGTGAAGTCGCGAAAGCCCGGGCCGGCCAGGCTCAGGTAGTCGCGTCCGGCGGGCTGCTTGGCGACGGCGCTGAAATAGGCATAGGCGAGCAGATGCGGCAGATGGCTGACGGCGGCGAAGGCCGCGTCATGGTTCTGCGGTGTCATCTTCAGCACCTGGCAGCCCAGCGCCGACCAGACGTCGGTGGCCTTCTGCACCAGCGCCGCATTGGTCTGCGGCAGCGGTGTCAGGATGACCTGGCGACCCTGGTAAAGCCCGGCATCGGCGTTCTGCACGCCGGCCGATTCCTTGCCGGCGATCGGGTGCGCCGGCACGAAGGAGCCGAACTGCTTGCCCAGCACGCGGCGCGCGGCCTCGACCACATCGCATTTGGTCGAGCCCACGTCCATGAAGAGCACGCCGGGGTCCACCATGTGCTTGACGGCCTTCAGCGTGGCCTCGGTGGCGGCCACCGGCACGGCCAGCAGCACGATGTCCGAGCCCGAGACGGCCAGCAGGGCCGATTCGGCAGCGATGTCGATCACGCCCAGCTTCTTGGCGGTCTCGGTGGTGGAGGGCGACTTGCTATAGCCCACCACCCGCTTCACCAGCCCGGCCTTCTTGAGTGCAAGCGCGAAGGAGCCGCCCATCAGGCCGCATCCGATCACGCCGAGTTGGTTGAACATGCTCAATCAAGCCTTTACCGGGTAGGTGCCGATCACCTTGTAGAAGGCGCACAACTGGCGCAGCTCGGCCAGCGCCGCCGCCACATGGGGCTGCGAGGGATGGCCCTCCAGATCGATGTAGAAGTAGTACTCCCATTGGCCGGTGCGCGCCGGGCGCGATTCCAGCCGCGTCATCGACACGCCATGGTTCTTCAGCGGCACCAGCAGGTCGTGCATGGCGCCGGGGCGGTTGGTCACCGAGACGATCAGGCTGGTGCAGTCGCGGCCGGTGGCTGGCGGCACGTCCATGGTCTGCGGCAGGCAGATCACGGCGAAGCGGGTGCGGTTGTAGGCCTCGTCCTGCACCGCATGGGCCACGATGTGCAGGCCGAACAGGGTGGCGGCGCGTTCGCTGGCGATGGCCGCCCATTCCGGGTGCTCGGCCGCCAGGCGCGCGCCCTCGGCATTGCTGGAGACGGCGCGGCGCTCGGCGTCCGGCAGGTGCTTGTTGAGCCAGTTCTGGCATTGCGCCAGCGCTTGCGGATGCGCCAGCACCGCCTTGATGCCGCGCAGCGAGTTGTCCTTGCACAGCAGGTTGTGGCGAATCAGGAGGCTGACCTCGCCGACCACATGCGTCGGCGTGTGCAGGAACAGGTCCAGCGAGCGCGTCACCACGCCCTCGGTCATGTTCTCCACGCCCACCACGCCGTACTGGGCGCTGCCGCTGGCGGTGGCGTGAAAGACCTCGTCGAAGCTTGAGCAGTAGATCAGGTCGGCGGCGCCGCCGAAATACTCGATCGCCGCCTGCTCGCAGAAGGTGCCCACCGGGCCCAGCACGGCCACGCGCTGCGGCGATTCCAGCGCCAGACAGGCCGACATGATCTCGCGCCAGATCGCTGCCACATGCTCACCCTTGAGCGGGCCGGTGTTGGCCTGCTGGATCTTGGTGATCACCTGGGCCACGCGGTCGGGGCGGAAGAAGGGCGTGCCGTCGCGGCGCTTGATCTCGCCCACCTGCTCGGCCACATGAGCGCGGCGGTTCAGCAGGTCGAGCAGCTCTTGATCGAGGGCGTCGATCTGGTCACGCAGTTTCAGCAGGGCCGGGTCGGCGACCGGCAGGGGAGGGTTAGGAGGAGTCGCGGGGGCTCCATCAGCCATGTTGTGCCTCAAAGTCTCTCAGATACGCCGTCAGGGCTTGCACACCCTCGAGCGGCATGGCGTTGTAGATCGATGCACGCATGCCGCCCACCGACTTGTGGCCTTTGAGTTGCAGCAGTCCACGTTCCCTGGCACCGGCCAGGAAGGCGTCGTTCAGACGTTCGTCGCGGAGGTAGAACGGTACGTTCATGCGCGAGCGGCAGCTGGCCGCCACGCGGTTTTCAAACAGGTTCGAGCCGTCGAGCGCGGCATACAGCAGTTGCGCCTTGTCGATATTGCGTTGCTCGATCGCGGCCAGGCCGGTCTTGCCGGCGTAGCCGAAGCCCTTCAGCCACTTGAACACCAGGCCGGCCACATAGATGCCAAAGGTGGGCGGGGTGTTGTACATCGACTGGGCCTCGGCCACGGTCTTGTAGTCGAAGGCGCTGGGGCAGATCGGCAGGGCATGGCCCAGCAGATCCTCGCGCACGTAGACGAGGGTGAGGCCGGCCGGGCCGATGTTCTTCTGCGCGCCGCCAAACGCCAGCCCGACGCGCGACCAGTCGATGCTGCGCGAGAGCTGGTGCGAGGAGCAGTCGATCACCAACGGCGCGTCCGAGCCGAGGGCCTTGAGGTCCGGCAGCTCATGGAACTCCAGCCCATCGATGGTCTCGTTGCTGCAGATGTGCACATAGGCGGCATCAGGGCGCAGCTGCCATTCGGCGGCGGCGGGGATGTGGCGCTGGCCTTCCGAGGCATTGGTGGCGGCGATATGCACATCGGCATAACGCCGCGCTTCCTGGGCGCTCTTCTTCGACCAGGAGCCGCTCACCACCACATCGACCTTGCCGCCGCGCGAGAGGTTCATCGGCACGATGGCGTTCTCGCCCAGGCCGCCGCCCTGCATGAAGAGGATGCGGAAGTTGGCCGGCACCTGCAGCAAGTCGCGCAAATCGGCTTCTGCGGCCTCCGCGATGGAGATGAACTCGCGGCCGCGGTGGCTCATCTCCATCACGCTCATGCCCGAGCCGTGCCAGTCCAGCATTTCCTGCGCCACCTGCGTCAACACCTCTTCGGGCAAGGCGGCCGGGCCGGCGGAAAAATTGAAGGGGCGTGACGTCATGGCGGGACTGCGGGCGGGAACGGATGGGGCGGGCTTACTTCTTGGCGGGGGCGCTGCCGGTGGCGGGCTTGCTGGCCGCGGGCGCCGGGTTGATGCCCAGCTGCTTGGCCACGCTGGTGCGCAGCGCGTTGAACTTGCCTTCCAGGCCGGGGCCCACTTCCGCCATCAGCTTCTGGCCCAGCGCGGACTGCATGTCGCCGCCCATCTGCACGTACTTCTTGTTGACGGGCGAGTCCAGGATGGCGACGAGCTGGCGCAGCTCATCCTCGGTGAAGCGCTCGTCGAGCATGGTGCCAATGGTGGTCGGGGCCAGCTTCAGCGCCGCATTGCGCAGCACTGGCGTGTTTTCCTCGACGAACTTCTTGATGTCGGCTTCGATCGCCTTGGCGGTGGCCTCGCGCTTTTCCGGCGCGACCTGGGTCTGCAGCGCGGTACCGGCTCCCTGCATCAGGTTGCCAATGGGTTGCTGCAGCACGCCGCGGGCCAGGCCCTCGATGGCGGGCTGCTGCAGCTGCAGCACCTTGGCGATCAGCTCCTTCTTGGCAGGCGAGCTGGCCGGCGTCGATGCCGATTGGGCAAGGGCAGGCACGGCGCAAGCGGCGATGACGGCGGCGGCGCAAATCTTCAACAGCGAGGTGTTCAAACTCATTCCTTGTTAGCGTCGTCGGCGTTCAGATCGCCTTCCGCGGGGTTGTCGGTGCCGGCTTCCGCCGCACCATCGATGGCGCCTTCGTTCGCATCGTTCTCGACGATGCGCTGCAGGCCGGAGAGCTTGGAACCATCGTCCAGCGCGATCAGGGTTACGCCCTGGGTGGCGCGGCCGAGTTCGCGAATCTCGCTCACCCGGGTGCGCACCAGCACGCCCTTGTCGGTGATCAGCATGATCTCGTCTTCCGGGCGCACCAGGGTGGCGGCCACCACGCGGCCGTTGCGCTCGCTCTGCTGGATCGCGATCATGCCCTTGGTGCCGCGACCGTGGCGGGTGTACTCGATGATGGAGGTGCGCTTGCCGTAGCCGTTCTCGGTGGCGGTGAGCACGCTCTGCGTCTCGTCCTCGGCCACCAGCATGGCGATCAGGCGCTGCTCGGGTTCCAGCATCATGCCGCGCACGCCGCGCGCCTGGCGGCCCATCGGGCGCACATCGTCCTCGTCGAAGCGCACCGCCTTGCCGCCATCGCTGAACAGCATCACGTCGTGCTTGCCGTCGGTCAGCGCTGCGCCGATGAGGAAATCGCCCTCATCAAGGTCCACCGAAATAATGCCGGCCTTGCGCGGGTTGCTGAAGTCCTTCAGCGAGGTCTTCTTCACCGTGCCCAGCGCCGTGGCCATGAAGATGTAGTGATCTTCCGGGAAGGTGCGGAACTCGCCGGTGAGCGGCAGCACCACGGTGATCTTCTCCTCGGCCTGCAGCGGGAACATGTTCACGATGGGCTTGCCGCGCGAGTTGCGCGAGCCCTGCGGCACTTCCCAGACCTTGAGCCAGTAGACGCGGCCGCGGTTGCTGAAGCACAGGATCCAGTCGTGCGTGTTGGCGATGAAGAGCTGGTCGATCCAGTCGTCGTCCTTGGTGGCGGCGGCCTGCTTGCCGCGGCCACCGCGGCGCTGCGCGCGGTACTCGCTCAGCGCCTGGCTCTTGATGTAGCCGGTGTGCGAGAGCGTCACCACCATGTCGGTGGGCGTGATCAGGTCTTCGGTGCCCAGCTCCTGGGCGTTGTGCTCGATCACGCTGCGGCGCGCACCCACCTTGGTCTGGCCGAACTCCTGCTTCACCTGCACCAGCTCTTCGCTGATGATGGTGGTGACGCGCGCCGGCGTGGCCAGGATGTCGAGCAGATCGGCGATCTGCGCCATCACGTCCTTGTACTCGCCGACGATCTTGTCCTGCTCCAGGCCGGTCAGGCGCTGCAAGCGCATCTGCAGAATTTCGCTGGCCTGGTCGTCGGAGAGGCGGTACAGGCCGTCTTCCTGCATGCCATACATGGCGGGCAGGCCCTCGGGGCGGAAGGCCGTGCGGCCGCCGGGCGTGGCCTCTTCGGCGCGCACCAGCATCTCGCGCACCAGCGAGGAATCCCAGCTCTTGGCCATCAGCGCGGCCTTGGCCACCGGCGGCGTGGGCGAGTTCTTGATGGTGGCGATGAACTCGTCGATATTTGCCAGCGCGACGGCCAGACCTTCCAGCACATGGCCGCGCTCGCGTGCCTTGCGCAGCTCGAAGATGGTGCGGCGGGTCACCACCTCGCGGCGGTGCTCCAGGAACACCGTGATCAGGTCCTTCAGATTGCACAGCTTGGGCTGACCGTCGATCAGCGCCACCATATTCATGCCGAAGGTGTCTTGCAGCTGGGTCTGCTTGTACAGATTGTTCAGCACCACCTCGGGCACTTCGCCGCGCTTGAGCTCGATCACCACGCGCATGCCGGACTTGTCGCTCTCGTCCTGGATATGGCTGATGCCTTCGATCTTCTTCTCGTGCACCAGCTCGGCAATGCGCTCCAGCAGCGTCTTCTTGTTGACCTGGTAGGGGATCTCGTCAACGATGATGGCTTGGCGCTGGCCGCGGTCGATGTCCTCGAAATGCACCTTGGCGCGCATCACCACCTTGCCGCGCCCGGTGCGATAGCCGTCGCGCACGCCCGAGAGGCCGTAGATGATGCCGGCGGTGGGGAAGTCGGGCGCCGGGATGATCTCCATCAGCTCGTCGATCGAGGCCTCCGGATTGCGCAGCGCATGCAGGCAGGCGTCCACCACTTCGTTGAGGTTGTGCGGCGGGATATTGGTGGCCATGCCCACCGCGATACCCGAGGCGCCGTTCACCAACAGATTGGGCAGGCGCGTCGGCAATACCAGCGGCTCCTTTTCGGAGCCGTCGTAGTTGGGCCCGAAATCAACCGTTTCCTTCTCGATATCGGCCAGCATTTCGTGGGCGATCTTGTCGAGGCGGATTTCGGTGTAACGCATGGCGGCGGCGTTGTCGCCGTCCACCGAGCCGAAATTGCCCTGGCCGTCCACCAGCATATGGCGCAGCGAAAAGTCCTGCGCCATGCGCACGATGGTGTCGTACACCGCGGTGTCGCCGTGCGGGTGGTACTTACCGATCACGTCGCCGACGATACGGGCCGACTTCTTGTAAGCGCGGTTCCAATCGTTGTTGAGCTCGTGCATCGCGAACAGCACCCGGCGGTGCACCGGCTTCAGGCCGTCGCGAGCATCGGGGAGGGCGCGGCCGACGATCACGCTCATCGCGTAATCGAGGTACGAACGCCGCATCTCCTCCTCAAGGCTGATGGGCAGTGTTTCCTTGGCGAACTGGGTCATGCGCGGGCGCGGCTGCGGCTCGGGAGAGCGTGCCGTCATCATTTAGGACAGGAAGCGGGATTCTAATTGCTCGGCCATGTAGTACTTGCGCAACATTGATTGAGAGTGGTGCGTCCAGCGCCGCCAGAATAGAGCTGTCCCATCACCCTATGGCACAATCATTTGGTCCCTAGGAGAAACCCGCGCATGCGGTTTTTTCCTTAGGTTTTAGTTCCAGTTCTGGACATTTCGCAGGGCAACTGCGGCTTTCCTTGGAAGGAGAATCATGAAGAAATTGAACCGAGTGGCGACGCTGGTGTCCGTGGCCGCAATCGCTGCTGTGGCCTCGTCGGGCGCTTTCGCCCAGACCGTGGACAACTGGCGTGCCACCGACGGCACCGTCTGGAAGAACGGCACCAACGAACTGTGCTGGCGCGATTCCAACTGGACGCCCGCCACGGCTGCCAAGGATTGCGACGGCGCGCTGAAGCCCGCCCCCAAGGTCGAGGCACCGAAGCCCGTGGCTCCGCCGCCCCCGGTGGCTCCCCCGCCCGCTCCCAAGCCCGCTCCCACGCCTCCCGCTCCCGTGAGCGAGAAGGTCACCTTCGCCGCTGACGCCTTCTTCGACTTCGACAAGGCTGTGCTCAAGCCCGAAGCCAAGGCCAAGCTGGACGACCTGGTCAGCAAGACCGGTGGTATCAATCTGGAAGTCATCATCGCCGTCGGCCACACCGACAGCGTGGGCTCCGATGAATACAACCAGAAGCTGTCGGTGCGCCGCTCCGAAGCCGTGAAGGCCTATCTGGTGTCCAAGAACGTGGAAAAGAACCGCGTCTACACCGAAGGCAAGGGCGAGAAGCAACCCGTGGCCGACAACAAGACCACCGAAGGTCGCGCCAAGAACCGCCGCGTCGAAATCGAAGTGGTTGGTACGCGCAACAAGTAATCATCCCCGCTGCGCCTGGCGCGCAGCTGCGATGCAAAGCCCCGCCCAGCGGGGCTTTTTCGTTTCCGCCTTGCGCTACCATCCCCACCCATGACGAATGCCGACCCCCAAGAGCTCGCCAAATTCAGCGAGCTGGCCCACCGCTGGTGGGATGCCGAGAGCGAATTCAAGCCCCTGCACCAGATCAACCCGCTGCGTCTGGACTGGATCAACGCGCTCAGCCCGCTGGCTGGGCAGAAGGTGCTGGACGTGGGCTGCGGTGGTGGCATCCTCACCGACTCGATGGCGCGCAAGGGCGCGATCGCGCTGGGCATCGACCTCGCCACCAAGCCGCTGCGCGTGGCCCAGCTGCACGCCATGGAAGCCGGCACCGAGAACGTCAGCTACCAGGAGATTGCCGTCGAGGCCCTGGCCGAGCAGCGCCCGGGCGAGTTCGACACCGTCACCTGCATGGAGATGCTCGAGCATGTGCCCGATCCCGCCTCGGTGGTGCGTGCCCTCGGCACGCTCGTGAAGCCGGGAGGCTGGGTGTTCCTCTCCACCTTGAATCGCAATTTCAAGGCCTTCATGCTGGCCATCGTGGGCGCCGAATACCTGCTCAAGATGCTGCCGGCCGGCACGCATGAATACGCGCGCTTCATCAAGCCGGCCGAGCTGGCGCAGATGTGCCGCGATGCGGGCCTGGAACTGCGCAGCGCCAAGGGCCTGGGCTACAACCCCTTGACCCAGCGCTACAGCATCGGTGGCGACACCGATGTGAACTACATGATCGCCTGCCGCCGCCCTCTATGAGCCTGGAACTGATGGCCGAGCCGCTGCTCGCGCCCGCGCGCCTGCTGCGTGCCGTGCTGTTCGACCTCGACGGCACGCTGATCGACAGTGCCCCGGATTTGGCCGGTGCCGCCAACGAGATGCGCGCGGAGCGCGGCCAGGCGCCGCTGGCCTACGAACTGTTGCGACCCATGGTGGGCTCAGGCGCGCGCGGCATGTTGGGTGTCTCGCTGGCGGTGACGCCCGCGCATGAGGACTTTGAAAGCCTCAAGGCCGAGTTCCTGAGCCGTTACGAACGCCGCATGCTGCAGGAAACCGCGGTCTTTGCCGATGTGCCGCCGATGCTGGCCCAGTTGCGCGCCCTCAATCTGCCCTGGGGCATCGTCACCAACAAGGCCGAGCGCTTTGCGCTGCCCATGACGCGCGCCCTCGGCCTGGCCGAGGCGGCCGGTGCCGTGGTGGGCGGCGATACCACCCCACATGCCAAGCCGCACCCGGGTTCGCTGCTGGAGGCCGCGCGCCGCATCGGCGTGGCGCCCGAGCATTGCGCCTATGTGGGCGATGACGAGCGCGACATCCTGGCCGGCCGCGCCGCCGGCATGCTCACCGTGGCGGCCTCCTGGGGCTATCTGGGGCAAGGCGGCCGTGTGGACGCCTGGGGCGCTGATTTCATCATCGATGAACCGCTGGCCCTCTTGAAATTGCTGCAGCAGGCATAATGTAAAGCTTCTCTGGGGCCGACTTGGTTTCGACGTGGGTGCGGATCCGGAGTGGGGCATGCCGAGCACCAGTTCGCTCGTAAAACCACTGGAAACAAAGTAACTGCAAACGACTCTACGTTCGCACTCGCTGCTTAATTGCAGTTGAGCTTCTCAACGGCAGGCCAATGGGCCGGGCTCAAGTCGCAAGACGGAAAGCTGAGAAGTCATTCACATTGGCTGGTTCTGTGCCGGGTTACTCGGTTCAGGACGAGATTAAGTGACTGGCGGGAAGGGTAGCGTGCCACTGCGCGACTCTTGCCGTGAGATTCAAATCAGCCGGCTAAGCATGTAGATCTGCCCGGTGATGGCTGACGGACGGGGGTTCAATTCCCCCCGGCTCCACCATTACAGAGTTCAGCGAGGTTCGCTGAAGTGCGAAAGGCCCAAGTAAATCAACGACTTGGGCCTTTTTCTTTGTCCGCCGTAGTGCAGTAACTTCCGGGGCCGACCGGGCAAAAGTTGCAGTAACTTCCGCAGTAACCGCACAATCTGGGTTACTGGATCGTGAAAGTTACTGCATGGCGCGCAACCTGATCCCCGGCGACACCACCCTCAAGGCCATCAAGCCCGGCGACGAGCGCAAGCGCTTGAACGACGGGGCAGGGCTGTACCTGCTGCTGTTCGTGAAGGGGGGCTCGCACGGCTGGCGCTTCGACTACAGCTTTGGCGGCAAGCGCAAGACCCTGAGCCTGGGCACCTACCCCGATACCACCCTGGCGCTGGCCCGCAGCAAGGCCGACGAGGCCCGCAAGCTGGTGAGTGCAGGCACTGACCCCAGCGGGGTGCGCCAGCAGGCCAAGGCCGAGCAACTGCGCCGGCGCGAGGAAGCCGTGCGTGCAGACGCCGGATTGCCGCCGCTGCACTCTTTTGAGGCGGTGGCTCGGCAATGGCTCTCCACCATCCACGAGAACAAGGTCAGCGCCGGCCACGCCGAGCGCACCCGCATCAGGCTGGAGCAAGACGTGTTTCCCTGGATTGGGCGCATGGCCATCGCGGACGTGAAGGCGCCCGACCTGCTGGCCTGCTTGCGTCGGGTGGAGGCCCGCGGCGCCATCGAAACTGCGCACCGCATCAAGCAGGCCTGCGGCCAAGTGTTCCGCTTCGGCATTGCCGAGGGCAAATGCGCGCGCGATCATGCCGCTGATCTCAGGGACGCGCTGACCCCCGTCAACGTCAAACACCGCGCCGCCATCACCGACCCCAAGCGCGCCGGCCAGCTGCTGCGCGCCATCTACGACTACGAGGGCATGCCCACCACCCGCGCCGCCCTGAAGCTGGCGCCGTTGGTGTTCGTGCGGCCGGGCGAACTGCGCAAGGCCGAATGGGCCGAGTTCGATCTGGACGCGGCCGAGTGGAAGATACCCTCGGAGCGCATGAAGCGAAGCAAGGCCGAGAAGGCCAACGGTCTGCCGCATCTGGTGCCGCTCTCGACTCAGGCGGTGGAGATCCTGCGCGAACTGCGGCCCCTGACCGGGCACGGCCGCTATGTGTTCCCCAGCCCGCGCACGGGCGAGCGGCCCATGAGTGATAACGCCGTGCTGTCAGCGTTGCGCCGCATGGGCTTCCCCAAGGACGAGATGACCGGCCACGGCTTCCGGGCGATGGCCCGCACCATGCTGGCCGAGCGCCTGCATGTGCCCGAAACGGTGATCGAGGCGCAACTGGCGCACGCCGTCAAGGACAGCTTGGGGCGCGCCTACAACCGCACCGAGTTCCTGGCCCAAAGGCGGCAGATGCTACAGCTTTGGGCGGACCATCTGGACAAGCTGCGGGTAGGTGCGGAGATTGTTCCGTTGATGAACGAATAGAGTCCTTGGTGAAAGGCGAGGCCATGTTTAAGTTCAATCCAGTTTCGGCGTCCAAGCATCTTGAGAAGTCCATCCCGCTAGGCCCAAATGGCATTGCCCAGAGGGCGTTCATCGAGTGCCTAGTTCTATTTGCTTTGGTCATTGCTCTGACTGTCGCGATGAAGCTTCTGGTTCCGACGAGCTATGAGCGGTTCAATGCGGTGTTGCACGACATTCGCATGGCGCCATTCTTTTGGCTGCTCTATCGATTGGCCATGGGCATATGGACCTACCTTTTCCGGCTCGCAAGCTACGTGCAGACCTTGAGAGACTTTGCAGTGCCGAACATTGCGCACATGCGGGTACGAATTGCCGACCTAACGCCGCAACGGCCTCCAAGCGACGCAGAGGAGAGTCCGCCGACGCCGGCTGAGTGTGTCCCACGCCCGTCGGCCGCCGACGCCGAGTCTCTCCGGACTAGGGAGCGCAACACGCTAGTCGCGCTGATTGGTGTGCTCTGCAAGGAGCAGGGAATCAACTGCCAAAGGCCAGCCGCTGCAGCGGCAACACTGAAAAGCATGACGGCCGCCCACGGACTCAGTATTGGTGAGTCAACAATTGAGAGTGTCATGAAGAAGGTTCCAGAGGCAATTGAGGCAAGGTCCAGGTAAAGGGCTCGATCGGCAATTGCCTGTCGCGCGTGGGTAGTTGCCTTTGCAGAGTGGGCAGTTGCCCCCGTAGGTGAATATGAATAGCCAGAGTTAAGCCTTCACCAGTCGCGGGCAACCCCGCAGGAAGGCAAACGATGGCGAGCTTCGTTAAACCCAGGGTCCGCAGCGAGCAACCGCTGCACGCGGCCCAGATTCAAGACGCGCTCTTGAATCTCCGCACAGTCCAAGCCCTCTCGGGTCTGGGCAAAACCTCCATCTACGAGCGCATCAAGTCCGGCGAATTGAAGCCGGTGAAATTGGGCTCGCGCTGCACCCGGTTTCGCGCCGGTGATGTGCAGGCCTGGCTGCAGGCCCAAGGCAAGTAAGGGGGCGATATGGACGAAAAAAAGACCACCCCCGAAAAGGAAGCGGCCCTCAAGAATTTGCGCGATCAGTTTAAGGGCACCGACACCTCGACTCAAATCAATTTGCTGGCGGCCGCCTTGCGCCTGTGCAGCAGCATCACCACCTACGAGGCGTCGCGCTGGCTGGACATCTACCACCCAGCCGGCCGGATCAAGGATCTGCGCGATGCCGGCTTCGAGATCCTGACCCTGTGGACCGTGGTCAAGACCGAGGCCAATGTGTCGCACCGGATCGGGCGCTATGTGCTGATCCGCGAACCGCAGCAGGAGCAGGCGGCATGAGCGGCGCCGAGCACTGGATCAACAGGCTGCAGAGCCTCGCGGCGCGCTTTCCGCAGTACGGCATAGGGCGAGACCTTGCCGGCCTGGCGGTGGCGGACCTGTGGGGCATCTATCGTTTCCTGCAGCACGTTGCGGAGGGCTGAGGCATGGGGCGCTCTGAATCGTTCCAGATGGACGAGATGGGGGCGCACGCCAGGCTGTACGAAAAGATCGCGCACTCGCCGGCTTGGCTCGCTCTGAGCTTCTCGGCCCGTGCGCTTTACATGCAGCTGCGCGTGAAGCTCAAGCAGACCAACAACGGCAACATCGATGCGACCTTGAGCACGCTTCGGCACGCCGGGTTCAAGTCGTCCAGCACGGTAGCCAAGGTGCTGCGCGAGTTGGAGGTGGTGGGCCTGATCGCCAAGACCCGGCAAGGCGGTATCGCGGCTGGCGGGCGCCTGTGCAACCTCTACAGGTTCACCGACAAGCCGGTTTTTGAGCACCCCAAGCAGGACGTGCGCGCGAGCAAGGCCACGCATGAATGGAGGGCCTGGACCGGCCTGCGCGAGGCCGAGGCCGCGATCCGCACCGCACACGCCAGCGCCAAGCTGCCCGAGGCTGAGAAAAACAGGCGCAAGGGCCAAAGATCGAATCGGATCAGTTCGAAAACCGAAGCCTTGCCGGCTGATCTCAGTTCGAAATCTGGGCCAAGCGAGCGGCCAACGCTTCGAAAAGTGAAGCTGGCTTCGGTGGCGTGAAGAGGGCTAAGTGCTTGCCGTGCAAAGGTTATCTTGGGCCAACTGCCGCGCCGCTACTTGGCGCTGCCATGGCTCGAAATTCGAACACCTTTACATGGTTGCCAGGGGTGTGGGGATCTTGTGCGATGGCGGCAAGCGCAACAACAGGGTCGACACGTTTAATTGCCAATTCAAAGGCAGGGCATTTTCTACGCGTGAGAAGCCTAGTGGTCCGCCTGCACGGCTCATGCAGGCTTTCCAACGGCCCCCACCGGGCATGCAATGGGGTGCCGCACCGGGTACGCAATCCTGTTCATTTGCCGATTGATTTCGATTTCTGTGGAGGCTTGAGATGGGCAAAGGTGGGTCTAGATTGGGAGCAGGGCGGCCGGGCTGGCGGGGCAAGACAGAGCATTGCCGCAGTCTGGACGTGCGGCGCTTTGCCTCGGCCAACATGCTGCGCACGGGCATGTGGAGTTGGCAGTGGCGCGATGCTGTTACCGGTGAAGAGGTGGCCAGCATCGGGGTGATCGGGCAGACCTACAGCGTGGTGCTGGCCTACACGGCCGGCGGCGAGGCGATCCGCACGCGCGTGCCCATCGTCAGGACCGACTGCGGCTTCGGCGGCTCGCGCCCGTGGTTTGCTTGCCCGTCTTGCAGCAGACGCGTGGCCCTGCTGTTCTTGCGCTCCAGGCACTTCGCCTGCAGGCATTGCCACCGCCTGAGCTATGGCAGCCAAGCCGCAGACCTATGCGGCCGTGCTTGGCGCCGCCAGCGCAAGATCGAGGCGCGCCTAGGCCCGGACTGGCGGCGGCCGCCGCACATGCACCTCAAGACCTACGAGCGACTGCTGAAGGCCATCTTGGCCTGCGAGCGCCAGCGCGATGCGTGGCTGTCTGGCGCGGTGGCGCGCTTGATGGGCGGGCTGGAGGCGCTGCAGAAGCGGTTTCCCAATTTGATTGGCGTCAGTGACTAAGTGCTCAGCTCGCCGTGCGAGCCTTTCGATCGATCTGCTTCCACGAGTTGTCGCAGCAGGTCGGCAGGCTGGCGCAGTTCAACCGGCGATGCATCTACAAGTTCGGCGGTGTCGCCTTCTGCAACTGCTGCACCGTTATCGCGCCCGTTCGTAACCCTTGCTTTGGTCTTGTGTGCAATTTCTGCAAGAGTTCGACCAAACTGCGCTGCGGCGCTAGAAACGGCTGTCGCTAGTTCCTTTAGGACGGAGCTGCTCAGAAGGTCCTTCGCGGTCTGAAGCACATATCCAATCACGGCCTTGATCAATTCGACGCCAAGCTGCAGCCCGTCGCAGACCTTCTGCAAAATGTCGTCGCGTTCACTATTGGTTAGCGCGTTCCAACCGTAGTAGATCGCACCGAACGCCGCGCAGGACATAGCAATCGGATTTGAAAGCGCGGCGGCGGTCGCAACAGCACCGGTCGCAGCCAATTGATTGCCGAGAATGAGTTGACCAACGGCGATGACGACGACGGAGCTCATGTAGCCAAGTCCGAAGCCGAACTTCGCTGCCTCAAGTACCCTCCCTGTTCGCTCGATCATCGGGTTGCTCGACGTCTTCATCTCGGCGATGTGCTTGTTGAAGAAGTCGTTCGCATCACCCGCGACACCATATAGGGCCTGGATTGCTTTTCCCATTGCCGAGGCCATAAAGCTAGTGCCTGCCATTAACCCAATTGCGGTCACCATTGCATTCCTTCCCTTTCGAATTGCGAGCGCTATCTTGTCAAACGAGCGCGAGTCGCGTTGACTGTAGCTGCCGGCGCGTGTGCCGGTGTGCTCAGCTCATCGGAAGAAACCCCGGTGGCGACCATTTGGCAGGCGCGGTGCAAAGGCGCGAGCGCAGCGGGACGGTCATACAGTAACTTCTGCAGTAACTACAGCGGTCGTTTTCTGCGAAAGCCTTATTTCATGCGGGTTGGCGGGCAGAGTTCGATAGACCCCGGCCCAGAGCGCTGCAGGCGCACTTGCCGCAAGGCAAGTGGGCCTGCAGACAAGCAAGAACGAAGAAGGCCCGAGCTCGTGAGAGTTCGGGCCTTTTCTTTTGGGCGACTGGCCGGGGGGGGGAGGCGGATCGACTGGCGAGATGGCGCAAGCGCCTGTCCCTTGCTGCATGTTCACAAGCGGCGGCCGGGTTGAATGCCGTCCGCCCTGGGCCTAGGCTCAAGAGCGATCCAGCCGGTCGCTTCGGGTCACCCTGCATCGCCCCCACCCCCGCGTTCGAGGCCGCCACCAGGGCTTGTGGGCAGTACCGCGGCCTCGCATCAACGCATCGAGGAGACTCGCATGGCAAGTTATACGGTATTGGCCAACTTCACCGACCAGGGCGTGAAGGGCTTGAAGGAAACCACCCACCGCGCCGAGGCCGTGGAGGCGCTGGGTCGCAAGATGGGGGTGACGGTGAAGAGCATCCAATGGGCGTTTGGCAGCTACGACCTGGTGTGCCAGTTCGAGGCTGCCGATGATCAGACCATCGCCGCCTTTGGCGCCGCCATCGCGATGCAAGGCAATGTGCGCACCCAGACCATACGCACCTTTACACGCGATGAGATGAACGCCATCTTGTTGAAGTTGCCGGGCTGAAGCGGAACGCATCACCGGCGAGAGAAAGGGCCCAGGCTTTCGCGAGCCCGGGCCCTTTGCTTTGGGCGCCTTAACGTGGTTTGCCGTGGCTAGGCACGGCTTAGAAGCGGTACCTCGCCGTCGCATAGAGCTGGCGGCCAAGCGGGTCGGTGTAGCGGCCGTCATAGCCAGACTGGTTGCCGCCGCCAGCGTTGCGGATCGAGAAGGGTGGGTCGGTGTCGAGCAGGTTGCGCACGCCCAGGGTCAGCACCAGGGCCTTGCTGGGGGCATAGCGGGTCTGCCAATCCAGCGTCTTGTACGAGCTCACACGGCGCTGGATGGGCACGAAGGCGCCGGCGGAGCCGTCGGCATTGATTTCGATGACGGGCGAGCCATCGGCGCTGCTGTAGGTCTGGTCGGTGTAGCCCGAGCGGTAGTTGAGCGCCAGCGCATGGGTCCAGGCCTCGCTGAGCGTCAGCGCGGCGTTCAAGCGGCTGATGACGCGGAAGGTCGCGTTCGAGTAGGAGTTGAAGCGGCCGATGTTCTTCTCCGTCAGGCCACCGGGCACCGCCTGCTCGGACTTCAGCATATACGTGCCGGTCCAGTTGAGGTTGAGCCGACCCCAGGGCGTGGCGGTCTTGAAGCTGTGATCCCAGTCCAGGCCCTGGTAGCGCGAGCTGGCCAGGTTGAAGGGGGTGAGCGCGGCGGCCAGCACCTCCTGCTTTTGCGCCGGGCTGTAGTAGGCGCGGAACAGGCTGTCGTAGCGCGCCGGGTTGTCGAACACCATGTCCTCGGAGAGGGTCTGGATCTGGTTGCTCAGGCTCACGTTCCACCAGTCCAGGCCCAGCGAGAGGCCGGCGCCGGGCTCGAAGCGCACGCCCAATGTGGCCTGCCTGGATTCCTCCGGCTTCAGGCCGGCCTCGCCCTGGAAGGGGTTGCCGCCGGAAAGAATCGTGTACTCGGTCGAGCCGGGGTAGCACATCACATAGCGCGGGTCCGATTTGTTGGTGATCGGGCAGGCGTGGAACTTGGAGGCGCCGCCATCCTGCAGCGGATTCACGATGGTGGTCAGGTCCGCCACCTTGAAGCCGGTGCCATAGGAGGCGCGCAGCAGCAGGTTTTCCAGCGGGTGGTAGCGCAGCGCCAGCTTGTAGGTGGCCTTGCTGGCGGCGTTGCCCTGCTCGGCGGGGCCGGCCGGCTTGCCGCTGCTGTCGAAGGTCATACCGTTGGAGACGGCGCTGTAGCTGTCGTAGCGGGTCGATGCGGTGAGGTCCAGCTGGCGGGCCAGCGGCAGCAGCAGCTCGGCATAGCTGCCCCAGTTGCGTCGGCGCGCATCCACCGGGTGGCCGCCGGGGAAGAAGTCCAGATCCGGCTGGTAGATGTAGGACTGCCGCGTCGCGTCCGCGCCCAGGCCCAGCTGGGCGCTGCCGCCGGGCAGGCGGAACAGCTCGGTGGAGCCGCGCAGGCTGAGGGTGTCGAGCTTGGAGTCGGTGCGACTCACCACCTTGTGCAGCACCAGCGGCGCCAGCGTGTCCTGTGCCGATCCGGGCGGGGCGAAGGGGTCGAAGGCGCCGCTGTCGACGAGGCCCTGGAACTTGCTGAGGTCCACATAGCCGCCATCGGCCTTGTCGCTGGCCTTGTTGACCGAATGCGTCAGCGAGACACCGTAATCCCAACCCTTGGCGCTGCCTTCCACGCCCAGCACCAGGTGCTGGGCGTCGGTGCGGAAGGCATCGGTGCGGCCGCCGGCATCGGCCAGGCGCAGATTCATGGTCGCGTTGATGACCGAGGCCGGCGCGATGCCCAGGCGCTGCAGATAGGGCGCGATCGACTTGGCATAGAGGGCGCTGTTCAGCTCGATGCCGAAGCCATTGGCCGGTGGTGCGTACTGCGCGCGGTTCACGAAGCGCGAGAACAGCGTGTCGGCAAACAGCGTGGTGTCGGCATTCAGCTTGACGTTGAGCGTGGCGGTGGCGCTGTCGCGCTTGAGCCCGGGCACGTCCTGCACCGCACCGGTGTAGTCGAAACGGCAGGTGCGTTCCACCAGATAGAGGTTAAGCCCGTTGCACTTGCCGGTGGCCAGGTAGTCGGGGCTGAAGCGCGCGGCGTTGGCGACCCCGCTCGCGTCGGTGTACTTGACGGTGGCGATGCCGGGGATGGAGTTGCCGCTCAGCTGGTAGAAGCTGTAGGCCTTGCCCTCGTGACTGAACGGGATCACGCCGCTCTTGCTGAAGCTGCGCTGGCTGGCCAGCAGGGCGCGCTGCTCGTCGTGCGCGGCCGAGACCATCAGATTGAAACCGTCGCCGTCCAGATTGCCCCAGCCCTTGGATATACCGATATTCGTGCTCTGGCCGCCGCCCTTGGCCTGCGGGGTACTGCCTGACACCGATATTTCCAGTTCGGTCTGGTTTTTCTTGAGTATGAAATTGATGACGCCGGCAATTGCATCGGAGCCGTAAAGGGTATTGGCGCCGTCGGTCAATACCTCGACGCGTTCGACCGCCGCGAGCGGGATGCTGCCCAGGTTGACGGTGGAGCCTGAGGTGGCGGGGGCGAGGCGCCGCCCGTTCAGCAGCACCAGGGTATAGCCCTCGCCGATGGCGTGGATGGAGGCCGTCTGCAGCCCGCCGCCGCCGCCGTTCACCGAGGCCGAGGCCGTGGTGAAACCCTGCATGGAGGGCAGGGCGGCGATCAGGTCGGCCACGCTGTTGACGCCGCTCTGCTCGATCTGCGCGCGCGTCACCACCTGCACCGGCAGGGCGCCCTCGGCGGCGATGCGCTTGATGCTGGAACCGGTGACGATCACGCGCTGCAGCGACGCGTCCGCCGTCGTGTCCTGGGCCCAGGCCGCGCCCGCCAGCAGGCCAGCGCTCACGGCCAGGCCGCCGGAGCAGAGCTGGCGCAGGGCGCGCGCCAAATTGGTTTCAGTAAACATGGTTTGTCTCGCTTTTTGAATATATTGGCAATCACCAGGTATCGCGCTGAGATATTAAAAGTCGAGGGAATCCACGAAATATGGTTTAAATGCGATTTCCTATATGGAACGGACATATGGATGGCGCGCCTGCCGCGCGCCATCAGGCTGCTGACACGGGCTGACAGCAGGGCCGCCTAGCATGCGGATGCGTCGCTGCAATCCCTGCGGCGACGCCGCCAACAAGCATTCAGGAGGACCTATGTCGCAAGCCACGTCGCAACCCAATTTCCTCATCCTCTACGTCGAGAGCGCCATCGCCAGCGCATCCTTCTACACGCGCCTGCTGGGCCGCGAGCCCGTCGAGGCCTCGCCCGGCTTTGCCATGTTTGCGCTCGATGGCGGCGTGATGCTGGGCCTGTGGACGCGCTCCGGTGTGCAGCCCGCCGCCAGCGCCCCGGCCGGCGCGATGGAGCTGTGTTTTGCGCAGGACAACGCCGCCGCGGTGGACGCGCTGCTGGCCAAGTGGTTGAGCCTGGGGCTGCCCATCATCCAGACGCCCACGCAGATGGATTTCGGCTACACCTTCAGCGCCGCCGACCCCGACGGCCATCGTCTGCGCGTGTTCCACGCGGTCCAGGGCTGAGCCCGTGAGCGGCCCGCGCAACTGGCTGGCGGTGGCCAGCGCCGAGCATGTGCGGCGCGGCCGGGCCGAGGGCTTTATGCAGGTCTGCCATGGCAAGGCGGCGCCGCTGCGCCGGCTCGCACCGGGCGATCGGGTGGTGTATTACTCGCCCACCGAGACCTTTGGCGGCCAGGATCGCCTGCAGGCCTTCACCGCCATCGGCACGCTGCGCCGGGGCAGCCCCTACCAGGTGGAGATGGGTGAGGGCTTCTGCCCCTTCCGCCGCGATGTCGACTGGCTGGCGGCCCGGCCGCAGCCGATCGCGCCTCTGCTGGAGCGCCTGGATCTGACGCGCGGCCAGCGCAACTGGGGCTACCAGTTCCGCTTCGGCCTGCTTGCGCTCAGCGTGGCCGATATGGACCTGATTGCACACGCCATGCAGGCAGCGCTGCCGGCGCGCGCGCAGGGCGATCTGGCGTTCAGCTGAGCAGCCAGCTGCTGACGCGGAAGGTCACGAACGAGGCCGCATAGGCCAGCGCGAACAGATAGCCCAGCATGATGAGGGGAATGCGCAGGCCGCCGGTCTCACGCTTCACCGCCGCCAGGGTGGCGATGCACTGCGGCGCGAACACATACCAGGCCAGCAGCGAGAAGGCGGTGGGCAGGCTCCAGCTCTGCGCGATCAACGGGGTCAGGGCTTGCGCCGCATCCTCGGCCGTGGCCGAGAGCGCGTAGACCGTGCCCAGCGCGCTGATGGCGATCTCGCGGGCGGCAAGACCTGGCACCAGTGCCAGGCTGATCTGCCAGTTGAAGCCGATCGGCTCGAACAGGGTGGCGAGGCCTCGACCCAGCATGCCGGCAAGGCTGTACTGGATGGCCGGCCCGGAGGCACCGTCCGGCGGCGCCGGGAAACTCGCCAGCAGCCACAGCAGCACCGTCAGCGTGAGGATGATGCCACCCACACGCTTGAGGAAGATCTCGGCGCGCTGCCACAGGCCGATGGCGATATTGCGTGCATGCGGCCAGTGGTAGGCCGGCAGCTCCATCATCAGCGGCCGGGTGTGGTGGCCGCCGGTATAGCGCTTGAGCAGCCAGGCCACCGCCATGGCGCCCACGATGCCGGCCAGGTACAGCACGAACAGCACCAGGCCCTGCAGCTCGATGCCGGCCCACAGCGCGCGCTGCGGCACGAAGGCGCCGATCAGCAGCGCATAGACAGGCAGGCGCGCCGAGCAGGTCATCAGCGGCGCGATCAGGATGGTGACCAGGCGGTCGCGCGGATTGGCGATCGAGCGCGTGGCCATGATGCCGGGGATGGCGCAGGCAAAGCTGGAGAGCAGGGGAATGAAGCTGCGCCCCGAGAGCCCGACGCTGCCCATGATGCGGTCCAGCAGGAAGGCAGCGCGCGGCAGATAGCCCGACTCCTCCAGCACCAGGATGAAGAAGAACAGGATCAGGATCTGCGGCAGAAAGGCCAGCACGCTGCCCACGCCGGCGATCAGCGCGTCCACCAGCAGGCTGCGCAGCCAGCCGGGCGGCAGGGCGCTGCCGACCTGCTCGCCCAGCCAGGCCACACCGGCCTCGATCAGGTCCTTGGGCGCCTCGGCCCAGGAAAACACCGCCTGGAACAGCAGGAACAGCAGCAGCGCCAGCAGCAGCGGGCCCAGCACCGGGTGCAGCACGAAGCGGTCGAGGCGGTCGCTGGGCAGTTCGGGCGTCTGGGCGTCCAGGCCCAGTTCGTGCAGGATGCGGTTGACCCGTGCCTGGTCCTCATGGCTGGGGTGGGCGCTGGCGGCCGCTTGCGGTGCGGACCAGGCGTCGCGCCGGTCCAGCAACTGGCGCAACTCGTCCAGGCCATGCCCCTGGGTGGCGACGGTGCGCACCACCGGCACGCCCAGCGCCTCGGCGAGCGCCTGGGCATCGATGTGCAGGCCGCGCGCGGCGGCCAGGTCGGCCATGTTCAGCGCCACCACGCAGGGCAGGCCCTGGCGCTGCAGCGACAGCACCAGGCGCAGATTGCGGCGCAGATTGGTGGCGTCGAGCACGCAGATGATCAGGTCGGGCCGCTTCTCGCCCTTGGCGCGTCCGGCCAGCACATCGCAGGTGACGCGCTCGTCGGGCGAGCGTGGGTAGAGGCTGTAGGTGCCGGGCAGATCCAGCAGGCGCAGGCTCTTGCCGGCCAGGGTCTTGAGCCGGCCCTCCTTGCGCTCCACGGTGACGCCGGCGTAGTTGGCCACCTTCTGGCGGCTGCCGGTGAGGCGGTTGAAGAGGGCGGTCTTGCCGCAGTTCGGATTACCCACCAGGGCCAGCAAGGGGCCGGCCGGGTGGATGTGGATGACCGAGGATGCCGTCATGCGAAAGATGCCGCGGGCTCAGGCCGCCACCAGCTGCACGCAGGCGGCTTCGGCCTCGCGCAGCGCAAAGGTGGATTGGCCGATACGCACCACCAGCGGGTCGCCACCGGGCAGGCCGCGCGCCAGCACGCTGACATGCTCACCGGCGACGAAGCCGATTTCCTCCAGCCATTGCGGCCATTCCGGCGCATGCGCCGGCGCCGCCAGCCCGGCCACACGGTGGGCTGCACCCAGGGAGGCACGCGCAAGCGTGAACATGGAAGCGGGCTGGGACATGGGCGGGCCTTGCGGAGCGGTTGAGAGCGACGGATTCATTCTAAATGCGAAGAAATCGCATTTAGATCCCGATGGCTTTGTTTGCCCAGATGCTTTGATTTGGCGCAATTTGCTGCGGCGCCGCGGATTTGCGCAAACGAGCAATGACGGGCGCGCAAACGTTTAGCGTTTTCCTTAGAAGCCGATACACTCGCGTTTTTTAGAATGCCTCTATCCCCGCCGGCCGCCCGTTCCGATCCGCAAGAATCGCCGTTCGGGCCCGCCCCCGTGCATGCTGGCGTCTATCCCAACCTGTGCAAGCTTGTATAGGACCGCAATGAAGCTCACTCTGTCTACGCTGGCCGGCGCTGCCCTGGCCCTTGCCGCCTCGTCCGCCGCCATCGCGCAGGCCACGCCGGCGGTGATCTTCGACATGGGCGGCAAGTTCGACAAGTCCTTCAACGAGTCGGCCTACCGTGGCGTGGAGCGCTGGAAGGCCGAGACCGGCGGCAAGTACCTCGAATTCGAGATCAGCAACGAGACCCAGCGCGTGCAGGCGATCCGCCGCATGGCCGAGCGTGGCGCCAGCCCCATCATCTCGATCGGCTTTGCCCAGGCCTCGGCGCTGGAGCAGGTGGCCAAGGAGTTCCCCAAGACCAAGTTCGCCATCGTCGACATGGTGGTGAACCAGCCCAATGTGCAGTCGCTGGTGTTCAAGGAGCATGAGGGAAGCTTCCTGGTCGGCGCGATGGCCACGCTCAGCAGCAAGACCGGCAAGGTCGGCTTCGTGGGCGGCATGGACATCCCGCTGATCCGCAAGTTCCAGTGCGGCTACGAGCAGGGCGCCAAGGCGGCCAATGCCAAGACCGAGGTGTTCTCCAACATGACCGGCACCACCGCCACCGCCTGGAACGACCCCACGCGCGGCGGTGAGCTGGCCAAGGCCCAGTTCGCCAAGGGCGTGGACGTGGTGTTCGCGGCCGCCGGCGGCACCGGCACCGGTGTCTACCAGGCCGCCAAGGATGCCGGCAAGCTGGCCATCGGCGTGGACAGCAACCAGAACCATATCCAGCCCGGCACCATGCTGACCTCCATGGTCAAGCGCGTGGACGTGGCGGTCTACAACGTGCTGAAGGACTGGAAGGCCGGCGTCAGCGTGCTCGGGCTCAAGGAGGGCGGCGTCGACTACGCCGTCGATCAGCACAACGCCAAGCTCATCACGCCCGCGCTGAAGACCAAGGTCGAGGCCTACAAGGCCGACATCATTGCCGGCAAGATCAAGGTGGCCGACTACATGGCCGACAACGCCTGCAAGTATTGAAGAAGCAGCCAATAGCAGAGCGGCCCATGTCTGATTCCAAGCGCGCGCCGGCGGTCCGGCTGTGCGAGATTTCCAAGCGCTTCGGCGCGGTGCAGGCCAACCGCGGCGTGACGCTGGCGGTGGCGCCCGGCACGGTGCATGGCATCGTGGGCGAGAACGGCGCCGGCAAGTCCACGCTGATGGCCATCCTCTACGGCTACTACCAGGCCGACGAGGGCCATATCGAGGTGGGCGGCGAGCGCGTCAGCATCGCCAACTCGCACCAGGCGATCGCCCTGGGCGTGGGCATGGTGCACCAGCACTTCATGCTGGTGGACACGCTGTCCTGCCTGGACAACGTGATGCTGGGTGCCGAGCCCACCTTCTTCCTGGCACGCGGCAAGCGTGCCGTGCGCGCCAAGCTCGAGGCCCTGATGCAGAGCACCGGCCTGCAGGTGCAGCTCGACGCGCTGGTGGGCGAACTGCCGGTCGGCGAGCTGCAGCGCCTGGAGATCCTCAAGGCCCTGTATCGCGGCGCCAAGATCCTGATCCTAGACGAACCCACGGCGGTGCTGACCCCGCAGGAGACCGAGCAGCTGTTCGAGACCCTGCGCAAGCTGCGCGCCCAGGGCACCACGATTCTGCTCATCACGCACAAGCTCAAGGAAGTGATGGCCTTGTGCGACGAGGTCACGGTAATGCGCGCCGGCCAGGTCATCAAGACCACGGCGATCGCCGCGACCAGCCCCGAAGACCTGGCCGAAGCCATGGTGGGCCGCAAGGTGAATCTCGGCCGTGCCGAGACACAGGCGGCGCGGGGTCAGGCCTTGCGCCTGCAGGCCTCGGGCCTGCGCCTGCGCGACGCCCATGGTGTGCCGGCGCTGGCGGGCGTGGACCTGCAGTTGCGCGCCGGCGAGATCGTCGGCGTGGCCGGTGTTTCGGGCAATGGCCAGAGCGAGCTGCTGGAGGTGCTGTCCGGCATGCGCGCGCCCGAGGCCGGCGAGCTGCAGCTGGGCGAGGTGCGCTTCACGGCCGGCGCCTGGCTGGCGCCCAAGCGCGCGCGCGAACTCAAGCTGGCCCATGTGCCCGAGGATCGCCACCTGCTGGGCATGGTGATGAGCTTCCCGGCCTGGGAAACCGCCGCCCTGGGCTACCACGAGCAGGCACAGTACCGTGCCGCGCCGTTGGGCCTGGCGATGGACCAGGACCATATGCGCGCGCAGACGGCGCAGATGATGGAGCGCTTCGACGTGCGCCCCCGCGATGCGCAGCTGGGCTCGTCCAAGTTCTCCGGCGGCAACCAGCAGAAGCTGATCCTGGCGCGCGAGATCGGCCAGCAGCCGCAGGTGCTGCTGGTGGGCCAGCCCACGCGTGGCGTGGACATCGGCGCGATCGAATTCATCCATGGCCAGCTGCGCCGCCTGCGCGACGAGGGCTGTGCGGTGCTGCTGGTGAGCAGCGAACTGGACGAGATCCTGGCCCTGGCCGATCGCGTGCTGGTGATGAACTGCGGCCGTATCACCGGCGAACTGGGTATTGCGGAATGCGACGAAAAGACATTGGGCCTCTTGATGGCCGCACAAGCTGAGGTGGCCGCCGCATGAGCAATGCGCAAGCTTTTCAGATGCCGCGCTGGATGGATCTGGTGCTGCTGCCGCTGTGGAATCTGCTCGTCGCCCTGCTGGTGGCGGGCGGCGTGGTGCTGCTGATCGGCGAGAGCCCGTTGCAGGCGCTGTCCATCCTGCTCAACGGCGCGTTGGGCAATGCGCGCGGGCTGGGCTACACGCTCTACTACGCCACCACCTTCATCTTCACCGGCCTGGCGGTGGCGGTGGCCTTCCATGGCGGCCTCTTCAATATCGGTGGCGAGGGCCAGGCCACCTTCGGCGGCCTGGGCGTGGCCCTGCTGGCCCTGTGGCTGGGCCACCGCCTTCCCGCCTGGCTGGTGCTGCCCCTGGTGGTGCTGGCCGCGGCGCTGTTCGGCATGTTGTGGGCGGCGGTGCCGGCCTATCTGCAGGCCTGGCGCGGCAGCCACATCGTCATCACCACCATCATGTTCAATTTCCTGGCCGCCAGCCTGAACGTCTATCTGCTGGTGAACTGGCTGCGCCCGGCCGGCTCGATGTCGGTGGAGAGCAGTAACTTCGCCGACGGCGCGCGCATGCCGGCGCTGCATCAGCTGGCCGAGAAGCTCGGCCTCGAGCTGCCTTCGTCGCCCTTGAACCTGAGCCTCGTGCTGGCCCTGCTGGCCTGCTGGTTCGTGACCTGGTTCCTGTGGAAGAGCCGCGCCGGCTATGCGCTGCGCGCGGTGGGTTCGGCGCCGCAGGCCGCGCATTACGCCGGCATGAATCCGCGCCTGCAGGTGCTGATCGCGATGGGCATCTCCGGCGCCCTGGCCGGCCTGGTGGGCGTGAACGAGATCTCGGGCGTGCAGGGCAAGCTGACGCTGGACTTCGTGGCCGGCGCCGGCTTCACCGGCATCGCCGTCTCGCTGATGGGGCGCAACCACCCGCTGGGCATCATCCTGGCCTCGCTGCTGTTCGGCGTGCTCTACCAGGGCGGCGTCGAGGTGTCCTTCGAGCTGCCGCGCTTCAGCCGCGAGATGGTGGTGACGGTGCAGGGCCTGATCGTCCTGTTTGCCGGCGCCATGGCGATGGTGAGCGCGCCGATGTTTGCGCGCCTCTATGCCTCGTTCAAGCGCAGGGAGGCTGCCCGTGGATGAGGTCCTGATCGGTTCGGTGCTGGCGTCCACGCTGCGCGTCACCACGCCCTTGCTGCTGTGCGCCCTGGCGGGCCTGATCTCGGAGCGCTCCGGCGTGATCGACATCGGCCTGGAGGGCAAGATGCTGTTCGCCGCCTTTGCCGCGGCGGCCGCCGCCAGCGTGGGGCATTCCACCGCGCTGGGCCTGGTGGCGGCGATGCTGGTGGCCTGCCTGCTCTCGCTGCTGCACGGCTTTGCCTGCGTCACCCACCGCGGCGACCAGGTGGTGTCGGGCGTGGCCATCAATATGGTGGCGGCCGGCCTGACCGTGGTGCTGGGTATCGCCTGGTTTGCCCAGGGCGGCCAGACCCCGCCCATCGATGCCGCGGTGCGCCTCACCGGCCTCAGCGCCGCCTTTGCCGAGCCGGTGGAGGGCAGCTGGTGGGCCTCGGTGATCGGCCATGGTCTCCTGAGCCACAACATCCTGGTCTACCTGGCCTTTGCCCTGGTGGGCGGCGTGTGGTTCTTCCTCGAGCGCACCAAGCCCGGCCTGCGCCTGCGCGCGGTGGGCGAGAACCCGGCCATGGTGGATGCGGCCGGCGTCTCGGTGCCGCGCCTGCGCTATGCCGCCTTGCTGCTCAACGGCCTGCTGTGCGGCCTTGCGGGCAGCTATCTGACGCTGGCGCAGAACGCCAATTTCTCGCCGAACATGACGGCGGGGCGCGGCTTCATCGCGCTGGCGGCGATGATCTTCGGCAAATGGAAACCCTTGCCCACCATGGCAGCCTGCCTGCTGTTCGGCTTCCTCGACGCCGCCGCCATCCGGCTGCAGGGGGTGGCCATCCCTGGCGTCGGCGAGGTGCCGGTGCAGGCGATCCAGGCCTTGCCCTATCTGCTGACCGTCGTGCTGCTGGCCGGTTTCATCGGCCAGGCGCTGGCGCCCAAGGCGCTGGGCCGGCCCTATATCAAGGAACGTTGATGTTGCAACTTCCACCCGATGTGCTGCAGCGCCTGCTCGCTGCCGCGCAGGCAGCGCGCGCACGCTCCTATGCGCCTTACTCCAAGTACGCGGTGGGTGCCGCGGTGCTGGACGAGCAGGGCCATGTCCATGCCGGCTGCAATATCGAGAATGCTGCCTATCCTCAAGGCTGGTGCGCCGAGGCCACGGCTCTGGGTGCGATGGTGATGGCGGGTGGCCGCCAGGCGCAGGCGGTGCTGGTCACCGGCCCCGGCCCCGACATCATCACGCCCTGCGGTGGCTGCCGCCAGAAGCTGCGCGAGTTCAGCCTGCCGGCATCGCTGCTCATCATTGCCGCCGATCCCAGCGGCGTGAAAGCGCAGTGGACGCTGGAACAACTCTTGCCGGCCAGCTTTGGCCCGGACCATCTGAAGCACCTCTGAACGGTGCACCGGAGACACGCAACATGATCAACAACAACGAACTGAACCCCCTCATCGACGCCAGCGTCGCCCGCCTGCAGGCCGAATTTGGCGCCGCCCCCGAAGTCGCGGTGGTGCTGGGCTCGGGCTGGGCCGGCGCGGTGGACCAGGTGCAGGGCGCCAAGCACCTGGCCTATGGCGAGCTGCCGGCCTTCCCCCGGCCCAAGGTCGAGGGCCATGTCAGCGAGGTGGTGGTAGGCATGATGGGCGGGCAGCGCGTGGCCATGCTGCGCGGCCGCGCCCATACCTACGAAAGCGGCGATTGCACCGGCATGGCCGGCGCGCTGCGCAGCCTCAAGCGCTGGGGCGTCAAGGTGCTGATCCAGACCAATGCCTCGGGCTCGCTGCGCCCGCACATGCCGCCCGGCAGCCTGATGCTGATCGCCGATCACATCAACGCGCCGCAGCGTTCGCCCCTGGTGGGCGAGCCCGGCAGCGAGCGCTTTGTGGACATGAGCAGCGCCTATGACGCCGAGCTGCGCGCCCATGCCAAGAAGGTGGCACAGACGCACAACCTCAAGCTCGGCGAGGGCACCTATGTCTGGGCCCTGGGCCCGCAGTTCGAGACCCCGGCCGAGATCCGCATGTTTGCCGCCTGGGGCGCCGATGCCGTCGGCATGAGCACCGTGCCCGAGACCATCCTGGCGCGCCATGCCGGCCTGCGCGTGATGGGCCTGGCCCTGATGACGAATATGGCCGCCGGCCTGTCGGCCGAGGCCCTGACCCATGCCCTGACGCTGCAGCAGGCGGCCGTGTCGGGCGAGCGCGCCGCGGCCTTCCTGGCGCAGTTGGTGGCCGGCCTGACCGAACTGGCTTCGCTGCGGGCCTGATATGAGCACTACTCAAGACCTGACCCCGCAGGAAAGCGCCCGCCTGGCCCTGCAATGCCTGGACCTCACCAGCCTGAATGATGCCGACACCGAGGCCGACATCGAGGCCCTGTGCCGCCGCGCCCAGAGCGCCCATGGCCCGGTGGCCGCGGTGTGTGTCTGGCCGCGCTTCGTGGCGCTGGCGCGGCGCCTGCTGCCGGCCGAGATCCAGGTGGCCGCGGTGGCCAATTTCCCGGATGGTGCGCTGGACCTGCCGCGCGCGCTGGCCGATGTGGCGGCGATCGCCCAGGCCGGCGGCAACGAGGTGGACGTGGTGCTGCCCTACAAGGCCTTGATGGCGGGGCAGGGCAGCGAGGTGGCCGAGTTCCTGGCCGAGGTGCGCCATGCCAGCCGGCCGCTCACGCTCAAGGTCATCATCGAAAGCGGCGAGCTGGCCACGCCCGAGCTGATCGCCGAGGCCACCCGCCTGGCCCTGATGGCCGGTGCCGATTTCGTCAAGACCAGCACCGGCAAGAGCCGCGTCTCGGCCACCCCCGCGGCCGCCGCGGTGATGCTGCAGGAGATCGCGGCCAGCGGCCTCTCGGCGGCCGGTTTCAAGGCCTCGGGGGGCATCCGCTCGGTGGCCGACGCGCACGGCTATCTGCTGCAGACCCGTGCCAAGCTGGGCGAGGGGGCGTTGAACGCGCGCCGCCTGCGCTTCGGCGCCAGCGGTCTGCTCAATGACATCGAGGCGGTGCTCGCGGGCCAGGCCTCGGCAGCGCCTTCCAGAGCCTCCAGCGCCTACTGACGAACATGCTTGCTCAAGAAATCATCCGCGCCAAGCGCGACGGCCATACCCTGTCCGAGCCGCAGATCCAGCACTTTGTGCGCGGCCTGGTGGACGGCAGCTGGAGCGAGGGCCAGGTGGCCGCGCTGGGCATGGCGGTGTTCCTGCGCGGCATGGGCCGCGATGAAGCGGTGGCGCTGACCCGCGCCATGATGCATTCCGGCCGCGTGCTGGCCTGGCCCGACATGCCCGGCCCGGTGCTGGACAAGCATTCCAGCGGCGGCGTGGGCGACAAGGTCAGCCTGATGCTGGCGCCCATGGTGGCGGCCTGCGGCGGCTATGTGCCGATGATTGCCGGCCGCGGCCTGGGCCATACCGGCGGCACGGTGGACAAGCTCGAGGCCATCCCCGGCTACAACACCATGCCCGCGCCCGCGGACTTCGACCGCCTGGTGCGGCGCCTGGGCTGTGCCGTGATCGGCCAGACCGGCGACCTGGCCCCGGCCGACAAGCGCTTCTACGCCTGCCGCGACGTCACCGCCACGGTGGAGAGCGTGCCGCTGATCACCGCCAGCATCCTGTCCAAGAAGCTGGCCGCCGGCCTGCAGGTGCTGGCCATGGACATCAAATGCGGCAATGGCGCCTTTGCCGACACGCCCGCCTTTGCGCAGGAGCTGGCCGAGAGCATCGTCAGCGTGGCCGGCGGCGCCGGCCTGAAGACCCGCGCCCTCATCACCGACATGAACCAGGTGCTGGGCTACGAGGTGGGCAACGCCCTGGAGATCCACGAGACGCTGGACTACCTGACCGGCAAGCGGGTGGAGCCGCGCCTGCACGAGGTGACGCTGGCGCTGGCCGCCGAGATGCTGGTGCTGGGTGGCTTGGCGGCCGACAACGGCGCCGCGCGCGCCAAGCTGCAGGCCGGACTGGACAGCGGTGCCGCGGCTGAAAAATTTGCGCAGATGGTGGCGGCCCTGGGCGGCCCGGCCGATCTGCTGGAGCGCCCGCAGCAATACCTGACCCCGGCGCCCGTGGTGCTGCCGGTGCCGGCGCCGCGCGACGGCGTGCTGAGCGCCATGAAGACGCGCGAGATCGGCCTCATCATCGTGGAGATGGGCGGCGGCCGCCGCCAGGCCGGCGATGCGATCGACTTCCGCGTGGGCCTCTCCGAGGTGCGCCATCTGGGCAGCAGCTTCAAGGCAGGCGAGACCATGGCCCTGGTGCATGCGGCCGATGAGGCCAGCGCGGCGCGCGCCGTGGCGGCCTACCAGGCCGCCTGCACGCTGGGCGAGGCCTATGTGCCCACGCCCATCGTGATGGCGACGGTGGGCTAGACTCCTGCCCCCTGCTGTCCTTCGCTTTCCCCGCCATGACCGACCCCGCCGAGTCCCCCGCCGAGCCGACTGACGCGCCCGAGCGCCGCCGCATCAAGAGCTTCGTGACGCGCCCCGGACGCATGGGCACGGGCCAGGTCAAGGCCCTCGCCGAGCTGGGCCCGCGTTTTGTGCTGCCCTACACGCCTGGTCAGCGGCTGGATCCGGTGGCCCTGTTCGGCCGCGAGGCGCCGCTGGTGCTGGAGATCGGCTTCGGCATGGGCGCGGCGACGGCGCAGATTGCGCAAAGCCTGCCGGACCACGACTTCCTCGGCTGCGAGGTGCACGAGCCCGGCGTGGGCGCGCTGCTCAAGCTGATCGGCGAGCAGCAGATCGCCAATATTCGCATCTTCCAGCACGATGCCGTCGAGGTGCTGGAGCAGATGATCGCGCCGGCCTCGCTGGCGGGCGTGCACATCTTCTTCCCGGATCCCTGGCACAAGAAGCGCCACAACAAGCGCCGCCTGATCCAGCAGCCCTTTGTCGCCAAGCTGGTGCAGCACATCCGCCCCGGCGGCTACCTGCATTGCGCCACCGACTGGGAGCCCTATGCCCAGCAGATGCTGGAGGTGCTGGCGGCCGAGCCGCTGCTGGAGAACACCGCCAGCGCTGCCGATGGCTATGCCGAGAAGCCGGCCTACCGGCCGCTCACCAAGTTCGAGCACCGCGGCATCCAGCTCGGCCATGGCGTCTGGGACCTGGTGTTCCGCAAGCGCTGAGCAGGCACTGTTAGAGTGCCGCTTCATATGTCTGAAGCACAACAACTCCAGGGCAAGCACATCCTGCTGGGCCTCTCCGGCGGCATCGCCTGCTACAAGATCGCCGAGCTGACGCGCCTGCTCAGCAAGGCGGGGGCGACGGTGCAGGTCATCATGACCGCCGCCGCCGAGGCCTTCATCACCCCGGTGACCATGCAGGCGCTCTCCAACCGCAGCGTCTACACCAGCCAGTGGGATGCGCGCGAGGCCAACAACATGGCCCACATCAATCTGAGCCGCGAGGCCGATCTGATGCTGATCGCACCCGCCAGCGCCGATTTCATCGCCAAGCTGGCGCAGGGCAGGGCCGATGAGCTGCTGAGCCTCACCGCCTTGGCGCGCCCGGCCGAGCGCTGCGCGCTGCTGGTGGCTCCGGCCATGAACCGCGAGATGTGGGCCCACCCCGCCACCCAGCGCAATGTGGCGCAGCTGCGCGCCGATGGCGCGCTGGTGCTGGGCCCGGCCAGCGGCGACCAGGCCTGTGGCGAGATCGGCGATGGCCGCATGCTGGAGGCCCAGGAGTTGCTGGACGAGGTGATTGCCTTCTTCCAGCCCAAGCTGCTGGCCGGCAAGACGCTCTTGATCACCGCCGGCCCGACCTTCGAGCCCATCGACCCGGTGCGCGGCATCACCAATCTCTCCAGCGGCAAGATGGGTTTCGCGATCGCACGTGCCGCCGCCGAGGCCGGCGCCCAAGTCACCCTGGTGGCCGGCCCGGTGCACCTGGCCACGCCGCGCGGCGTGCGCCGCATCGACGTGCAGACGGCCCAGCAGATGTTTGAGGCGGTGCTGCCGCGCGCCACCGAGCACGATGTGTTCGTGGCCACCGCCGCGGTGGCCGACTGGCGCCCGGCGCAGATGAACGAGCACAAGATCAAGAAGCAGGACGGCACGAAGACGGCGCCGACCTTCGAACTGGCCGAGAACGCCGACATCCTGGCGGCGGTGGCCGCCTTGCCCGATGGACCCTATTGCGTGGGCTTTGCCGCCGAGAGCCAGGAGCTCGTCAAGCATGCACGCGAAAAGCTGTTGCGCAAGAAGGTGCCGCTGATCGTCGGCAATCTGGGCCCGGCCACCTTCGGCCGCGACGACAACGCCCTGGTGCTGGTGGATGCCGCCGGCGAGCGCGAGCTGCCGCACAACGACAAACTCCATCTGGCCCGCCAACTCGTGGCCGAAATCGCGACCCGACTGCAACAAGCATGACCACCACTGTTGATCTGAAAGTGCTCGACGCCCGCATGGCCGAGCAGCTGCCCGCCTACGCCACGCCCGGCAGCGCCGGCCTGGACCTGCGCGCCTGCCTGGATGCGCCCGTGACCCTGGAGCCCGGGCAGACCAGCCTGGTGCCCACCGGCCTAGCCATCCACATCGGCGACCCTGGCCTGGCGGCCATCATCCTGCCGCGCTCGGGCCTGGGCCACAAGCATGGCATCGTGCTGGGCAATCTGGTCGGCCTGATCGACTCCGACTACCAGGGCCAGCTGATGGTGAGCTGCTGGAACCGCGGCAGTACCACCTTTGTCATCAACCCCATGGAGCGCATCGCGCAACTGGTGCTGGTGCCGGTGGTGCAGGCGGCGTTCCGCGTGGTCGAGGAATTCAACGCCTCCGATCGAGGCGAAGGCGGCTTCGGCTCAACCGGCAAGCACTGAAAAAAACCGTTCAGTGCAGCTGCGCGTCGGGAGGCGCGCCGGTGGCGACGCTGAACACCGCCTCGCCCAGGCTGCCCACCTCGATCTCGGCCTCGGTGGCCTCGCGCACATCGCGCACGCGCAGATGCATGCGCAGGCCGATGCCGGCGAGCGGGTGGTTGCCGTCCAACACCGCATGCTCGGGATAGAGCTCGGTGACGGTGTAGATGGCCTCGGCCGGCATGTCCTTGGTGGTGGCGCCTTCGGGCATGCCTTCGAACTGCATGCCCACGTCGACGTTCTCGGGCAGCACGCTGCGCGGCTCGAAGCAGACTAGGCCGGAGTCGTAGTCGCCAAAGGCATCGTCGGGCTGCAGGGCCAGGCTGGTTTCATAGCCGGTTTCCTGGCCGGCGATGGCCTCTTCCACCTTGGCGAACAAGTCGTCGCCGCCGTAGAAGAACTCGAGAGGGTTGACCAGTTCGTCGATCAACTGGCCTTGGGCGTCTTCCAGTCTCCAGCTCAGGGAGACGACGCAGGGGGCAGAAATTAGCATGGCTCAATTGTTTCACATCGGCGCAGGGCGACAATCGCCGCCATGAATATCAAGCTCTCCACACCTCTGCTGGGCGGTCTCAGCCCCGAACAATTCATGCGGCGCCATTGGCAGAAGAAGCCGCTGCTGGTGCGTCAGGCCTTGCCAGGCATCCGCCCGCCGGCCTCGCGCAGCGAACTCGCCGCACTGGCCGCCAGCGAGGACGTCGAGTCGCGCCTGGTCTCGCAGTTCAGCGGCAAATGGGCCCTGAAGCAGGGCCCCGTCGCCAAGCTGCCGCCCTATAGCAAGCCGGGCTGGACCCTGCTGGTGCAGGGCCTGGACCTGCATCTGCAGAACGCCCATGAGCTGCTGTCGCAGTTCCGCTTCGTGCCCGAGGCGCGCTTGGACGATCTGATGATTTCCTATGCCAGCGATGGCGGCGGCGTGGGCCCGCATTTCGATTCCTACGATGTGTTCCTGATCCAGGTGCATGGCCAGCGCCGCTGGCGCATCGGCCGTCAGGGCGTGGCCACCACCGGCGCGCTGCGCGCGGGCGTGCCCGTGAAGCTGCTGGCGGACTTCGAGCCCGAGCAGGAGTTTGTGCTCGAGCCCGGCGACATGCTCTACCTGCCGCCCGGCTGGGCCCACGACGGCATTGCCATCGGCGAGTGCATGACCTGCTCGGTGGGTTTCCGCACGCCCTGGCGTGCCGAGCTGGCGCGCGAGCTGCTGCAGCGCCTGATGGACGATGACTCCCAGGCCTATGCCAACAAGATGTATGCCGACCCCAAACAGGCCGCCACCAAGGCGCCGGGCGAGATTCCGCAGCAATTGCTGGACTTCGCGCGCGACGCCACCGAGCGCGCGCTGAAGGAGCCGCTGGCGCTGGAGCGCGCGCTGGGCGAGGCGCTCACCGAGCCCAAGCCGCGCGTCTGGTTCGAGCAGGGCGGCGTTCTGCCCGCGGGCGCCGGCATCGCGCTGGATCGGCGCAGCCGCATGATGTACGACCGCGCCCATGTCTTCATCAATGGCGAGTCCTTCCGCGCCGCCGGCCGCGATGCGCAGCTGATGCGCCGCCTGGCCGATGCGCGTGCCCTGAGCGCCAAGGACCTGGCCAAACTCTCCGATGGCGCGCGCGAGCTGCTGGAGATCTGGGTCGAGGACGGTTGGGTGCAAGCCCAGCAGTGAGGAAAGCATGGAACTGCAGACAGGCATCCTGAATTCGCGCGAGGAGGTGCTCGCGGCGCTCAAGACCGGCCTGCTGCAGGCCCTGGCCCAGGGCGGGCGCGAGCAATGCTGGCTGGACAAGGACTTCTGCGATTGGCCGCTCTCGGACCCCGAGGTGCTGGCCGCGCTGAAGGCCTGGGCCCTGCCGCATCGCCGCCTGCATCTGCTGGCGCATCACTATGAGGGCCTGCGCCGCGCCCATCCGCGCTTTGTGAGCTGGCGTCAGAACTATGGCCATGTGGTGGAGGCGGGCAGCTTCACGGACGAGGACATGGCGCTGGCTGGCGGGCGCAAGCTCGATGCCCTGCTGCTGGCGCCGGGCACGCTATGCCTGCGCGTGCTGGATAGCGAGCATTGGCGCGCGGTCTTGTCCGCAGAGCGCCCGGATGAACTGCTGGCCCGTGAATGGTTTGATGCGATTCAGCAACGCTCAAGCCCTTCCTTTAGTGCCACGACATTGGGTTTGTAAGGAGACCGCAATCAACCCCCTATAATCGCGGGCTAGGCGAGGGAGCGCTCGAGGTTTCCCCCGTCTTGATCTGCTGGGGCTTGCCACTGCGTTTTGCTGTCAGAGGCGGTGCTCCATTAATTACCGGTAATTGATCTTCGTCTCACCGAATCTTTGAGGACAAGTATGAAAAAGTCGATCCTGTTGGCCTCCCTGCTGGCTGCTGTTGCCCTGACCGCCTGCGGCAAGAAGGAAGAAGCTGCTCCTGCACCGGCTCCTGCTGCTGCTCCCGCTCCTGCTGCTTCGGAAGCCGCTTCGGCTCCTGCAATGGAAGCTTCGGCACCCGCCGCCGCTGACGCTGCTTCGGCCGCCGCCAGCAAGTAATCGGTTTTCTTCCGATCACGCAAAAGCCGCCTGGGCGCAAGCCCAGGCGGCTTTGTCGTTTTAGCTCAGAACCTGCCAGTCAACGCCAGTAGCCTGCTCGGCGATGCGTATCTCGCAGCCGCCCGCCGTGCCGCGCGCGGCCAGCAGTTCGGCCATGGCGAGCTCCGGCAGGTTGTTGCGCTCGCTCAGGTGCGCGGCCACCACCTGGCGCAGGCCGGGATGCAGGCAGGCCGCCAGCAGCTCGGCCGCCTGCTGGTTCGAGAGATGGCCGTGGCTGCCGAGGATGCGCCGCTTCAGGCTCGCCGGGTAGCTGGCGTTGCCTCTCAGCATCTCCACATCGTGATTGCATTCCAGCAGCAGGGCATGGCAGCCGGCGAGGGCATCGCGCATGCCGGGGCTGATGGAGCCGGCGTCGGTGAGCACGCCCAGATGGCGGGCGCCGTCATGGCAGCGCAGCTGCAGGGGCTCCATGGCGTCGTGCGGCACCGCAAAGGGCTGCAGGCACAGGTCGCCCAGCGGGATGGCCTCGCCGGCGCGCGCCACATGGCGCAGCTTGGCGTCGACATCCTCGGCGCGCAGCGCCTGCCAGGTGCCGGCACTGGTCCAGATCGGGATGCCGTGGCGCTGTGCCAGATTCAGCGCGCAGCCGATGTGGTCGCCATGCTCATGGGTGATGAAGATGGCATCCAGATCGTCGGGGCTCAGGCCGCGCAGGCCCAGCCGGCGTGTCAGTTCGCGCAGGCTGAAGCCGGCATCGATCAGCACCCTGGTGCTGGTGATGCCCTGACTGGCCTCCACCACGGTGGCGTTGCCGCCGCTGCCGCTGCCCAGGCTGCAAAAACGCATGGCCAGCGGCGCTGCCGCCTCAGCGCAGATCGTCCATCAGCAGGTTCAGGATGCGCTTGGCGATCTCACCGGTCTGCTGCTGGCCCTTGTCGTCCAGCACCATCACCGTGCTGCGCTCGCCCTCGGACTTGACCGAGACGCGATAGCGCGCCGCGGTCTGGCCCTTGTCGCCGCCGAACAGCTTGCTGAAGAAGTTGGGCTCGTCCTTGCCGGCCTCGTTGGGATCGGCATAACGCAGGAAGAACAGGCCCTGCTTGCGGTCGCGGTCTTCCACCGTGAAGCCATGGCGATCCAGTGACTGGCCGACGCGGCGCCAGGCGCGCTCGAAGCCTTCGTTGACCTGCAGGCTGGTGGGCACGTCCGACAGCGCGCGCGTGCCGGCATGTACGGCGGCCGTGGCTGGTCCCTTGGCGGGCGCGGCCGGCGCGGCGGCCAGCACGGCCTTGGCCTGCTCGTCCTTGGCGCCCAGCTTGAGCATCAGGCGCGAGAGCATTTCGGCTTCCAGCTGCGGGTCGGCGGGGCGCGGCTGCCAGGCCGTGTTGTCGCGCTGGTTGTTTGTGTAGACCTCGACCATGCCGCGGTGGCTGACATAGATCTCGGTGCCGCCATTGACGCGCTCCAGGCGGGTGCGAAACTTGTCGCGCTCGCCGGTGGAGTAGAGGCCGTCCAGCACCTTGCCGATGGTGCTGCGGATCAGGTCCTGCGGCAGCTTGGCGCGGTTCTCGGCCCAGCTGGTTTCCATCACGCCCACTTCGGTCTGTTCGCTGGCGAGCTCGAAACCGCGCTCGAGCCAGAAGCCGCGCACCTGCGGCCAGAGCTGTTCGGGCGTCAGCGAGCTGCGCAGCCAACGCTGCTCACCCGAGCGCTCGATGCGCAGATCGCCCACCTGGTCCAGCGCCACCTTGCTCATGCTGCCAGCGCTGGGCTTGGCGGTGGTGGAGGCCTGCTGCATGGCGGAGGCGCTCACCACGCCGCCCTGCACCTGGGCGCGGCCATCGCGTGCCAGCTGGGTCAGATCGGGCGGCACATCGAGGCCGGTGGTCTGGCGTGCACCGCTGCGGTAGTCGACCTTGTCGGAGGAGAACATGTTCTCGATCGAGCTGCAGGCCGTGAGCGAGGTGCCGACGAGCAGCAGGCAAGCCAAGCGGACCGCGGTCGGTGCGGCAGTTGCTTTGAAAGTTGGGGTCACGCTGGACATCTCCGAAGGTCAGGCATGCGCCCATGCGCATGCTGTCAGGGTCGCAATGATAGGGGCTGTGGCTTAGAGCAGGCCTGCGTCGCGCAGGGCCTGGCTCACCAGTTCCTGGCCGCCGGCGGTGAGTGGCGTGATCGGCAGGCGCATATGCGCCTGGATTCGGCCGAGCTTCTCCAGCGCCCATTTGGTCGGGGCCGGGCTGGGCTCGCAGAACAGCTGCTTGTGCAGGCTCAGGAGCTGGAAGTGGATGCGCTTGGCCTCGGCCACATTGCCGGCCAGCGCGGCCTTGCAGAGCTCGTGCATGGCGCGCGGCACCACATTGGCGGTGACGCTCACATTGCCATGGCCGCCCAGCAGCATCAGCGCGATGGCGGTGCCGTCGTCGCCCGAGTAGATCGAAAAGCCTTTGGGGGCATGCTTGATCAGGTAGGCGGCGCGCTCGATATTGCCGGTGGCCTCCTTGACGCCGAACACGCCCGGCAGGGCGGCGCAGCGCAGGGCGGTGTCGGGCAGCATATCGGCCACGGTGCGGCCGGGCACGTTGTAGAGCATCATCGGGATGTCCACGGCCTCGGCGATCGCCTTGTAGTGCTGGTAGATGCCTTCCTGCGAGGGCTTGTTGTAGTAGGGCACCACCGACAGCGTGCAGTCCGCACCCACCTGCTTGGCGTAGCGGCTCAGCTCGATGGCCTCCGCGGTGGAGTTGGCCCCGGTGCCGGCCATGATGGGCACCCGGCCGGCGGCATGTTCGACCGCCGCGCGAATGATCTCGCGGTTCTCTTCCATGCTCACGGTGGGCGATTCGCCGGTCGTGCCGACCACGCCGATGACGTCCGTGCCTTCGGCGATATGCCAATCAATCAAACGGCGCAGCGCGGCGTAATCGACGCTGCCATCTTCCTGCATCGGCGTCACCAGGGCGACGATGCTGCCTGCTATCGGTTTCATCAGGATTCCTCGTAATCGGCGGATTCTACTCAGCGCCGCAGCCGCTCAGCCAAAGGGAAGCTGATGACGGGGGTAGACCCCAGGCTGTGCCGCGGCGCGAACCGCAGCAACGCGCTGCACATAGCGCGGGTTGACGCCCGCGTCGTCGAGGAAGCCGTCCTCATAGCCCAGCACGCGCAATCCGGCGCAGGCCTGCAGCAGCTCGCCGGGCTGGAGCAGGAAGTCGGCACGCGCCGGCCGGCCCACGCTCTGCTGGCCATCGGCGAAGGTCTCATAGATCAGCCAGCCGCCGGGCGCCACCGCGCTAACGATCCGCGGCAGCAGCGGCCGCCACAGGTAGTTGCTCACCAGCACCAGCTCGAACTGGCGTTCGCCCAGCGGCCAGGGGCCGGCTTCGAGGTCGGCAACGATCAGTTCGCCAAGCCCCTGCAGGCCGGCCAGGGCCGCGGCGTCGCGGTCCACGCCGGTGACGCGCAGGCCCTGCTGGGCCAGATGGCGCAGATGGCGGCCGCTGCCGCAGGCCAGGTCCAGCGCGCTGGCACCGGCCCGCAGCGCCTGCGGCCAGCGCGTCAGCCAGGAGGAGGGGCTTGCGCTTATGCTCATCAGAAGCAGGCCCAGACCTGCTCGGCCAGCTGCTGCATCAGGCTGGGCTGCGCATAGGCGAGGAACACCAGGGCCAGCGCGGCCAGGGCCGCCAGCACGGAAGCTATCCGCCAGAGCCGGCCGCGGAGTCTCATGCGCGCGCCAGCGTGGGTCGCACGATGGCGCCCTCGCGCACCGGCAGGTTCACCAGCGCGGCCAGCACGCCCAGGGCCACGGCCAGCCACCACACCACGTCGTAGCTGCCGTTCAGGTCATAGAGCTTGCCGCCCAGCCAGACGCCCAGGAAGCTGCCGATCTGGTGGCTGAAGAACACGAAGCCGCTCAGCATCGACATGTGCTGGATGCCGAAGATCTGCGCCAGCACCGCATTGGTGGGCGGCACGGTGGACAGCCACAGCACCCCCATCACCGCGCTGAACAGGTAGACGCCCATCGGCGTGATCGGTACCGACAGGAAGATCACGATCGCGATGGAGCGCAGCGCGTAGATGGCCGAGAGCAGATAGCGCTTGGGAAAGCGCTGGCCCAGGCTGCCGGCGGCATAGGTGCCGAACACATTGAACAGGCCGATCAGGGCCAGCGCATAGGTGGCCACCTCGGGGCTGAGACCCTGGTCCTTCAGATAGCTGGGCATGTGCACGCCGATGAACACGACCTGGAAGCCGCAGACGAAATAGCCCGCCATCAAGAGCTGGAAGCTGCGGTAGCCAAAGGCCTCACGCAGCGCCTGCATGATGCTTTGCTGGTGGGCATGGGCCACCGGCGCCGTCTTGGGCTCGCGCAGGCCCAGCGCCAGCGGCGCGATCACGCAGGCGGCCAGCGCCAGGATGTAGAGCGCGTTCTGCCAGCCGGTATGGCCGATCAGCCAGTTCTCCACCGGCACCATCAGGAACTGGCCGAAGGAGCCGGCCGCGGCCGCCACGCCCATCGCCCAGGAGCGCTTGTCGGCCGCGACATTGCGGCCGATCACGCCATAGATCACCGCATAGGTGGTGCCCGATTGCGCCAGGCCGATCAGCACGCCGGCGCTGCCGGTGAAGGCCAGGCCCGAGGTGGAGAGCGCCATCAGCACCAGGCCCAGGGCATAGAGCAGGCCGCCCGCCACCAGCACGCGGAAGGGGCCGAAGCGGTCGGCCAGCATGCCGGTGAAGGGGCCGGCGGCACCCCAGGCGATGTTCTGGATCGCCAGCGCGAAGGCGAAGGTCTCGCGCGTCCAGCCACGCTCCAGCGTGATGGGCTGCAGCCAGAGGCCGAAGCCATGGCGTATGCCCATCGAGATGGTGACGATCATGGCGCCGCACAGCAGCACCTGCTGCAGCGACAGGGTGGGGCGTTGGGGGAGGGCGGTATGGGCAGTCATCGGCGCAATGTAGCGAGTTCAGCGTTTGTGCGCTGACGCGGCCTTGACAGCCGGCCTGCCCGTGGGCTTGCTGGCGGGCTTGCCGCTGGCCTTGCCCTTCTTCCCACTCTTGACAGGGCTTTTCTTGCTTGCTGCGGTGTCGGCCGTGCCGCCCGCCGTGCTCGCCACATCGTCCATCAGGGTCAGGATGCGGCCCTGCTTGACGCGCAGCAGCGGCTGCTCCACGGCGGCCGGGTCCTGCAGCGGATGGCCCGCCAGCACCAGGAAACTCGCGTCACAGCCGGGCTCGAAGCAGCCCAGGCGGCGCTTGGGGAAGATCGCCCTGGGCGTGTCCTGGGTGGCGATGCGCAGCAGCTCGGCGGGGCTCAGCACGCCCAGGGCGGCGAGGCTGCGGAACTCCGCCAGGGCCGTGCCGGTGAACACATCCGAGCCCAGCAACAGGGGCACGCCGGCGTCCCTGAGCATTTGCAGATTGCGTTTTTGCACTTCGCGAATGCGCGCCTGCAAATCGGCATCGGCCTTGAAGAGGCCGGTGGCGGCAGTGGTGGTGATCACCGCGATCTTGCGCTGCGCCGCCAGCTCGATGCTGGCCGGGCTCAGCAAATAGCTTTCGGGCGCATCGCCGTGATGCGGGAAATAGCCGGGCAGGTGGGCGATCTGGTCGACACCGGCGCGCACCGCGGCCTCGAAATCGGCGGCACTGTCGACATGGGCGGCCACGCGCTGGCCCGAGGCGTGCGCCATGCGCACGATCTCGGCCGCCACCTCGGCCCGCAGGCCCAGCTTGCCCATCAGCTCGGGGCGGCCACGCAGGTCTTCGCGCTCGTGGTAGCTGAGCACCAGCTTGATCAGCTCACTCTTGCGCGCCTGCACCAGCGGCCATTTCTCGCGCACCTGGGCCGGGCTGTTCATCACCAGCACCGCCTTGTCGGCCACATCGGCCAGGGTCACGGCGGGCTGACCCTCGCTGGCGGGGCGCAGCAGCATCTCCAGCGGGTGGCCGTCGGAGGAGGTGATGCAGGCGGTGACGAAGGCCACGTCGGGCGCATCGGCGCCGCCGGCCAGCTTGCGCACCGGCGCCACGCCGGCCGGGTCGCCGCACAGCATGGCGGCGTAGAACACGCCGTCCTGCAGATAGCTGCGCGCAAACTGGCCATAGCCCCATTCGTTCTGCAGATTGTGGTTGTGCGCCTCGCCCAGCGGGGAGATCAGGTACTGGCCCTTGAGTTCCATACGGCGGTTCACGCGCCTGGGCTTCGCGGCCACGAAGCGGCCGTCTTCCACATAGAGGCTGCCGCGGCGGAACTCGCTGCCGTCGAACCACTGGGCGTTGCGCAGCTCCATGCTCATGGCCGGGCTGGCCTTGAAGGGCGGCGGGCTGGTTTGCGCCAGGGCATTGCCGAGGCCCAGGGCGCACAGCGCGAGAAATAGAAGACGCATCGTGTTGGCGCAGCAGAAATCAGGCGCGCATGCTACGCCCCTTTCGGCCCGCCGAAGCCGAGCCACAGCCTCCCTACAATCCGCGCCATGGCAACGAAACCTTCCGCATCACCCACGCCGTCCAGCTATGGCGAAGCCTCGATCCGCGTGCTCAAGGGCCTGGAGCCCGTCAAGCAGCGGCCGGGCATGTACACCCGCACCGACAATCCCCTGCACACCATCCAGGAGGTGATCGACAACGCCGCCGACGAGGCCCTGGCCGGCTTTGGCAAGCGCATCGACGTGATCCAGCATCTCGACGGCTCGATCTCGGTGGCCGACGACGGCCGTGGCATCCCCTTCGGCCTGCACCCCGAGGAGGGCGTGCCGGTGGTGGAAATCGTCTTCACCCGCCTGCATGCCGGCGGCAAGTTCGACAAGGGTTCGGGTGGTGCCTACAGCTTCTCGGGCGGCCTGCATGGCGTCGGCGTGAGCGTCACCAACGCGCTGGCCAAGCGCCTGGAGGTGCAGGTCTGGCGCGACAAGCAGGTGGCCAGCCTGGCCTTCGAGGCCGGCGATGTGGTGGAGCCGGTGAGTGCGCGGGCCGCCGCCAGCGGTGACCGCAAGCAGGGCACGACGGTGCGCGTCTGGCCCGATGCCAAGTATTTCGAGAGCGCCGAACTGCCCCGTGGCGAGCTGGTGCATCTGCTGCGCTCCAAGGCGGTGCTGATGCCCGGCGTGATCGTGACGCTGAAAAACGAGAAGAGCGGCGAGCTGCAGACCTGGTCCTACAAGGGCGGGCTGCGCGACTACCTGATGCAGACGCTCAATGCCGACCCGCTGATCCCGCTGTTCGAGGGCGAGCAGTACGCCACCTCGGCCGAAAGCGAGAACTTCGCCGAGGGCGAGGGCGCCGGCTGGTGCGTGGCCTTCACCGAAGACGGCGCGCCGATGCGCGAGAGCTATGTGAACCTGATCCCCACGGTGGCGGGCGGCACGCATGAGTCGGGCCTGAAGGACGGTCTGTTCGGCGCCATCAAGGGCTTCATCGAGATGCACAGCCTGCTGCCCAAGGGCGTCAAGCTGATGCCCGACGATGTGTTCTCGCGCGCCTCTTTCGTGCTCTCGGCCAAGGTGCTGGACCCGCAGTTCCAGGGCCAGACCAAGGAGCGCCTGAACTCGCGCGACGCGCTGCGCCTCGTCTCCACCTATGTGAAGCCGGGCCTGGAGCTGTGGCTCAACCAGCATGTGGAACATGGCAAGAAGCTGGCCGAGCTGGTGATCAAGCAGGCGCAGACGCGCCAACGCGCCAGCCAGAAGGTGGAAAAGCGCAAGGGCTCGGGCGTGGCCGTGCTGCCCGGCAAGCTCACCGACTGCGAGAGCCGCGATGTGCTGCACAACGAGGTCTTCCTGGTGGAGGGCGACTCGGCCGGCGGCTCGGCCAAGATGGGGCGCAACAAGGAGACCCAGGCGATCCTGCCGCTGCGCGGCAAGGTGCTGAATTCCTGGGAGGTGGAGCGCGACCGCCTGTTCGCCAACAACGAGATCCACGACATCTCGGTGGCGATCGGCGTGGACCCGCATGGCAAGAACGACAGCCCCGACCTCAGCGGCCTGCGCTACGGCAAGATCTGCATCCTGTCGGACGCGGACGTCGACGGCTCGCACATCCAGGTGCTGCTGCTGACCCTGTTCCTGCGCCACTTCCCCAAGCTGATCGAGTCGGGCAACGTCTATGTGGCGCGGCCGCCGCTGTTCCGCGTCGATGCGCCGGCGCGCGGCAAGAAGCCGGCCGCCAAGATCTACGCCCTGGACGAGGGCGAACTCAGCGCTACGCTGGACAAGCTGCGCAAGGAAGGCGCGCGCGAGAACAGCTGGACCATCAGCCGTTTCAAGGGCTTGGGCGAGATGAGCGCCGAGCAGCTCTGGGACACCACGCTGAACCCCGAGACGCGCCGCCTGATGCCCATCGCCTATGGCGATTTCGATCTGCTGCAGACCGAGGAATCCTTCAACAAGCTGATGGGCAAGGGCGAGGCCGCCTCGCGCCGCGAGCTGATGGAGTTGCACGGCGACAGCGTTGAAGTGGACGTCTGATGGACACCGTCTACAACCAGCACCACGGCCTGCACGCCGCCACGCACGAGTTCTTCCGCGGCCGCCTGGTGCCCGCCTTCGAGGTGCCGGCGCGTGCCGACTATGTGCTGGCCGCCGTGCAGGCCAGCGGCTTAGGCGCGGTGCGAGAGCCGGTGGACCATGGCCTGGGCCCGCTGGAGGCGGTGCACAGCCCGGCCTACCTGCGCTTTGTGCGCGGCGCCTGGGCCGAGTGGCAGCAACTGGGCGGGGAGGGCGATGCCTTCCCGGCCGTCTGGCCCGTCCGCAGCCTGCGCAGCGATGTGGTGCCCGCCAGCTTTGCCGCCCGCATGGGCCTGTATTCGATGGACAGTGGCACGCCGCTGACCGCGGGGGCCTGGGAGGCCGCCTACTGGGGCGCGCAGACCACGCTCACCGCGCTGGACCTGGTGCTGGCCGGCGCGCGCAGCGCCTACGCGCTGACGCGCCCGCCCGGCCACCATGCCGGCGCCGATTTCTTTGGCGGCTACTGCTTCGTCAACAACGCGGCGGTGGCGGCGCAGGCGGCGCGCGCTGCCGGCAAGCAGCGCGTCGCCATCCTGGACGTGGACTACCACCATGGCAATGGCACGCAGGCGATCTTCTATGCGCGCGGCGATGTCTACTACGCCAGCATCCATGGCGATCCGCAGACCGAATACCCCTTCTTCCTCGGCCATGCTGATGAGACCGGCGCCGGCGCGGGCCTGGGCTGCAATGCCAACTACCCGTTGCCGGCGGGTGCCGGCAACGAGCAATGGTTCGAGGCCTTCGAGCGCGCCCTGGTGGCGCTGAACGCCTATGCGCCCGAGCTGCTGATCGTCTCGCTGGGCGTGGATACCTATGCGGGCGACCCGATCTCGCACTTCAAGCTCGACCAGCCCGAGTTCCGCCGCATCGGCCAGGCCCTGCGCACGCTGCAACTGCCCACGCTGTTCCTGCAGGAGGGCGGTTATGCCACCGAGGCCATCGGACACAACGTGGTGGCGGTGCTGCGTGGCTTCGAGGAAGGCGCATGAGCACCATCGCCTCGCCCCGCGTGCATCTGCGCCCGACCATGCTGTCCGATCTGGACTTCGTGGTCTCGGTGGAGCAGGATTCGGCAAACCGCCCCTTCATCACCCCCTGGGAGCGCACCCAGCACGAGGGCGCGATCCGCTTTCCGGACAGCCGCCATTTCATCGTGGAGCTCGGTGATGCGAGTGAGCGCGCCGGCTTTGTGATCCTGCAGGGCTGTCGCAATCCGCATGGCTCGGTAGAGCTCAAGCGCATCGTCTTGCAATCCAAGGGCCGCGGCCTGGGGCGTGCCTGCGTGCGCCTGCTCAAGAAGCTGGCTTTTACACAGCTGCATGCGCACCGTTTCTGGCTGGATGTGAAGGCGCTCAACACCCGCGCGCTGCAGCTCTATGCCAGCGAGGGTTTCGTGGAGGAGGGCCGTTTGCGCGAAAGCGTGCGCGTCAGCATCGAGGGCGCGGACGGCTACGACAGCCTGATCGTGATGGCGATGCTGGACCGCGAGTACCAGGCCCGCCTGGCGCTGGGCGAAGAGGGCGCGTGAGCCACCCGATGAAGATCCATGACGCCGCGGCCCTGTGCCGGGGCGTCGAGCAGTAGACGACAAGACAGATGAACCAGAACGCATTCGATTTTGAAGATCCCAAGCCCGCTGCGCCCCGCGATGGCGGTGGCGCTGACGGTGGCGACGCGCTGAGCCTGGCCCATTACGCCGAGCGCGCCTATCTGGAGTACGCGCTCTCGGTGGTGAAGGGCCGCGCCCTGCCGGATGTCTGCGACGGGCAGAAGCCGGTGCAGCGCCGCATCCTCTATTCGATGGAGCGCATGGGCCTGGCCTTCACCACCGCGGCCGGCCCCAAGGCGGTGAAGAGCGCGCGCGTGGTGGGCGATGTGCTGGGCCGCTTCCACCCGCACGGCGACCAGGCCGCCTACGACGCCCTGGTGCGCATGGCGCAGGACTTCAGCCAGCGCTATCCGCTCATCGACGGCCAGGGCAACTTCGGCAGCCGTGATGGCGACGGTGCCGCGGCGATGCGTTACACGGAAGCGCGGCTGGCCCCCATCACCCGCTTGCTGCTGGACGAGATCGACGAGGGCACGGTGGACTTCGTGCCCAATTACGACGGCTCGACGCAGGAGCCCAAGCAGCTGCCGGCGCGCCTGCCCTTCGTGCTGCTGAACGGCGCCAGCGGCATCGCCGTGGGCCTGGCCACCGAGGTGCCCAGCCACAATCTGCGCGAGGTGGCCGGCGCCGCGGTGGCGCTCTTGAAGAACGAGAAGCTCAGCGACGCGGAGCTGTTCACCCACATCCCCGGCCCCGACTATCCCGGCGGCGGCCAGCTCATCAGCCCGGCCGAGGACGTCCAGGCCGCCTACCGCAGCGGCCGCGGCAGCCTGAAGCTGCGTGCGCGCTGGAAGATCGAGGACCTGGCGCGCGGCCAGTGGCAGCTGGTGGTGACCGAGCTGCCGCATGGCACCAGCGCGCAGAAGGTGCTGGAGGAGATCGAGGAGCTCTCCAACCCCAAGGTCAAGGCCGGCAAGAAGGCGCTTTCGCAGGAACAGCTGCAGCTCAAGGCCTCGCTCCTGGCGGTGCTGGACGGCGTGCGCGATGAATCGAGCAAGGACGCCGCGGTGCGCCTGGTGTTCGAGCCCAAGAGCCGCACGGTGGAGCAGCAGGAGCTCATCACCACGCTGCTGGCCCACACCAGCCTGGAGACCAGCGCGCCGATCAACCTGACCATGATCGGCGCCGACGGCCGGCCCACGCAGAAGAGCCTGCGCCAGATCCTGAGCGAATGGCTGGGCTACCGCATGGCCACGGTGCTGCGCCGCACCGAGCATCGCCTGGCCAAGGTGCTGGACCGCATCCATGTGCTGGAGGGCCGGCAGCTGGTGCTGCTGAACATCGACGAGGTGATACGCATCATCCGCAACGCGGACGAGCCCAAGGCGGCGCTGATCGAACGCTTCAATCTGAGCGACCGCCAGGCCGAGGACATCCTGGAAATCCGCCTGCGCCAGCTGGCGCGGCTGGAGGCCATCAAGATCGAGCAGGAGCTCAAGAGCCTGCGCGACGAGCAGGCCAAGCTGGAAGACATCCAGGGCAACCCCAGCGTGCTCAAGCGCACCGTGGTGAAGGAGATCGAGGGCGACGCCAAGACCTATGGCGACGAGCGCCGCACCCTGATCCAGGAAGAGAAGAAGGCGGTGGCCGAGGTCAAGATCGTCGACGAGCCCGTCACCGTGGTGGTGAGCATGAAGGGCTGGGTGCGCGCGCTCAAGGGCCATGAGGTGGATGCCGCCGGCCTGAGCTTCAAGTCGGGCGACCAGCTCTACGGCGTGTTCCCCTGCCGCAGCGTCGATCCGCTGATCGTGTTCGGCAGCAATGGCCGCGTCTACTCGGTGCCGGTGGCCCTGCTGCCCGGCGGGCGTGGCGATGGCCAGCCCATCACCACCCTGATCGAGCTGGAGTCGGGCACCCAGATCGCGCATTACTACGCCGCGGCGAGCAGCCAGCGCCTGGTGCTGGCCGGCACCGGCGGCTTCGGCCTGATTGCCCAGCTGGGCGATCTGGTGGGCCGCCAGAAGGCCGGCAAGACCTTCCTCAGCCTGGAGGGCGAGGAGAAGCCCTTGCCGCCCAGCCCCGTTCCGGCCGGTGAGGTCTTGGGCGTGCCCCCTGTTGTCAATTTGGCCTGCCTGTCCCTGCAGGGCCGCCTGCTGACCTACGCGCTGGACGAGCTCAAGCACCAGCCCAAGGGCGGGCGCGGCCTGACCCTGATGGACCTGGACCCCAAGGACGCGCTCATCAGCACCGCAGCCTTCACCAACAGCCTGCAGGTGCTGGGCTCGGGCCGCGGCGGCAAGCCCAAGGAAGAGCTGCTCAAGGGGGCAGGTCTTGCCAGCTACGCCGGCAAGCGCGCCCGCAAGGGCAAGCCCGTGGAGGGCTTGCAGAAGGTGCTGCGCGTGCTGGCCGCCTGATCAGGGCGCGGCAGCGCCGATATGGCGCTGCAGGAAGCGCTCCACTCGGCCCCAGAAATCCTTCTGGGTCTCGATGGCGCGCCAGCCGTGGCCTTCCTGCGGGTAGAGCACCCACTCCACCTGCTGGTTGCCGGCGGCGGCCAGGGCGTCGCGCATCTTCACGCCATGCTCCATGGGCACGCGGCGGTCGGCCGCACCGTAGGCCATCAGCAGCGGTTGCTTGAGCCTGGCGGCCTGCTTGAGCGGTGAGGTGGCGTCGAGGCGCTCGCCGTCCTTGAGCGGGTCGCCGATCATCAGCGGCAGGTCGTAGCTGAGCCCCAGCGCGCCCTGGTCGCTGTTGAGCGAGCTGAACACCAGCTTCAGGTCCGACACGCCCACCCAGTTGATGCCGCAGCGGAACAGTTCCGGGTTCTTGATCAGGCCCATCATCGCGGCATAACCGCCATAGCTGGCACCGGCGATGCAGATGCGCTTGGGATCGGCCAGGCCCTTGGCGATGGCCCATTGCGTGGCGTCGGCCACGTCGTCCTGCATGGCCAGGCCCCATTGCTTCCAGCCGGCGCGCAGATGCCTGCTGCCATAGCCGGCGCTGCCGCGGAAATCGGGCTCGATCACCAGATAGCCACGCGAGGCCAGGAACTGCGCGGTGTCGCTCCACTCCCAATGGTTGCCGCGCACAAAGGGGCCGCCATGCACCAGCACCACGGTGGGCAGGGCCTGCTTGGCGGTGGACTTGGGCCGCGTCACCGTGATGGGCAGGCTGAGCCCGTCGCGCGCCGCGATGCGCAGCGGCTCGCGCGCCGCCATCGCTTCGGTCTTGATCCAGGGCCGCGCCAGCATCAGCGGCTTGAGCTGTTTGCTGTCGCGCTGGTAGAGGCTGAAGATGGTGGGCTGGCGGTCGGAGTTGGACTGCACCAGCACGACATTGCTGTGCAGGCAATCTCGGCAGTAGATGCGGTTGACGGTGGCGCCGAGGGCCTTGTCGACCTCGGCCTGCAAGGCCTTCATGCCGGCGTCGAACCAGACGCTGTCGAGCGACTCGCCCTCGTAATGCACACCCAGCAGCGCGCCCGTCTGCGGATCGAAGACCAGCTCGCCGCTGAAGTCGTAACCCTTGATGTTCAGCAGCACCTGGGGCGGCGTGGCGGCCTGCTTGGGATCGAAACGCAACAGCACCTTGTTGTCGCCCCGACCGTCGGGGGCCGGCCCGATCAGGAACAGATCGCCCTTGGGCCCGACGTCGAACCAGAAGGCGTCCTTGGCATCGAAGCGGTTGCCGCTGCGCCACGGGGTCCAGGTCTTGCCATCGGCGCCGGCCAGATGCATGGTGTACTGGTCTTTCGCGATCGCGGTGGCTGCCACGGCGCGGCCCTGGCCATCCAGCAGCCAGTCGTAGACGTTGTCGGGGGCCTGGTCCAGGATCTGGCGCTTGCGGCCGTTGCGCGTGTCCAGCCTGGCCACGCTGGTGGAGCGAAATTCGCCCAGGCCGTCGAAGCTGTGGTGCTCGATGATGACGTCGTCGCTGCCGTCGTCCAGCACGCGCAGCAGCTGCCAGTTCCAGGGCAGCAGCTCCTCGCGGCGCTCCTTGATGAGCGAGTTCTTCAGCTCGGCGATGCCCTCCATATTCACCTTGGGTACGGAGGAACTGGCGTTGATCAGCTGCTTGAACTGACCGCCATCGACGTCGACGGCCCACAAACCATGGGCGATCGGCTTGTCGGTGGCCTCCTGCAGCTGTGCCACGTCGAACACCAGGCGCTGCTTGTTGACCCATTGCACGCGATGGATGTCGCTGTCGTCCATGCCCACCAGCACGCGCGAGTTGCCCAGGTTCTGCAGGTCGATCACGGTGAGCTGGGTGCGCCGGCCGGCGGGCGAGGCCACCACGGCCAGATAGCGGCCATCGGGCGAGAGCTGCGCCCGGCCGTACTGAGGCAGGCGAAAGAAATCCTCGGCGGGAATGCCCGCACCGGGCGGGCGAGCGTCCTGTGCCTGGGCCACCGGGCTCAGCAGCGCCGTGAGGGCGCACAGGGTTGCGAGACAGCGAGCGCGCAGGGCATGGCCTGGCAGTTTCATGAGACTTCCTCCCTTTATGTTTGGGCGGGATTCTCGCGGCTTCGGCTCGCCCTCCTATTGGGGCTTGCCCTTCGGCGGCCTGGGAGGCCTTGGCAAGGGGTGGGCACGCGCTTGGTGCATGCCCTTACAGGTGTTGACAATAAAGCTAGGGGATCCCCCCAAGGGTAGGGAGACGAACGTGATTAATTTGGCGTTGATGCAACGCACAATCCGTTCGCAGTATCTGGTTGTCTACCACCCCCGGGAGTCATAGATGAAATTGAAACCCCTCGTTGCCGCGGCGGCGCTGGCCCTGAGTTCCGTCAGTTCCTTTGCTGTCGGTTCGCTGGACCCGATATCGCCCAGCGCGTCCTTTTCCAACACGGTGACCGGCTCGTTCAGCGACACCTGGACCTTCAATCTGGGCACCGCCTCCATCGTCGCTGCCTCGATCACCAACGTTGCCATCACCTTCGGTAGTTCGACCTTTGGCGAGATTGCCAATTTCTCGGCGCTGCTGAACGGCGTGCCCTTGCTGCTGGGCGGCAGCTCTCAATCGAGCAATGGCGTGACCGTGGCCACGCAGATCCTGGCGGGTAGCACCACGCTGCCGGCTGGCTTCTATCAGCTGAAGGTGTCCGGTACCGCGGTGGGCGCAACGGCCTCCTATGGTGGCAATATCGTCGCCACCCCGGTGCCCGAGCCCGAAACCTATGCCATGCTGCTGGCGGGCCTGGGCGTGGTGGGCTTTCTGGCGCGCCGCCGCCAAAACGTCTGAAAAGCGCCTGATCCAGTCTTTGCCCTGAACCAGCAAGCGAGCCTCGGCTCGCTTTTCTTTTGCCCTACCAGCGGCTGAAGGGGTGGGCGGCCAGGGCCGAGTTGAAGTAGCGCAGATCGTCGGTGACCTCGGCACCCACCCAGGGCGGGCATTCGAAGCCCTGGTCGGCATGCAGCAGCTCGAGCTCGGCGACGACGAGGCCGGCGTTCTCGCCCAGGAACTCGTCCACCTCCCATTGCATGCCGGCATAGGGAATCACGCGGCGTAGCTTCTCGACGCGCGGGCCCTCGCAAAGGCTTAGCAGCGCCACCGCATCGTCTACCGGGATCGGGTACTCGAACTCGGCGCGGCTGGCGCCCACGCTCTGGCCCTTGATGGTCAGGAAGGCTGCATCGCCGGCGATGCGCACGCGTACCGTGCGCGCCGGGTCGCGGCTCAGATAGCCCTGGCTCAGCAGCTGCGCCGGCCAGGCCTTCCAGTCCTCGCCGCGCACCAGGAATTTGCGCTCGATCTCGATGCCCATGACGTTCAGGGCCGGGCCATGGCCATGGCGCATTCATGCACCAGGGCCGAGCCCTTGTAGATCAGGCCGGTATAGAGCTGCACCAGGTCGGCGCCGGCCTGCAGCTTGGCGCGCGCATCCGCGCCGCTCAGCACCCCGCCCACTCCGATGATGGGGTAGTGGCTGCCCAGCGCGGCGCGCAGCAGCCTGATCACCTTGTTGCTGGCCTCGAACACCGGCTTGCCCGAGAGACCGCCGGTTTCTTCCGCATGCGGCAGGCCCTGCACGGCCTCGCGGGAGATGGTGGTGTTGGTGGCGATCACGCCATCGATGCCGTTGTTCTGCAGGGTCTGGGCGATCACCGCCACCTGGGCCTCGTCCAGGTCGGGCGCAATCTTCACGAACATCGGCACCACGCGGCCCGAGCTCGCCTGCAATTGCAGCTTGCGCGCCTGCAGGGCGCCTAGCAAGGCGTCCAGCGCCGCGTCGCCCTGCAGCGCGCGCAGATTCTTGGTGTTGGGGCTGGAGATGTTGATGGTGATGTAGTCGGCATGCGGGAACACCCCGTCCAGGCCGATCAGGTAATCGTCCACCGCCTGCTCGATCGGCGTGGCGGCGTTCTTGCCGATGTTTAGGCCCACCAGGCCGCCGGCGGCGCGGAAGCTGTGGGCGCGCTGCACATTCGCCAGAAAACTGGCCAGGCCCTCGTTGTTGAAGCCCAGGCGGTTGATCAGGGCCTGGGCCTCGGGCAGGCGAAAGATGCGCGGCTTGTCGTTGCCGGGCTGGCCCTTGGGCGTGACGGTGCCCACCTCGATGAAACCGAAGCCCATCGCCCCCAGGCCGTCGATGCAGCGGCCGTTCTTGTCCAGGCCGGCGGCCAGGCCGATGCGGTTGGGGAACTTGAGCCCCGCCAGCTCGACCGGGTCGGCCACGCGCGGCTGGGACCACAGCGTGGCGGCCGCGGTGTTCTGCAGCCTGGCGATGCTGTCGAGGGTCAGTTCGTGCGCCCGCTCGGGGTCCAGCTTGAACAGGAAGGGGCGGGCAAGGGCGTAAGGCAGCAGCGACATAGGGCAGGGATTGTCGCATCGCTGGCGATAATGCCGGATCTGCAGTTTACGGACGCGCCCGCCATGAAGCCCCTGGATGATCCCCGACATGACCGCGAAGTTGGTAGCCGTGACGCCACGCGCGACACCACCCGCACCGACGATACCCGCATCGGCGCGGTGCGGCCGCTGATCTCGCCGGCCCTGTTGCTCGACGAACTGCCGCTGCCCGACGCCTCGCTCAGCCTGGTGGAGCGTGCGCGCGTCGAGATCAGCGATGTGCTGCACGGCCGCGACGACCGCCTGCTGGTGGTGGTCGGCCCCTGCTCGATCCATGATCACGACCAGGCGATGGACTACGCGCGCCTGCTGAAGAATCTGCGCGATGAGTTGAGCCAGGACCTGCTCGTCGTGATGCGCGTCTATTTCGAGAAGCCGCGCACCACGGTGGGCTGGAAGGGCTATATCAACGACCCGCGCCTGGACGGCAGCTTCCACATGAACGAGGGCCTGCGCCTGGCCCGCCAGCTGCTGCTGGACGTGACCGCCCTGGGCCTGCCGGCCGGCACCGAGTTCCTGGACCTGCTCTCGCCGCAATACATCTCCGACCTGATCGCCTGGGGTGCGATCGGCGCGCGCACCACCGAAAGCCAGAGCCATCGCCAGTTGGCCAGCGGCCTGTCCTGCCCGGTGGGCTTCAAGAACGGCACCGATGGCGGCATCAAGGTGGCTTCCGACGCGGTGCTGGCCGCCAGCGCCAGCCATGCCTTCATGGGCATGACCAAGATGGGCGCGGCCGCCATCTTCGAGACGCGCGGCAACGACGACTGCCACATCATCCTGCGCGGCGGCAAGGCACCCAACTACGACGCCGCCTCGGTGCAGCAGGCCTGCGATGCGCTCAAGGCCGCGGGCCTGCGCGAGCAGGTGATGATCGACTTCTCGCATGCCAACTCCAGCAAGAAGTTCGAGCGCCAGATCGAGGTCGGCCACGACGTGGCTGGCCAGATCAGCGGCGGCGATGCGCGCATCACCGGCGTGATGATCGAGTCGCACCTGCAGGCCGGCCGCCAGGATCTGGCCGAGGGCCAGACCAAGGCCGACCTCAAGCCCGGCGTGTCCATCACCGACGCCTGCCTGGGCTGGACCCAGACCGAACCCCTGCTGCGCGAACTCGCGGCCGCCGTGCGCCAGCGCCGCAACACCTGACCCCCTGACGAGCAAGAACCCATGTCACTGACCCAAGACGAACTCAAGACCCTGGTCGGCCAGGCCGCCCTTCAATACGTCACGCCCGGCACCATCGTCGGCGTGGGCACCGGCTCGACGGTGGACAAGTTCATCGACGCGCTGGCCGCCAGCGGCTTGGCAGTTGCCGGCGCCGTCTCCAGCTCGGTGCGCTCCACCGAGCGCATGAAGGCCCTGGGCATCCGCGTGCTGGAGGCCGGCGAGGTGACGAGCCTGCCGGTCTATATCGATGGCGCCGACGAGATCGATCACGCCGGCCATATGGTCAAGGGCGGCGGCGCGGCGCTGACGCGCGAGAAGATCGTGGCCGATCTGGCCGAGCGCTTTGTCTGCATCGCCGACGAATCCAAGCTGGTGCCGGTGCTGGGCGCCTTCCCGCTGCCGGTGGAGGTGATCCCGATGGCCGCCGCCCAGATCGCACGCCGCTTCGCCGCCCTGGGCGCCCAGGCCACGCTGCGCGCCGGCGTGGTGACGGACAACGGCTGCCAGATCCTCGATGTGCGCGGCCTGCAGATCACCGACCCCAAGGCCTTCGAGGCCGATGTGAACCAATGGCCCGGCGTGGTGACGGTGGGCGTGTTCGCGCGCAACCGCGCCAGCGTCTGCCTGCTGGGCACGGCCGCGGGCGTGAAGACGCTGGTCTTCTGAGCCAGGCCTCGCCCCATAAAAAAAGCGCCCCGCGGGGCGCTTTTTGTCGAGTGGACCAGGCTTAGTTGACGCCCACCGCCGACCAAGCCGCCGCCACCGCGTTGGCGGTGGCGCTGCCGGCGCCGTAGAGGTCGTTGGCCGCCGCGATGGTGGCCGCACGCGCACCGGCGTAGTTGGTGTTGGAGGTCATCTTGGTGCTCAGCGCGCGGTACCAGATCTTGGCCGCGGCGTCGCGGCCGATGCCGCTCAGCACCGCATTGCCGGTGGCCACGCGGGTGTCGCCGGCCTGGCAGGTGGGGCTGGTGCCGTAGCTGCTGTTGGTGCCTTCGGCCAGGATGAAGTACAGGTGGTTGGCCACGCCCGAGCTGTAATGCACGTCCAGGCTGCCCACGCCGGAGTACCAGCAGTCGGCCGAGGCGCCATCGGCGCTGGGCTTGATCATGCTGCGCATCCAGGGCGACTTGATCATGATCTTTTCGCCGATCAGGTAGTCGCCCGCGTCATTGCTGTTGTTGGCGTAGAACTCGACCATGGTGCCGAAGATGTCGGAGGTGGCTTCGTTGAGGCCACCGGACTCGCCGGAGTAGGTCAGGTTGGCGGTACGGGCGGTGACGCCATGGGTCATTTCATGGCCGGCCACGTCCAGCGACACCAGCGGGCGCAGGCTCGTGCCATCGCCGTCGCCATAGGTCATGCAGAAGCAGGAGTCCGACCAGTAGGCGTTGTTGTAGCTGCGGCCGTAGTGCACTTGGTTGTAGGCGCCCTTGCCGTCGTTGCCGATGCCGTTGCGGCCATGCACGTTCAGGTAATAGTCCCAGGTCACGGCCGTGCCGTACTGCGCGTCCACACCGGCCGATGCGGTGTCGCTGGTGGCGTTGTTGCCCCAGACGTTGTCGCTGTCGGTCATGATCGAGCCGCCGCGGGTCTTGCCGGCGAGGTTCTTCGTGTAGGTGCCGCCGCGGCTCGGGTCGCGCAATTCGTAGCCACCTGTAACGCTGTTGGTGGTGAGCGTCACATTGCCGCTGTACAGGCTCTTGCCGGTGCCGTTGGCGGCGGCGGTGTGCACGTCGTCCCAGGCGTCCAGCAGGGTGCCCAGCTGGGCGTCGACGATCACATGCTTCTCGCTGGGCGTGCCGTCGGCGCCTTCGCTGAAGACGCGCACATCCCAGGCCAGACGGGGCAGGTCACCGCGCGCGTAGACCAGCAGTTCGGGCGCATGGCCCTGGTCGTCACCCTGGTAGCGCTGTGCCACCAGGCGCTTGGCCTGGCCCTGCGACACGCCGGGCTTGTCGTCCACCTTGGGCTCGCGTGCCAGCGTCAGCGAGATGTCTTCCAGCACGCCCTGGCCGTTCGAGCGCACCACCAGGTCGCCGCCTACCACGCGCAGGCCCTTGAAGCGGCGGTTGAAGCGCACATGCTCGGTGCCGTTGGCATCGACGATCAAGTCCTGCAGCTCGTAGCTCTGGTCGGCGCCGTGGAGGCTGCGGCCGGCGAAGTCGGCGATATGGCCGCGGGCGCGGGCCTCGGCCTTGCCGGGGGCGGCAATGGCCAGCGAGGAAGCGAGGGCAAGACCGAGCGCCAGGGCGGCGGCAGCGGCGGGACGGACAGCAAACTTGGACCTGGATGTCATCAGAAGGGGCTCCGAACTTGTGGTTGTTGACGGCTGCCATGCAGAACCTGATGGGTCCGGCGGCGAGCACGGCGGCACTGTGCGTTATGCGTGCCGGCCGCGCATCCCTGCTATCCCTCTTGGGAGCAGCACCGCTTGCCAAGCTGGGATGAATAAAGTAATGCGGGCATAACCAAAACTTATGTATCAGTTTGTGTCTTCCGGACCCGGGCAAACCGCGCCGGGTCGAGCGCATCCACCAGATCGGCTTCCAGCGGCAGCGGGGCCCCGGTCAGCTGGGCCGCGACGATGCGCGCGCACAGCTGGGCCCAGGCAATGCCGCGCGAGCCCAGCCCGGTGCAGAGCACCAGCCCGGGCAGGCGCGGCAGCAGGCGCAGCTGATCGCGGCGCCCCTGGTAGGCCGGGTCGGCCAGGCCGCCGACCAGGGGCAGGCGGTCGGGCGTGGTGAGGCGCCAGCCCACGCGGCCCTGCAGCGGCGCTTGCCAGGCCGCGGCCGGCAGGGGCAGGCCGCTGAGCTGCTCGTACTGCTGCAGATTGTGGGCGTGGTCGGCGGGGCGCAACCGGTCATCCTCGTCGCCGTCCTGGGCGGTGGCGCCGCACCACAGGCCGCCCAGGCCGTCGCCGATGGCATAGCCGCTGCCGGCCACCGGCAGCAGCGGCACGCGCAGGCCCGGCACGGCCGGCAGCATGCTGAGCTGGCCGCGCTGGGGCATCAGCGGCCAGGGTTGCTGCGCCGCCAGGCCGCGCAGCAGCGGCAGGCTGGCGTGGCCCAGCGCCAGCACCACCGCCTCGGCCTCGGCCAGGCACTGCCCCTGCGCGTCCAGCGCCTGCCAGCCGGCCGCCGTGCGGCGCAGCGCCGCCACCTGCACGCCATAACGCACCGGCGTATCGGCCAGCCAGGCCCGCACCAGGGCGGCGGGCGGCGCGGCGCCGCCGCCCGGATAGAACCAGGCGGGCTGCGTCAGGGCCAGGCCGCTGCGCGCGGCGGCGTCGCTGGCGGACAGCGCCTGCACATAGTCGGCGGGCAGGGCCAGGCGCTCGATCTGGGCCTGCATCTCGGCCAGGCTGCGGCGCGTTTCCAGCCTCAGCAGGCCGCGCTGCAGCCAGGGCATTTGGCCGGCCAGCGCCGCGATGCCGCGCTCGGCCTGCAGGGCCGCGGCGCGGTTGAATCGGGCATGGGTGCCATCGTCGGGGTTGAGGGTGCCGTGGAACAGCCCGCCCGGATTGCCCGAGGCGCCCTGGGCGGGCCCGCCGCGCGCCTCCAGCACCGTCACCTGCAGGCCCTGCTCGCGCAGCGCCGCGCTGCAGGCCGCGCCGGCCAGGCCCGCACCCAGCACCAGCACCTGCCGGGCCTGGGGCGCCAGCGGCAGGCGCGCGGCCGGGCGCTGCAGGGCATGGCGTGGCAGGTAGCGCGCCACCGTCATATGCCATTTGCTGCCCAGGCCGGGGCGCCTGCGCACCTCGAATCCGGCGGCGGCCAGGCCGTCGCGCACCGGCCGCGCCGCGCTCCAGGTGGCGGCGGTGGCCTCGGGCGCCGCCAGGCGACCCAGGCGCTTGAGCAGATAGGGATCCCAGATCTCGGGGTTGAGCGCGGGCGCGAAGCCGTCCAGGTAGAAAGCGTCGACCTCGGCCACCAGTTCGGCCAGCCAGTCGCGCGCATCGCCCAGGGCTAGCAGCAGTTCGACGCGGCCGTTCTCAAAACCGAGGCGATGCAGGTTGTGCGTCAGCGCCGGCCAGGCCTGCAGCAGTTGCGCCGCCAGCTCGGGCGCGGGCGAGCCGGCATGCGCGCGTGCCATGTCGGCGCGCGTGAGCGGGTGCTTTTCGATGCTGATGAACACCAGGCGCTCGGCGCGCTGCGGATCGGCCTGCCAGGCCGCCCAGCTGGCCAGGAAGTTGTTGCCCAGGCCGAAGCCGGTCTCCAGGATCACGAAGCGGCGCCGCCCGCGCCAGCGCTCGGGCAGGCCGTTGCCGCGCAGGAAGACATGGTCGGCCTGCGCAAAGGCGCCGCTGCGGGCATGGTAGACATCGCCATACGTGGCCGGACTGGGCGCTTGCGGGTCCGAGAAATCGAGCTGGGCAGGATGGATGGGGTGGGACTTCATGCGTTCAGGGCAGGGCGGGCATGGCCAGCAAGGCCAGCATGGATAGACCGAGGGACAGCAACAGCGCCGTCAGCACGCGGCGTGCAAACAGGGCGCCGCCGCTCAGCAGCGCGGTGAGGCTGCGCGTGACGCTGTTGCAGGCCAGTGCCAGCAGCACGCCGTGCATCAGCGCGTCCAGGCCGATCTTCGCGGAGGCTTGCAGGGCGGCCAGCGAGGCCACCGGGGCATGGGCATCGGCCAGTGCGGCCAGGCCCACGGCGGTGTAGAGGCCGCTGCTGCCGAAGCGTTGCAGCGCCCAGTTGACGGCCAGGCTGACGCCGCTGAGCAGGGCCGCGATCAGCAGCGCCTCGCGCACGCGCAGCGGGCCGCGCGAGGCCTGTGCCAGCGGCGCCGGCACGCCATCGCGCGCTGCCGTGCCGTCGGCGGTCTGGGCCTGGCGCAGCAGCCGCCAGGCGATCAGGCCCGCGCTGGCGGCGCCCGTCAGGGCCAGTGGCCAGAAGCGCGCCGCCGCGGCCGGCGCCAGCGCCGCCAGCATCAGCAGGGACAGCAACCAGGTGGCGGCGGTGGACATGATGGCGCCCGCCGCGCAGGCCGCCTGCAGCGCCGGCTGGTCCGGGTGCTGGCGTGCGCGCGCGCCCAGGCTGGCGATGGTGGCGGTGCTGGAGACCAGCCCGCCCAGCAGGCCCGAGAGCGTCAGCCCGGCGCCGGGGCCGGCCAGGCGCAGCGCCACATGGCCCAGGGCCTGCAGCAGCAAGAGCAGGAGCATCAGCCCCATCAGCGCCGAGGCCTTCATGCCGCCCAGCCAGGGCAGGGGCTCCTTGGGCATCAGCGGCAGCACCACCAGGGCCAGCGCGCCCAGCAGCAGGCCATCGTGCAGCTCGTCCTCGTGCAGCAGCTGGGTGGCAAAGCGGTGCAGGCGGCTGCGCGCGGCCAGCAGCGCGGTGGTGGTGATGGCGGCGGGGGCGCCCAGCAGCGGCGCCTCCACGCACAGCGCACCGATCAGGTAAGTGAGAAAGAGCGCCATCGCGGTGGTGAGCCCGGGATCGCTGCCGCGCCGGCGCGAGTAGGCCAGCGCGCCCAGCAGGGTCACCGCCAGCGCGCCCACCGCCACCAGGCCGGGCTGCTCCAGCCCACGCGTGAGTGCGCCGCACAGCGCGGCCAGCGTGAAGGTGCGCAGGCCGGCGGGTTCGCGCGACGGACCCTGGCCCTTGCTGCGCTCGCGCTCCAGGCCGATCAGGGCGCCGCTGCCCAGGGCCGCCAGCCAGCCCATCACCAGGCCGGCCTGTGCGCCAAGCAATTGCTGCAGCCAGTTCACAGCGGCACAGTCTCTCCATGCTGGGGCACGCGCACGCGCCAGCCCAGCTCGTCCTGGATGCGGCTGCGCAGCGCATCGCTGGCGGCCGGCTCGCCATGCACCACGAAGGTCTGCGCGGGCGGCTGCTCGAAGCTGCGCAACCAGGCCATCAGGCCGTCGGCATCGGCATGGCCGGAGAAGCCTTCCAGATGGCTGACCTCGGCATTCACCGGCACGTACTCGCCATGCAGCTTGATCTCGCGCGCGCCCTCCACCATCTTGGCGCCGCGGCTGCCGCCGACCTGGAAGCCGGGGAACACGATGTGGTGGCGCGCCTGCGGCGCCATCGTCTTGAGGTAGTTGAGCACGCGCCCGCCGGTGGCCATGCCGCTGGCCGAGATGATGACGGCGGGCTTGCGGCTGGCGGCCTGCTTGAGCGAGTCCGCCGGCTTGGTGACGAGCGTGACGCCATCGCGCAGCCCGGCCAGCTCGCGCGCGCTGACGCGCAGCAGGCGCTGGTGCTTGAGCATGATCTCGGTGGCCTCGATGGCCATCGGGCTGTCAAGGATGATGGGCACCTCGTAGTCCAGCTCGCCCGCCTGGCGCATGCGCTGCAGCACCAGCAGCAGCGCCTGGGCCCGCCCCACCGCGAAGCTGGGCAGCAGCACGCTGCCGCCGCGCTTGAGGGTGTTGCGCACGATCTGGGTGAGGCGCTGCTGCACGTCCTCGGCCGGATGCAGGCGGTTGCCGTAGGTGGATTCGATCAGCAGCACGTCGGCGCGCTGCAGATGCTGGGGCGCGGGCATCAGCAGATCGTTGTCGCGCCCGACGTCGCCCGAATAGACCAGGGTCTTGCCGCCCGAGGTCACGCTGATGGCCGAGGCGCCCAGCAGATGGCCCACCGGCGTGAAGCGGATCTCGGCCTTGCCGAGGCGTAGCCTGCCGTCGCGCGGCAGGCCGACGAAATGCGCCAGCGCCTTCTTGGTGTCGGCCAGGCTGTAGAGCGGCAGGGCCTTCTCGTGCCTGGAGGTGCCGTAGCGGTTCGCGCGCTTGGCGTCTTCCTCCTGCAGATGTGCGCTGTCCTTCAGCAGCACGTCGCAGAGTTCGCGCGTGGCGCCGGTGGAGAAGATCTGGCCCTTGAAGCCCTGGCGCACCAAGGCCGGGATATAGCCGCTGTGGTCCAGATGCGCATGCGAGAGCAGCACCGCGTCGACGCTGTAGGGCGAGACGCCGAACGGCGCCCAGTTGCGCTCGCGCAGCACCTTGTAGCCCTGGAACAGGCCGCAGTCCAGCAGCAGACGCTGGCCGTTCACGTCCAGCAGATGGCGGGATCCGGTGACGGCGTCCGCGGCGCCGAGAAAGCTGATTTTCATGAGGCCCCCAGGGTTTGCAGTTCGGCCGATTCCAACACCTGGACGGCCGGCCCGCGCTGCGATAGCGCAAGCATCATCGCGCGTGCCACGCGCTGCGCCCGGACGGGGCGCCAGCGCGCCGGGATCAGGCCGCTCAGCGGGCGCAGCAGGGCCAGGGTGCAGCGCTCGGCCAGGCGGCTGGGCTGGCCCAGCGCCGCGCGCTCGCCGTCCAGCAGCGAGGGCCGCGCAATCACCAGGCGCTCGAAGCCCAGGCCCCGCAGGCTCTCCTCCATCTCGCCCTTGACGCGGTTGTAGAACACGGCCGAATGGCGGTCGGCGCCCAGCGCCGAGACCACCGCGCAACGCCTGACCCCGAGCACGCGCGCGGCGCGCGCGACGTTCAGCACGGCGTCGTGATCGACCGCATGGAAGGCCTCGCGCGAACCCGCCTGGGCGATCGTGCTGCCCAGGCAGATGTAGAGCGCATGCGCCGGCGGCAGCGGCCCGCCGAGATCGGCGCGGCGCAGGTCCACGCGGTGCTGGCGCAGCCGCGGGCTGCTTTCCAGCTCGGCGATGGGCTTGCGCACCAGCGCATGCACCTGCAGCGGCGTGCGCAGCAACTCCTGCAGCAGCGCGCGCCCCACCAGGCCGCTGGCCCCCGCCACCCAGACCGATTGTGTGATGTGACTCATGCGCGCATCGTAGGTGCAAACAAAAAGGCCCGGCGCTTGCGCGTCGGGCCTGATGCCTGGCGGTGTTGCCGCTTCAGCGCTTGGGTTGCGTCAGGCGCGGGCCATTGTTGTGGCGCGGCGCGGCGCCATTGGGCTTGGGCGCGGCCGGGCGGGCCGGCTGCGCATGGCGGGGCTGGCCCTGCTGGGGCTTGGCGCCACCGTGGCCGGCATGCGCCGCACCGGGGCCGGCCGGGCGCTTGGCGGCCGGCGCGCCATGGCGGGCACCGTCGCGTCCGCCGTCACGGCCAGCGCCATCGCGCGGGGCGCCACGGCCACCGCCGCCACCGCCGCGCGAGGGCGCACCGCGGCCACCGCCGCTGCGGCTGCCATTGCCGTTCAGCACCATGCGGCCCAGCACGATGGGCTCGGGGCGCTCGCTCGGATCGGGCGCGAAACCGGGCACGATTTCCTTGGGGACCTCGCGCTTGATGAGCTTCTCGATCTCGCGCAGGAAGCCGTTCTCGTCCACGCACACCAGCGAGACCGCTTCTCCCACAGCGCCGGCGCGGCCGGTGCGGCCGATGCGGTGCACATAGTCCTCGGGGACGTTGGGCAGCTCGTAGTTCACCACGTGGGGCAGCTGGTCGATATCGATGCCGCGGGCCGCGATGTCGGTGGCCACCAGGCAGGTCAGATCGCCGCTCTTGAAGTCGGCCAGCGCCTTGGTGCGCGCACCCTGGCTCTTGTTGCCGTGGATGGCCATGGCGCTGATGCCCTGGTCATTCAGGTAGTCGGTGAGGCGGTTGGCACCATGCTTCATGCGCGTGAACACCAGCACCTGGTGCCAGTCGCCGCTCTTGATCAGGTGAACCAGCAGCTCCTTCTTGCGCTCGCGGCCCACCGGGTGGACCTTTTGCGCGATCGACTCGTTGGTCTGGTTGCGGCGCGCCACTTCGATCAGCGCGGGCTGGTTCAGCAGACGATCGGCCAGGGCCTTGATCTCGTCGCTGAAGGTGGCCGAGAACAACAGGCTCTGCTTCTTGGCGGGCAGGAGCGCGAGCACCTTCTTGATGTCGTGCACAAAGCCCATGTCCAGCATGCGGTCGGCTTCGTCCAGCACCAGGATCTGCACCTGGCTCAGGTCCAGCGTGCCCTGCTGCGCGTGGTCCAGCAGGCGGCCGGGGGTGGCCACCAGGATGTCCACGCCATCGCGCAGGCGGTTGATCTGCGGCTGCATGCCGACGCCGCCGAACATCACCATGCTCTTGAGCGGCAGGTACTTGCCATAGGTCTTGACGCTTTCCTCCACCTGGGCCGCGAGTTCGCGGGTGGGGGTCAACACGAGGGCACGGATGGCGGGCTTGCCGCGCTTGTTCAGCACCGGGCCGCCCGCCGCGAGGCGGTGCAGCATGGGCAGCGTGAAGCCGGCCGTCTTGCCCGTGCCGGTCTGTGCGCCAGCCAACAGGTCACCGCCTTGGAGAACGGCGGGGATCGCTTGGCTCTGGATGGGGGTGGGGGTGGTGTAGCCGGCGTCGGCGATGGCCTTGAGAAGGGGGGCGGCCAGGCCCAGAGAATCAAAACTCATTGAGTGCGATTTGCGCACGGTGCCCATGGTGTGCAGCCGCGCCACTGAGAATGGCGCCAGTCTTCGGGCTGCGCAAGGAGCGTGCTTGAGCTAAAAAAAGAAACGCCGCGCAAGACTGAGAAGCGCGGCGTTGGCCCGCATTATAGGGCCAGCGCCGTCTGCCCGCCCGGTGATAGTGCACCGTATCGCGGAGCGGCCGAGCGCGCCGCTTTCGTCAAGCCTCGAGGAGCTCCAACCACCCGATTCGAGGGGTGTGAATGCTGCGATCCGCGACAAACTCGCAGCCCCGATGCGACAAGCGGTGCAGGGCAGGGCCTTGCGAGCGGTGCGGCTGGCAGAATCGCCCGCAGCAGTCCCGTGTTGTTCGCATTCATGTCGCCCGGCTATCCGCGTTCTTGGTTCCTCGCTGTCAGTCGCTTCCGCGGCCTGCTGGTGCTGCGGCTGTGGCTGGCCCTCAGCCTGAGCCTGGGCATGGGCGCGACCCAGGCCCAGTCCGTGGCCATCGCCGAGACGCCCCTGAGCCCCGCTGCCATCGTGATGGGGATGCTGGGCTACACGAGCTGGCCCGGGCCGGCACGAACCCTGAAGCTTTGCGTCAGCCGTGGCGCCCCCGATGCCGCGGCGCTGGCTGGCGCCATCGAACAGGCACGCGCGACACGGGCGCTGGAGCTGGTGATCATCGAGGTGGACCAGGTGCCGGCCAGCGCCTGTGACTTGGTCTACTTTGACGGCTGGGACGCCGAGCTGCAGCGCAAGGCCTTGCGTGCGCTGGCCGCGCGGCCGGTGCTGAGCATTGGCTGGGGCGCCGAGTTCTGCTCGGACGGCGGCTTGTTCTGCCTGGAGCGTGGCGAGGCGCAGACGCGCTTCGAGGTCAATTTGGATGCGGTGGCGCGCAGCGGGCTGCGCGTCAATGCGCTGGTGCTGCGCCTGGCCAAGCCGCGCAAGGTGGCGGGCTCATGATGACGCCGGTCAGCCTGTCCAGCTTGTTGCAGCGGGCGCAGCTGCGTGTCGCGCTGGTGGCTTTGCTGGCGGTGGGCGCGGTGCTGACGCTGGCCTCGGTGGCCTATCTGCGCAGCACCACGCTGCGCAATCTGGAACTGGTCGGCCGCTCGATTGCCTATTCCGCCGAGGCCGCCGTCGTGTTCCGGGATGCCGATGCCAGCCTTGAGTTGCTGCACCAGATCGTCGAGCGCGAGGGGCTGTCGGCCGCGCGCATCGTGCTGGGCGGGGGGCAGACACTGGCCACCTACCGGCGCGCGCGGCCGCCCGGCTGGCAGTTGCAGCTGTCGGAGCGGCTGTTCGCCATCGGTGCGCGCAGCGTGATCGAGGTTGAGGGCAGGAGCCTGGCTCAGGTCGAGGTGGAGGGCGACGGCACGGTGTTCCTGAGTCTGCTGGGCTGGTGCATGGCGGGCGTGGCGCTGGGCATGTTGCTGACCGCACTGGGCATCAGGCTGGTGTCGCGGCGCCTCGAGCACAGCATCGTGGCGCCGCTGCGCGCGCTGTCGGCGCACACCCGCGCGGTGCGCGAACAGCGCGCCTATGCGCGCCGCCTGCCACCCGCGGCGGTGAGCGAAATCGACGCGCTGAGTGCCGATTTCAATGCGCTGCTGGCCGAGGTGCAGGCGCATGAGGCCGAGTTGCTGCGGCATCAGGAGGCGCTGCGCACCGACAACGACAGCCTGTCCTTCCAGGCGCAACATGACGCGCTCACCGGGGCCTGCAGCCGTGCCTATTTCGAGGAGTGCCTGGCCGACGCGGTGACGCGGGCGGGGCAGCGCGGCGGCCGCGTGGGCCTGCTGTTCATCGACGCGGACAAGTTCAAGCGTGTCAACGATGAGCATGGGCATGAAATTGGCGACCGCCTGCTGTGCGTGCTGGCCGAACGCCTGCGTGCGGGCGTGCGTGAAAGCGACCTGGTGGGGCGCCTGGGGGGCGATGAGTTCGTCGTGCTCATCGACCCGCTGCGTCATGCCGAGGATGCCCAGCGGGTGGCCGAGCAGGTGCAGCAATCGGTGCGGCAGGGACGCGTGCAATTGGCCAGCGGTGAGGAGCTGCGACCGGGCATCAGCGTGGGCGTGGCCATCTATCCCGATGACGGCGCCGACGCGGACGCACTGCTGCGCTATGCCGATGTCGAGATGTATCGCCACAAGCTGCGCCAGCGTGGCAATGACCCGGCGCGGGTGTGATGCCGCCGGTAGACAGGAGTAGCAGTCGATGCGTTTTGCCTCTCAATCCCTCGCGGCCTTGGTGTTGATCAGCGCCGCCTTGCTGGGTGGATGCCAGCATGGCGAGAACCCTGGTGGATCGAATGCCTTTGTGGTGACGCCCTCGCAGCGTCAGGTTCTCAGCGCGCTGGGCTTCGTGGAAGCGGCCGAGGGCTGGGAACTCAATCTGGGCACGGGCCTGCTGTTCGACTTTGACTCGGACCAGCTCAGCGGGGCGCAGTTGCAGCGCTTGCGCCAGATCGCTCAGGGCCTCGCTGGCGTTGGCATCGACGGCCTGCGCGTCGAGGGCCACAGCGACAACGTCGGCAACGAGGAGTACAACCTGCGTCTGTCGGAGCGGCGCGCCGAGGCTGTCGGGCGCGCGCTGGCCGCGGCGGGCATGGCGCCGGCGCGCTTGCGAGTACGCGGCTTCGGTGCCCTGAAGCCGATTGCAGACAATGCCAGCGAGGCCGGACGGACGCAGAACCGGCGCGTCACGCTGATCGCGCCGTCTGCCTGAACGCGCTGGCTATTTGCCCACATTCACCCAGGCCACCTCCAGCCAGTTGTCGCTGCGGTGTACCGCCGTGACGTTCTGGCGCACCGCCCAGGGAATCATCTGGCGGTGCAGGGGGATCACATGGATGCCGTCCTTGAACTCCTTCAGCGCCGACTTCACCATGGCCTCGCGCTTGACCGGGTCGGGCTCGGTGCTGGAGGCGGCGGCGAGCTGGTCGAACTTGTCGTTCTTCCAGCCGCCGAAGTTGTTGTAGCCGACGCCGTTGTCGCCGCGGTTGCGCCACACCGGGTTCATGATGATCTCGGCGTCGGTGATGGAGCCGCCCCAGCCGTAGAGGTAGAGGCTGGTGTCCTGCTTCTCCAGCTTGGGGAAGGTGATGACGCGCGGCTGCGCGTTCACCTTGACCTTGACCTTGAGCTGCGCCCACATCGAGGCCAGCGCCAGGCAGATCTCCTCGTCGTTGACATAGCGGTTGTTGGGGCAGTCCATCGTGACCTCGAAGCCATCGGGATAGCCGGCCTCGGTCATGAGCTTCTTGGCAGCGGCCATGTCGTGCGGCAGGCGCGCCTCGATGGCCGGATCCTCGTAGGAGCCCTTGGCCGAGGGCGTGAGGCCGCCGGTGGGGGCCGAGAGCCCGTTCATCAGCTTGGTCTTGATGGCCTCGATGTCGATGGCCTGGTAGAGCGCGCGGCGCACGCGCAGGTCCTTGAAGGGGTTTCTATCTTGTCCATTTAGACCGGGCACATTCGCGTAGAGCAGCTTGTCGCGCTGCTGGTCCATGCCGACGAAGATGAGGCGGTTCTCCAGCCCCTCCAGCACCTTCACTCCGGCGGTATTGCGCAGGCGCGGCACGTCGCGCGGGGCCGGGTCCAGCACCAGGTCGATCTCGCCCGACACCAGCGCCGCCAGGCGTGTGGCGTCGTTGCCGATGGGCGAATAGACGATCTCCTGCACATTGCCGTCGAACTTGCCCCACCAGGCCGGGTTGCGCTTGTAGGTGGTCTTGATGCCGGGGGCGCGGCTCGCCAGCACATAGGGCCCGGTGCCGTTGGCATTCAGCGAGGCATAAGTCTCTTCCTTGTCCTTGAAGTTCAGCGGCTTCACGACCTTGTGCGCCTCGCACCAGCTCTTGCTCATGATGAAGAGCGTGTTGATGTGCTGCAGAAAGATCGGATTGACCTTGTCGAGCTGGAACTCCACCGTCAGAGGGTCGATCTTCTTGGGCGTGCCCACGGCATTGGCGTAGACGCGGATCTGCGAATTGATGTCCTTGGCGCGGTTGATGGAGAACACCACATCGTCGGCCGTGAAGGACGAGCCGTCATGGAACTTCACGCCGGGGCGCAGCTTGAAGCGCCAGACCAGCGGCCCGACCTGCTTCCATTCCAGCGCCAGACCCGGCCCCGGCTTGAGGCCGGCGTCGAGCTTGGTGAGGGTCTCGTAGACCTGGCCGTTCATCATGTTCGTCATGGACTCGTTCTGCGAATGCGGGTCCATGGTCTGCGGATCGCCCTGGCTGGCCCAGCGCAGGGTCTGGGCTTGCAGGCCCAGGGCCAGCGCGAGGCCGGCGGCGAGCAGGGTGAGCTTGAGGGTCTTGTGCATGGGCAATGCTCCTGGCTGGGACAGTGCGCTTTGTACCTCAATCGAGGAGCGCCATGCGAAGCTGCGACAATAGCCGGTTTGGCGCTGGCGCAATCTGCCGCGGGCGCCGGCACCGCACCATCACACAGGACCCTTCATGGCCCAGTACGTCTTCTCAATGAACCGCGTCAACAAGACGGTTCCACCCAAACGGCACATCCTCAAGGACATCTCGCTGTCGTTCTTCCCCGGCGCCAAGATCGGCGTGCTGGGTCTGAACGGCTCGGGCAAGTCCACCATCCTGAAGATCATGGCCGGCGTGGACAAGGAGTTCGAGGGCGAGGCCGTGCCCATGCCGGGCATCAAGATCGGTTATCTGGAGCAGGAGCCCAAGCTCAATCCGGACCAGACCGTGCGCCAGGCGGTGGAAGAGGGCATTGGCGGCGTGCTGGCCGCCAAGAAGCGCCTGGACGAGGTCTATGCCGCCTATGCCGAGCCGGACGCCGACTTCGACGCCCTGGCCGCCGAGCAGGGTGAGCTGGAGGCCATCATCGCCGCCGCCGGCAGCGAGAACACCGATCTGCAGCTGGAGCTGGCCGCCGACGCCCTGAACCTGCCGCCCTGGGACGCGCAGATCGGCGTGCTCTCCGGTGGCGAGAAGCGCCGCGTGGCGCTGTGCCGCCTGCTGCTCTCCAAGCCCGACATGCTCTTGCTGGACGAGCCCACCAACCACTTGGACGCCGAGTCCGTGGAGTGGCTGGAGCAGTTCCTGCAGCGCTTCCCCGGCACCGTGGTGGCCATCACCCACGATCGCTACTTCCTCGACAACGCTGCCGAGTGGATCCTGGAACTGGACCGCGGCCGCGGCATCCCCTGGAAGGGCAACTACTCCGACTGGCTGGACCAGAAGGAAAGCCGCCTGGAGCAGGAGCAGAAGACCGAAGACGCGCGCATGAAGGCGATGAAGGAGGAGCTCAAGTGGGTGCGCTCCAACGCCAAGGGCCGCCAGGCCAAGAGCAAGGCGCGTCTGGCCCGCTTCGAGGAGCTCAGCGACGTCGACTACCAGAAGCGCAACGAGACCAACGAAATCTTCATCCCCGTGGCCGAACGCCTGGGCAATGAGGTGATCGAGTTCGAGAACGTCTCCAAGAGCTTCGGCGACCGCGTGCTGATCGACAACCTCAGCTTTAAGGTGCCGGCCGGCGCCATCGTCGGCATCATCGGCCCCAACGGCGCCGGCAAGTCGACGCTGTTCCGCATGATCCAGGGCGTGGAGCAGCCGGATTCGGGCACGGTGAAGATCGGCAAGACCGCCAAGCTGGCCTTTGTGGACCAGAGCCGCGCCAGCCTGGACGCCGACAAGACGGTGTGGGAAGACGTCTCGGGCGGCCTCGACAACATCGTGGTCGGCAAGTTCGTGATGCCCAGCCGCGCCTATATCGGCCGCTTCAACTTCAAGGGCAACGACCAGCAGAAGATGGTGGGCCAGCTCTCCGGTGGTGAGCGCGGCCGCCTGCACCTGGCCAAGACCCTGGCCCAGGGCGGCAATGTGCTGATGCTGGACGAACCCTCGAACGACCTCGACGTCGAAACCCTGCGCGCGCTGGAAGAGGCGCTGCTGGAGTTCGCCGGCTCGGCCATGGTGATCTCGCATGATCGCTGGTTCCTGGACCGCATCTGCACCCACATCCTGGCCTGCGAAGGCGACTCGCAGTGGTTCTTCTTCGACGGCAACTTCCACGAGTACGAGGCCGACAAGAAGAAGCGCCTCGGCGAAGAAGGCGCGCGCCCCAAGCGCATGCGCTTCAAGCCGATCAAGTGAGCTTGATCAGCAAGTCCGAGCAAAGGAGCCCGCGGGCTCCTTTCTTCATTCTTCACAGATCTTTACGGCACCCGCACAAGCGCCTCACTTGACGGCGCGAACATGCTTCCATCGCAACCCGGATGGAGAATGACATGAGCAAGCTCAAGTTCGCAGCCCTGGCCCTGGTGATGGCCGGCAGCCTCTCGATGGCCCAGGCCCAAGGCCATGGCCCGCGCGGCGGCATGATGATGGGTGGCCCCGGCATGATGGGCGGCCACGCCGAACACATGCTGGACGCGGTGGACGCCAGCGATGCCCAGCGCGCCCAGATCAAGCAGATCATGGATGCGGCGCGCGCCGACCTGAAGGCCACGCATGACAGCGCCCGTGCCTTGCATGCGCAAAGCCTGACCCTGTTTGCCGCCGCCAATATCGACGCGGTCTCCATCGAGGCGCTGCGCCAGCAGCAGCAGGCCCTGCATGAGACCATCAGCAAGCGCATGAGCCAGGCCTTCATCGATGCGGCACGCGTGCTCACGCCGGAGCAGCGCGCCAAGCTGGCCGAGCGCATGAAGAAGCAGCAGGCCCGCATGGCCGAGCGCATGAAGGCGCGCGGCAACTGAGGGCACTATGCTTCAGGCTTACGCCCACTCAGACGGCGCCGCCCGCCAGCAACGCGAGTTGGCCAGGGCGCGCGGCGCCACCCATGCGAGAACCATGAGTTCCAGACTGCTGTTGATCGACGATGACGCCCGCCTCACCGGCATGCTGGGGGACTATCTCCGCCATGCCGGTTTCGAGGTGGAGGCGGCCGGCTCGTTGGCCGAGGGGCGTGCCGCGCTGGATGCTGCCCTGCCTGATCTGCTGGTGCTGGACCTGATGCTGCCCGATGGCGACGGCCTGGATTTCTGCCGCGGGCTGCGCGGCGACAAGCGCTTCAAGCGCCTGCCGGTGTTGATGCTGTCGGCGCGCGGCGAGCCCATGGACCGCATCCTGGGCCTGGAGCTGGGCGCCGACGATTACCTCGCCAAGCCCTTCGAGCCGCGCGAGCTGCAGGCCCGCATCAAGGCCATGTTGCGCCGCTTGGAGCCCGACCTGCCCACCGACGAGGTGCTGCGCTTCGGCCGCCTGGAGATCGATCTGGCGGCGCGCCTGGCGCGCCTGGACGGCAAGGTCTGCGACCTCACCAGCCACCAGTTCGACCTGCTGGTGGTGCTGGCGCAGAGCCCCGGCCGGGTGCTCTCGCGCGACCAGATCATGGATTCGCTCAAGGGCCATCCGCTGGAGGCCTTCGATCGCTCCATCGACGTGCATATCTCGCGCATCCGCTCCGTCATCGAGGACGACCCCAAGGCCCCGCGCCGGGTGCTGACGGTGCGTGGCGCCGGCTATGTGTTCGCGCGCAAGCAGGACGCGGAAGGCAGCGGCGAGTGAGGTCGCTGTACTGGCGCATCTACCTGACCCTGGTGGTGGTGCTGGCGGCGTTCGCGCTCGGCTCCGGCTGGCTGTTCCATCACCAGATCGAGCAGGAGCGCGGCAACTTCGAGGTGGCGGCCAAGGACAGGCTGACCGCGATGGCGCAGCTGATCCAGCGCGTGCTGCCGGCGGCCGATGCGCCGCGCGAGCAGCAGGCCGCGGTGCTGGAGGAATGGGGCGAGCGCCTGCGCCTGGCGATCGCGCTGGACGATGTCCGGGGCGAGCGCATCGCCGCCACCGAGCTGTTCGAGCGCCGCGAGGAGGGCGCCGGCGGCCGCGCGCTGCAGATCAGGCTGGACGATGGCCGCAGCATCAGCTTCATGCGCGGCTGGCGGCCTCCGCCGGGCGGCCCGATGGCGCGCGATGGAGGCGGTGGTGGTGGCGAGCGGCCGCCGCGGCCGATGATGCGGCGCGACGAACCCGGCTGGGCGGCGCTGCCGCTGCTGGGCCCGCGCGCCAATGGCGAGATGCTGGCGGCCCTGCTGGTGCTGCTGTTCGTGGGCGTGGCGGCGGGAGCCTTTCCGGTCGTCAAGCGGCTCACGCGCCGCCTGGAGGCGCTCAAGCGCGGCGTGGAACAGTTCGGCGAGGGCCAGCTGAGCCATCGCGTCGACGACCAGGGCAATGACGAGGTCAGCGCCCTGGCGTTGAGCTTCAACCGCGCGGCCGAGCGCATCGAATCGCTGCTGCGCTCGCACCAGAGCCTGCTGGCCAATGCCAGCCACGAGCTGCGCTCGCCGCTGGCGCGCTTGAAGATGGCCTTCGCGATGCTGGACGAGGCCGGCCCGGCGCAACGCGCCAAGCTGCAGGCCGAGATCCACACCAATATCGGCGAGCTCGATGCGCTGGTGGAGGAGGTGCTGCTGGCGAGCCGGCTGGAGGCCGGCCAGCAGGAACCGCTGCCGGAGGCCGTGGATCTGCTGGCCCTGGCCGCCGAGGAAGCGGCGCGCAGCGGCGCCCAGTTCGAACCCGAGGACGGCGCGGCCGAGCTGGCCTTGCGCGGCGAGGAACGCCTGCTGCGCCGCGCCTTGCGTAACCTGCTGGAGAACGCGCGCCGCTACGGCGGGCCCGAGGTGCTGCTGAAGCTGGGCCGGCGCGGCGCCATGCTGGAGTTGCGCGTCTGCGACCGCGGACCCGGCGTGCCCGAGGCCATGCGCGAACGCATCTTCGAGCCCTTTTTCCGCCTGCCCGGCCATGCCGAGCAGGCCGGCGGCGTGGGCCTGGGTCTGAGCCTGGTGAAGCAGATCGCCCAGCGCCATCGCGGCCAGGTGCGCTGCGAGCCGCGCGCAGGCGGCGGCAGCGAGTTTGTGCTCAGTCTGCCGCTGGCCTGAGCTGCTCTCTGGCTTCCACGCGGTGCACATAGGCCAGCAGCGCGCCGAGCGCTGCGGCCGCGGTGACCAGGCCGGCGGTGGCCGCCACCCAGAAGCCGGGCGCGCCGCGCCAGGCCTGGGGCGCGCCAGGTACATGACCGAAGGCCAGCGCATAGCCGCCGCCCAGGCCCAGGCCCGCCACCGCCACCGCGTAGATCACCATCGGCGCGTTGGCCACATGGTGGGCGCGCAGCACAAAGGCGGCCACGGTCTGGCCGGCATCGCCCATATGGAACAGCCATACCCACAGCAGCAGGGGCAGGGCGGCGGCGATGATGGCGGGATCCTGGGTGTAGAGGTTTAACACCTGCTCGCGCGCGAAGAACACCAGGCCGCCCAGCAGGCAGGACAGCGCCAGCGCGATCTCCAGGCTGTGCCAGCCCAGGCGGCGCGCATCCGCCGCGTCATGCGCGCCGACGCGCTGCGCCACCAGGGTGCCGGCGGCATTGCCCAGCGCCATCGGCATCATGAACATCAGCGCGATCATGTTCACCGCCAGCTGGTGGCCGGCCACCGGCGTGGCGCCCAGGCGGGCGATGAAGATGGCCATGAAGGTGAAGCCGGTGACCTCGATCAGGATGGCGCCGCCCATCGGCAGGCCCAGCTTGAGCAGCTGGCGCATCGCCTGCAGGCGCGGCCGGTGCAGGCCGCCGTCGTGCAGGCCGAAGCGGGCGTAGAAGCCGTCGCGGCGCAGGATCGCCAGCGAGATCAAGACCTGACCCCACATCACGATGGCGGTGGCGATGCCGCAACCCACCGCGCCCAGGGCGGGCACCTGCCAGCCCGCCACGCCGAAGCCGTGTACCAGCAACGCGCTGAGCGGCAGCTTGAGTGCCAGGCCGCCCACCTGCAGCACCATCACCGCCTTGGGCCGCGACACCGCGGTATTGAAGCCGCGGTAGGCGGTGAAGATCAGATTGGCCGGCAGCGAGACGCTCAGGGCCAGCAGATAGCCGCGCACCTTGGCCTCGACCTCGGGCGTAACCTGAGCGATCGCCAGCAAGGGGCCGGGGAACAGCAGCACCAGCTCGCCTACCAGCGTGAGCAGCAGGGCCAGCCAGATGGCCTGGTGCAGTTCGTCGCCGGCCTCGCGCAGCCGGCCGGCGCCGAACAGCTGGCCCACCACGGGCGAGACCGCCAGCACCACACCCATCAGGCCGATGAAGATGGTCATGAAGACGGCCGAGCCCACCGACAGCGCGGCCAGGTCGATGGCCGAGTGGCGCGCCACCAGGATGGTGTCGACAGTGGAGTAGCCCAGCACCGCCAGCTGGCCCACGAACACCGGCCAGGCCAGCGGCAGCAGGCGCCGCAGGCTGTCGAGATGCCCTGCGCTCAAGCGCCGGCTCCCGGTTGGCGCTGCGGATGGTCGATGCCGACGAACTCGCGCGCGCGCTCCGCATAGCGGTTGAAGCGCCAGGCCGTGGCCTCGATGGAGATGCGGCGCCAGGTGACGCGCTTCTCGGCCGGTGTCATCACCGGCCAGTTCTGCACCTCGTCAAAGCTGCGGCCGCAGCCCTTGCAGATGGCGTCGCCCTGGCTGGTGGAGCAGATCGCGATGCAGGGCGCGTCGGGGGTGCTGTCGTACCAGGCCAGCCAGGCCTGTTTGGCGGCGGCGGGCATGCTGTCTTCGTCGCACTCGCTCTCGCGGTAGTAGACCAGCAGCCCATAGACCTCGGCCAGCGCACGCACGGCGGCGCAGGCGCGCAGGCCGTCGGAGGGCTCGCGCTCGCGCCACCAGTTGATGGCGGCCTCGATGTCGGTGATGTGGATGGCGGCCATGGCGGGCGTCTGCATTCAGTAGGCCAGGCCCATCGCCGCGCGCACCTCGCGCAGGGTCTTGCGCGCCACCGCGCGCGCGCGCTCGGTGCCCACCTCGACGATCCAGTGCACATGCTTGGGATTGGCGAGGAACTCGTCGGCGCGTGCGCGCCAGGGCGCCTGTTCCTTCACGATGGCATCGATCACCGGCTGCTTGCAATCCAGGCAGCCGATGCCGGCGCTCTTGCAGCCGGCCTCGGCCCAGGCCTGTGTGCCCGCATCGGAGTAGAGCTGGTGGAACTCCCACACCGGGCAGCGCTGCGGGTCGCCGGGGTCGCCGCGACGCACGCGCTGCGGGTCGGTGGGCATGGTGCGGATCTTTTCTTCCACCAGCGCCGGCGCGTCGCGCATCGCGATGGTGTTGCCATAGCTCTTGCTCATCTTGCGGCCGTCCAGGCCGCCCAGGCGCGAGGTCTCGGTCAGCAGGGCCTGGGGCTCGGGCAGGATGGGGGCCTCGGCGCAGTAGATGTTGTTGAAGCGGCGCGCCACCTCGCGCGTCACCTCCACATGGGCGGCCTGGTCCTCGCCCACCGGCACCAGGGCGGCCTTGTAGATCAGGATGTCGGCGGACTGCAGCAGCGGGTAGCCGAGGAAGCCGTAGGTGGCGAGTTCACGGTTCTTCTCCACCTGGTCCTTGTAGCTGGGCATGCGCTCCAGCCAGCTGGAGGGGGTGCTCATGGCCAGCAGGGTGAAGAGCTCGGCATGCTCGGGCATGCGGCTCTGGATGAAGAGGGTGGCCTGCTCAGGGTCCAGGCCGGCGGCCAGCCAGTCCACCACCATGTCGTAGACATTCCTCTCCACCACTTCCTTGCTCTGGTAGTGGGTGGTGAGCGCATGCCAGTCGGCCACGAAGAAGAAGCAGTCGTAGTCGGACTGCAGGCGCACCCAGTTCTTCAGCGCGCCGTGGTAGTGACCCAGGTGCAGGGCACCGGTGGGGCGCATGCCGGAAAGCACGCGCTGGCGCGGCGCGGCGGGGATGTGGGTGGCTTGTTCGCTCATAGGAGCGTGGATTGTAGGGAGCTACACTGCCGCCCCATGAAAAGCATCGTGATCCTGATCTCCGGTCGTGGCTCGAATATGGAGGCCATCGTCAAGGCCTGCGCGGCCGAGGGATGGCCGGCGCGCATCGCCGCGGTGATCAGCAACCGCCCGGATGCGGCCGGGCTGGCCTTTGCCGCCAGCCATGGGATTGCCACCGCGGTGGTGGATCACAAGGCCTTCCCCGACCGCGCCAGCTTCGATGCCGAACTGGCACGCGTGATCGATGGCTACACGCCCGATCTGCTGGTGCTGGCCGGTTTCATGCGCATCCTCACGCCCGAGTTCACGCGGCATTACGAGGGCCGCATGCTCAATATCCATCCCTCGCTGCTGCCGGCCTTCACCGGCCTGCACACCCACCAGCGCGCGCTGGAGGCGGGGTGCCGCTTTGCCGGCGCGACGGTGCACTTCGTCACCGCCGAGCTGGACCATGGCCCGATCGTGGCGCAGGCGGTGGCGCCCATCCTGGCGGGCGACGACGAGGCGGCGCTGTCGGCGCGCGTGCTCGGGCTGGAGCACCGGATGTACCCGCGCGCGGTGCGCTGGTTCGTGCAGGATCAGCTGCGCATCGAGGGTGGGCGCGTGCAGCAGCTGGCCGGCGAGTCCCAGAGCTTCAGCTGATCAGCCCGGCCAGGATGTTGATGGTCAGGGCCAGCACGCCGGTGTTGAAGACAAAGGACAGCACCGCCTGCACCAGCACCAGGCGGCGCATCGGGCGCGTGCTCACCGCCACGTCCGAGGTCTGCGAGGTGGCCGCCAGCGTCACCGCGAAGTAGAAGAAATCCAGGTAGTCCGGATGGCCCTTGAGGCCGGGGAATTCCAGCCCGTTGGCGCCGCCGGCCTCGCGGTGATAGAGGCTGGCGTAGGCGAGCGAGAACTCCACCGGCAGCAGCAGCCAGGAGCCCGCCACCGTGGCGATAGCCAGCAGCAGATAGGGCCAGCCCTGCACCGCGTTCACGCCATGCCGGACCTGGGCCATTTCCAGCGTGATGGCCGCCAGGCTGGCGAAGGCACCCACCATCGCCAGCAGCAGCACCACCGCCATGCTGTCGCCCAGCAGGCGGGCGCGCTGCTGCAGATGCGCGGCATCGGAGCGGCTCATCATCCACAGCACCAGGGTCAGATAGGTCCAGACGCCGGTATTCCAGCCCAGCAGCAGGCGCGTCAGCCAGGGCAGGGCGATGGGCCACAGCAGGGCCAGCAGCAGCCCGATGGCGCAGCCCACCAGCAGGCGCGGGCGCGCGCGCAGCAGGCTCACGCCGCCTCGCAGGGGCTGAAGCGCAGCACCTCGCGTCCCTCATGCTGCAGGCTGCCAAAGAACATCGCATGCGGGCGCAGCCACAGGCCGGCATCGCCGTAAAGCGGACGGTAGATGACCATGGGCTCCAGCGTCTCGCTGTGCCGGCCGACCCCGATCACCTCGTATTCACCGCCCTTGTAGTGGCGATAGCGGCCGGTGGGTGTGGCGGGCAGGGGGGTGAGTTCGGTGCTACTCATTTGACGGCGCGGCAAGGGATGCAAGGGACGGCAATGGATAATTGGCGCATGCATCCTAATGCCCTTCTAGATATGAGCTGCGAGCTGCTGCGCGCCGTGCTCAAGTTCGACTCGCCCGCCGATGGCGTGGTTTCCGCCTATTTCCGCAAAAACAAGGGCCTGGGCCAGCGCGAGCGCGGCACCCTGGCCGAGACCGTCTACACGGTGCTGCGCAAGCGCCTGCTGCTGCAGCATCTGGCGCAATCGGGCTCCGGCCCGATGGAACGCCGCCTGGTGATACTGGGCTGGGCCGGCAGCGAGGCCTTTCTGCATAGCGCGCTGAGCCCGCAAGAGCGCCAATGGCTGGATCAGCTCAAGACCATTGACCATGCCAATCTGGCGCCCAAGCTGCGCCACAACCTGCCCGACTGGCTGGCCGAGCCGCTGCTGGCACGCCTGGCCAAGGACGGCGACGAAACGGAATTCTGGGCCCTGGCCGCGGCCATGAACGAGGCCGCACCGCTGGACCTGCGCGTCAACCTGCTCAAGGCCAAGCGCGAAGAGGCGCAGGCGGCGCTCAAGGCCGCCGGGATTGAGGCCGAGGCCACGCCTTTCTCGCCCTGGGGCCTGCGCGTGCAGGGCAAGCCGGCGCTCAACAAGCTGGAGGTCTTCACCAACGGCACGGTGGAGGTGCAGGACGAGGGCAGTCAGCTGCTGGCGCTGCTGCTGGACCCCAAGCGCAGCGAGATGGTGGTGGACTTCTGTGCCGGCGCCGGCGGCAAGACCCTGGCCCTGGGCGCGGCGATGCGCAACACCGGCCGGCTCTATGCCTTCGATGTGTCCGGCCATCGGCTGGATGCGCTCAAGCCGCGGCTGGCGCGCAGCGGCCTGTCCAACGTCTATCCGGCCCAGATCGCGCATGAGCGCGACGACCGCGTCAAGCGCCTCACGGGCAAGATCGACCGCGTGCTGGTCGATGCGCCCTGCTCGGGCCTGGGCACCCTGCGCCGCAACCCCGACTTGAAATGGCGCCAGTCGCCGCAAGCTGTGAAGGAGTTGCAGGTCAAGCAGGCCGCGATCCTGGAAAGCGCGGCGCGCCTGCTGAAGTCGGGTGGCCGCTTGGTGTACGCGACCTGCAGCCTGTTGAGCGCCGAGAACGAGGAGATCGCGCAGGCCTTCAGCGCCGCGCATCCGGAGTTCGAGCCGCTGGCCGCGCAGGACTGCCTGGAGCGCGCCCATGTGGCCAATGCCGCCAGCCTGTGCGAGCATGGTTTTGTGCGGCTGTGGCCGCACCGTCATGGCAGCGATGGCTTCTTCGCGGCCGCTTGGCAGAAGAAGTAAGCAGAAGAAGTAAGCACGCTTTGCACCGCTGGCGCGAGCGGCCGTTTAGAGCCGCTCGCCTACAATCAGGGCTTGGCAAAGATAACAACCATGACGCTCATTGGTGGGCAAGGCAAGGTCTGAATGATTGAATTGATGAGCGTGCGCGACGCGCTGGTGCAGTGGCTGTCCGACGGCCTGACCGGCGCCAGCTTCTGGCAGATCGTCGCGTACACCCTGGTGGTGACGCACTTCACCATCCTGGGCGTGACGATCTTCCTGCACCGGGCGCAAGCGCACCGTGCCCTGGATCTAGGCCCCGTCCCGGCGCATTTCTTCCGCTTCTGGTTGTGGCTCACCACCGGCATGGTGACCAAGGAATTCGTGGCCGTGCACCGCAAGCACCACGCCAAGTGCGAGACCGAGGAAGACCCGCACAGCCCGCAGACGCGCGGCCTCAAGGCCTTGCTGCTGACCGGCGTGGAGCTCTATCGCGCCGAAGCCCAGAACAAGGAAACCATTGCCAAGTTTGGCCTCGGCACGCCGGACGACTGGATCGAGCGCAATCTCTACACGCGCTATTCCTGGCAGGGCGTGGGCCTCATGCTGGTCATCAACCTGGCCCTGTTCGGCGCCATCGGGGCCACCATCTGGGCGATCCAGATGGCCTGGATCCCGGTGTGGGCCACCGGCGTCATCAACGGCATCGGCCACTACTGGGGCTATCGCAACTTCGAGGCGCAGGATGCGTCGACCAATGTGTCGCCCTGGGGCATCCTGATCGGCGGGGAGGAGTTGCACAACAACCACCACACCTACCCGACCTCGGCCAAGTTCTCGGTCAAGCCCTTTGAATTCGACATCGGCTGGGGCTATATCCGCGCCTTCGAGATGCTGGGCTGGGCCAAGGTGCGCAAGACCGCACCGCAGATGCGCATGGGCGAGGTCAAGCCGGTGGCCGACAAGGACACGCTGGAAGCCATCATTGCGAATCGCTATGAGGTGATGGCCAAGTACGGGCGCGAGCTCAAGGCGGCCTGCGCCGTGGAGCTGGCGCGCCTGAAGGCGCAGGGTGAGCAGCACAGCGCCCGTTGGGCCGAGCTGAAGCTCGCCAAGCGCTGGCTGCATCGCGATGCCGACCGCATCCCGAGCGCCTATCTGGCCCAGATTGCCGGCGCCCGCGCCGCCAGCCCGGCGCTGGACAAGCTGATGCTGATGCGCGAGGAGCTGCGCCAGCTGTGGACTCGCACCAATGTGTCGGCCGAGCAGTTGGTGAGCGACTTGCAGGCTTGGTGCCGCAAGGCCGAGGAAAGCGGTATCGCCGAGCTGCGGGCGTTTGCCATCGGGCTGCGCGCGGTGCGCGTCTAGGCGCTGCGAGTGTTGCTTGACGTAAAGGGCGCCCAGGTGGCGCCCTTTTTGCGTATTCTCGATATGCGTCTTGATGATGCATGGAGGGCCTGTCATGAAGTCCCATACATTGCGAAATCTCTGCTGGCTGCTCGCGCTGGGATTTGCCGGTTCTACGGCGCTGGCGGCGGCCGAGGTCAAATTCATCCATCCGGAAAACTTCGCGGATGCCGGCGAATCCGGGCGCGACCGCGAACAGCATCTGCAGCAGATCGCCGAGCATCTGCAGCGTCAGGCGGAGAAATTCGCACCCGGCAAGCAGCTGACGTTTGAGGTGACGGATGTAGACCTTGCGGGCGAGATCGAGCCCGTGGGGCGGCGCATGGAGCGCTTGCGCGTGATGCGCAGCGTGACCTCACCGCGCATCGAGTTCCGCTACCTGATCCGCGAGGCGAATCAACCCGATCGCCAGGGCGAGGCGCAGTTGCGCGACCTGGGCTACCAGATGCGCGGTTCGCGTTACTGGGATTCCGACCCCATGCGTTACGAGAAACGCCTGCTCGACGACTGGTTCCAGGCCGAGTTCGTGCCGCCCAAGAAGCCCTGAGTTGAGAGTATTCCTGGCATGAAAAAACCCGCCGGCTTGCGCGGGCGGGTTTTTCTTAAGGCTGCTGCATGCTCAGCGGCTGAATTACTTCAGCTTGATTTCCTTGTACAGGACATGCTTGCGTGCCTTGGGGTCGAACTTCATGAATTCGAGCTTTTCGGGCGTCGTCTTCTTGTTCTTGTTCGTGGTGTAGAAGTGACCGGTACCCGCGGTGGATTCCAGCTTGATCTTCTCGCGTCCGCCTTTGCTTGCCATGATGAGACTCCTTGATGTTCAGCGGTTGATCAGAGCTCGCCCTTGGCGCGCAGATCGGCAACGACTTGCTCGATGCCGACCTTGTCGATCAGGCGCAGAGCAGCATTGGACACGCGCAGACGCACCCAGCGGTTTTCGGTTTCGAGCCAGAAACGGCGGTACTGCAGATTCGGCAGGAACCGACGCTTGGTTTTGTTGTTGGCGTGAGAAACATTGTTTCCCACCATCGGGCGCTTACCCGTAACTTGACAGACGCGTGCCATGACGCTACTCCGGTTTGAACTGTTGACCAGTCGCCCGGGATTGCCTTGCAAACCCCGGCGCGACCACATGACCGCTTTATGCAAGCTAAACCCTGTTGCCTTGGACGTCGTCCAAGGCCGTCGAGCGCGGTCCATCCAGCAAGCAAGCCGGCGAGTATAGCCTGATTTTGGCGCCTGCACCAGGCGCCACGCCTGCATCAGCCCTGCGCCTGCTCCAGGAAGCGCTGCGCGTCCAGCGCCGCCATGCAGCCGGTGCCGGCGCTGGTGATGGCTTGGCGGTAGACATGGTCCTGCACATCGCCGGCCGCGAACACGCCGGGCACGCTGGTCATGGTGGCAAAACCGTTCAAGCCGCCCTTGGTGATGATGTAGCCGTCCTTCATCTCCAGCTGGCCCTTGAAGATGTCGGTATTGGGCTGGTGGCCGATGGCGATGAAACAGCCTTGCAGCTTCAGCTCCTTGGTGCTGCCGTCATTGCCCTTCAGGCGCACGCCGGTCACACCGCTCTGGTCGCCCAGCACCTCGTCGAGGTTCTGGAACACATGCAGCTCGATCTTGCCGGCGGCCACTTTTTCCATCAGCTTGTCCACCAGGATGGGCTCCGCGCGGAACTTGTCGCGGCGATGGATCAGGTGCACCTTGCTGGCGATGTTGGAGAGGTAGAGCGCTTCCTCGACGGCGGTATTGCCGCCACCGACCACGCAGACCTCCTGCTCACGGTAGAAGAAGCCATCGCAGGTGGCGCAGCCGCTCACGCCGCGGCCCATGAAGGCCTCTTCCGAGGGCAGGCCCAGGTACTTGGCGGAGGCGCCGGTGGCGATGATGAGCGCGTCGCAGCTGTAGCTGCCGCTGTCGCCCTTGAGCTTGAAGGGGCGCTGCGAGAGATCCACCTCGTTGATGTGGTCGAACAGCATCTGGGTCTGGAAGCGCTCGGCGTGCTGCTGGAAGCGCTGCATCAGCTCGGGGCCCTGCACGCCCATCACGTCGGCGGGCCAGTTGTCCACCTCGGTGGTGGTCATCAGCTGGCCACCCTGGGCCATGCCGGTCACCAGCGTGGGCTTGAGGTTGGCGCGCGCGGCATAGATGGCGGCGGTGTAGCCGGCCGGGCCGGAGCCCAGGATCAGCAGCTGTACATGTTGGTTGGTTTGGGTCATGGGCAGGAGTTGGGGTTGCTCGGGCGGTACACAAGCCAGCAGCATCGGCTATCTACGGCCTACACCCTATAGAGAACCGTGAACAAGTTGGCACAATGCCGGCATTCTAGGCAAGAGGCCGCAGGCTTGCGCTTACGGCACATCAACAGACCACAGTCTCAGGAGGTAGTTCATGGCAATGCTGTCCAATCTGGACCTGATCCGCAGGGTCCCCTTGTTCTCCCTGCTGACGACCGATCAGGCGCAGTCCATTGCGGACAGTGTGGTGAAGCGTCGCTTCAAGCGCGGCGAGATGATCGTCGAGCAGGGCACCAAGTCGAACGCCCTGTTCATCCTGCTGAACGGGCGCGCCCGCGTGCTGACCGCCGATACGCGTGGCCGCGAGGTCATCCTCGCGGTGCTGCAGCCCGGCGACTATGTGGGCGAGATGAGCCTGATCGACGGCGAGCCGCATTCGGCCACCGTGCGCGCCGAGGTACAGACCGACATGCTGGTGCTGGGCCGCATGGAGTTCTCGCGCTGCCTGCCCGACAGCAGCAGCCTCTCCTACGCCATCCTGCGCGGCCTGGTGGCACGCCTGCGCAATGCCGACCGCCAGATCGAATCGCTGGCGCTGCTGGATGTCTATGGCCGCGTGGCGCGTACCCTGCTGGACATGTCCGAGGAAGAGAAGGGCATCAAGATCATCCGCGGCAAGGTCTCGCGCCAGGACATGGCCAAGGTGGTGGGCGCCTCGCGCGAGATGGTCAGCCGCGTCATGAAGGACCTGGAGGACCGCGGTGTCATCGAGACGCTGGAGAACGGCTCGGTGGTCATCAAGGAGCGCCTGCACGACTGAGGCGCGCGGCCCCTCGGCTGAGGCCCCGGCAAGCTGAGCCACAATCGGGCCATGAGTTTTCCCCTGGATTCCATGCTGGGCGGCGAAGGCAGCCCGCCCAGCGAAAAAGTCTACAAGCGCCAGCCCAAGAAGGCGGCGAAGCCGGCGGCGCCCGTCGCCAGCCCCTTGCGCACGCCCCTGTGGCTGGTCGCGGGTGGCCTGCTTTGGTGCCTGGTCGTGCTCGCGCTGCTGACGCATGACCGCGCCGACTCGGCCTTCAGCATCGCCGGCAACCGCGCGCTCTATGCCAACCGCGTCGGCGCCCTGGGTGCCTGGGTGTCCGATCTGCTGCTGTTCGGTTTCGGCTATTCCTGCTGGTGGTTCGTGCTGGTGGCGCTGCGCGCCTGGCTCGGCAGCCTGGCGGGCTTGCTGCGGGTCGAGGCACCCCAGGTGCTGCCGCCCGAGCAACGCCTGCGTTCGCGCGGTCTCTGGTGGCTGGGCCTGCTGCTCCTGATCGCCGCCAGCTGCACGCTCGAATGGAGCCGTCTCTATGGCTGGGAGGCCCGGCTGCCGGGTCATGCCGGGGGCGTGCTGGGCTACACCCTGGGCCCGCTGAGCATGAAGGCCCTGGGCTTCGCCGGTTCGGGCGTGCTGGCGATCACCGCGCTGCTGACCGGTATCTCGCTGGCGCTGGAGTTCTCCTGGCTGCGCCTGGCCGAGCTGATCGGCACCCGCATCGATGAGTTACGCAACCGCCAGGTGGCCAAGCGTGAGATCAAGGAAGACCAGCGCGTCGGCAAGGCTGCCAAGCGCGAGCGCGAGCAGGTGGTGGAGGTGGAGCGCCAGGTGGTCGAGGAGCACCAGCCCATCGTCATCGAGGCGCCGGTGGTCGAGGTGCCCAAGTCCACGCGCGTGGCCAAGGAGCGCCAGCAGACCCTGTTCACCGACGTCACCGATACCAAGCTGCCGCAGGTGGACCTGCTGGATGCGCCGCCCACGCGGGTGGAGTCGGTCACGCCCGAGTCGCTGGAAATGACCAGCCGCATGATCGAGAAGAAGCTGCGCGACTTCGGCGTCGAGGTGCGCGTGGTGGCGGCCTCGCCCGGCCCGGTGATCACGCGCTACGAGATCGAGCCCGCCACCGGTGTGAAGGGCTCGCAGATCGTCAACCTCGCCAAGGACCTGGCGCGCTCGCTGAGCCTGGTGAGCATCCGTGTGGTCGAGACCATCCCGGGCAAGAATTTCATGGCGCTGGAGCTGCCCAATGCGCGCCGCCAGACCATCCGCTTGTCGGAGATCCTGGGCTCGCAGATCTATGCCGACGCGGCCTCGATGCTGACCATGGCGCTGGGCAAGGACATCATCGGTGCGCCGGTGGTGGCGGATCTGGCCAAGATGCCGCATTGCCTGGTGGCCGGTACCACCGGTTCGGGCAAGTCGGTGGGCATCAACGCGATGATCCTCTCGCTGCTCTACAAGGCCGAGGCGCGCGACGTGCGCCTCATCATGATCGACCCCAAGATGCTGGAAATGAGCGTCTACGAGGGCATCCCGCATCTGCTGGCCCCGGTGGTCACCGACATGAAGCAGGCCGCCAACGCGCTCAACTGGTGCGTGGGCGAGATGGAGCGCCGCTACAAGCTGATGTCCAAGATGGGCGTGCGCAATCTGGCCGGCTACAACAAGAAGATCGACGAGGCCACCGAGCGCGGCGAGAAGATCGGCAACCCCTTCAGTCTCACGCCCGAGGAGCCCGAACCGCTGGAGCGCCTGCCCCACATCGTGGTGGTGATCGACGAGCTCGCCGACCTGATGATGGTGGTGGGCAAGAAGATCGAGGAGCTGATCGCGCGCCTGGCGCAGAAGGCGCGTGCCGCCGGCATCCACCTGATCCTGGCCACCCAGCGGCCCTCGGTGGACGTGATCACCGGCCTGATCAAGGCCAATATTCCGACCCGCCTGTCCTTCCAGGTCAGCTCGAAGATCGACAGCCGCACCATCCTCGACCAGATGGGCGCCGAGGCCTTGCTGGGCATGGGCGACATGCTCTATATGCCCTCGGGCACCGGCCTGCCGATCCGCGTGCACGGCGCCTTCGTCAGCGACGACGAGGTGCACCGCGTGGTGACCTATCTGAAGGAGCAGGGCGGTGAGCCCAACTACATCGAGGGCATTCTGGAAGGTGGCGTGCTGGAAGGCGAGGGCGGTGAACCGCCCGCGCCCGGTGAGGCCAACGGCGAAGCCGACCCGATGTACGACCAGGCGGTGGCCGTGGTGCTGCAGCACCGCCGTGCCTCGATCTCGCTGGTGCAGCGTCATCTGCGCATCGGCTACAACCGCGCCGCGCGCCTGCTGGAGCAGATGGAGAAATCCGGCCTGGTCTCCAGCATGGCCACCAATGGCAACCGCGACCTGATCATCCCCAAGCGAGACGAATGAGATTCACCAAGATACTGCTGGGCGCGGCGCTGCTGCTGGCCAGCCTGGCCGCCCGTGCCGACGCGATCGCCGCGCTGAACGAATTCGCCAGCGCGGCCAAGAGCGGCCGCGCCGTCTTCACCCAGACCGTGCTCTCGCCGGATGGCAAGCGCAAGAAGAGCTCCTCGGGGACCTTCGAGTTCCAGCGCCCCAACCAGTTCCGCTTCGCCTACCTGAAGCCCTTCGAGCAACTGATCGTGGGCGATGGACAGAAGGTCTGGCTGTTCGACCCCGACCTCAACCAGGCCAGCTCGCGCCGCATGAGCCAGGCCCTGGGCGCCACGCCCGCCGCCCTGCTGGCGGGCGGACAGATCGGCCGCGATTTCGAATTCAAGCTGCTGCCCAACGAGCGCGGCCTGGAATGGGTGCAGGCTTTGCCGCGCCAGAGCGATGGCAGCATCCAGGAGCTCAAACTGGGCTTCCGCGGCAAGGAGCTGGCGGCGCTGGAGCTGGTGGACGGCTTCGGTCAGCGCTCCCAGCTGGAGTTCAGCGAGTTGCAGCTGAACGTCAAGCTGGCGGCGGAGCGCTTTCGCTTCGTGCTGCCGGCCGGTGCCGATCTCGTGGAGCAATGACTAACAGTTCAGAGTTGTTCCCCGAGCTGGTGCCGGCATCGGCGCCCGCCGACGCGGCCCTGCCGTCACAGCCCCTGGCCGAGCGCCTGCGTCCGCGCAGCCTGAACGAGGTGATCGGCCAGCAGCATCTGCTGGGCCCCGGCATGCCACTGCGCGTGGCCTTCGAGGCTGGCCGCCTGCATTCGATGATTCTGTGGGGCCCGCCAGGGGTGGGCAAGACCACCCTGGCACGGCTGATGACGCAGGCCTTCGATGCCCAGTTCATCACCATCTCGGCGGTGCTGGGCGGGGTCAAGGAGATCCGCGAGTCGGTGGAGCGCGCACAGGCGGTGGCGGCGCAGGGGCGGCGCACCGTGGTGTTCGTGGACGAGGTGCACCGCTTCAACAAATCGCAGCAGGATGCCTTCCTGCCGCATGTGGAGGCGGGCCTCTTCACCTTCATCGGCGCCACCACCGAGAACCCCAGCTTCGAGGTCAACTCGGCGCTGCTCTCGCGCGCCACCGTGCATGTGCTGAAGGCGCTGGACCAGGGCGAGCTGCTGGACCTGGTGCAGCGCGGCCAGCAGGCGCTGGCCTGCCCGCCCTTCAGCAAGGCCGCGGCCGAGCGCCTGGCAGCCTATGCCGATGGCGACGCGCGCCGCCTGCTGAACGCGGTGGAGGCGGCGGCCAGCCTGGCGCCCAAGGGCGCCAGCGAGATCGACGAGGCGGCGCTGGAGCGCGCCCTGGGCGAGCAATTGCGCCGCTACGACAAGGGCGGCGAACAGTTCTACGACGTCATCTCGGCGCTGCACAAATCGGTGCGCGGCTCCGATCCGGATGCGGCGCTCTACTGGCTGGTGCGCATGCTGGACGGCGGCGTGGATGCGCGCTACATCAGCCGGCGTCTGATACGCATGGCCAGCGAGGACATCGGCCTGGCCGACCCGCGCGCGCTACGCCTGTGCCTGGACGCCGCCGAGACCTACGAGCGCCTGGGCTCGCCCGAGGGCGAGCTGACCCTGGCGCAGGCGGTGATCTATCTGGCCATGGCGCCCAAGTCGAACGCGGCCTACAGCGCCTACAACGCCGTGCGCGCGCTGGTGAAGGGCGATCAGAGCCGCCCCGTGCCCATGCATTTGCGCAATGCGCCCACCAAGCTGATGAAGGGCCTGGGCTATGGCCAGGCTTATCGCTACGCGCATGACCATCCGGGCGGCTTCGTGCCGGGCGAGCAATACCTGCCCGATGGGCTGGAGGGCGAGCGCTTCTACGAGCCGGTGCCGCGCGGCCTGGAAATCCGCATCGGCGAGCGCCTGAGCGAGCTGCGGAGGCTCAATGCCGAGGCTCGGGAACAGGAAAGCTAGCACGCCGGCCCCGCGCCATGTTGCGGGTAAGCACCGACGGGAGTGCGGAATCCCGCACTCCTAGAATCCCTTCAGCCTGCAGGACCAGATGGCACCCGGCCCGCCGACCCTTAGGCGGGCTTTTTTCTGTGCTGTCGAACTGCCAAATGAAAACGGCCTCGCCCTGACCGGCGAGCGAGCCGAACCGGAGAGTGTGTATGGAAACCTTGATCCAGCAGATCATCAACGGGCTGGTGCTCGGTAGCATGTATGCGCTGGTGGCCCTGGGCTACACGATGGTGTACGGCATCATCAACCTCATCAACTTCGCCCATGGCGAGATCCTGATGGTGGGGGCGCTGGTGAGCTGGACCGTGGTCACCGCGCTGGCGGACAGCGGCCTGCCCGGCTGGGCCCTGATGGCCATCGCGCTGGCCTGCGCCATCGTGGTCTGCACGCTCCTGAACTTCCTGGTCGAGAAGATCGCCTACCGGCCGCTGCGCAACGCGCCGCGGCTGGCACCGCTGATCACCGCGATGGGCATGTCGCTGCTCTTGCAGACCCTGGCGATGATCGTCTGGAAGCCCAATCCCAAACCCTTCCCGCTGCTGCTGCCGACCACGCCCTTCGACCTCGGCGGGCCGGTGATCACCGTGACCCAGGTGCTGATCCTGGTGACCACGGTGGTGATCCTGGGCGGCCTGCTGTTCCTGGTGAACCACACCAAGCTGGGCCGCGCGATGCGCGCCACCGCCGAGAACCCGCGCGTGGCCGGCCTGATGGGCGTGAAGCCCGACTTCGTGATCTCGGCCACCTTCGTGATCGGTGCGGCGCTGGCCGCCGTGGCGGGCCTGATGTGGGCGGCCAACTACGGCACGGTGCAGCACTCGATGGGCTTCATGCCCGGCCTGAAGGCCTTCACCGCCGCGGTGCTGGGTGGCATCGGCAACCTCGCCGGCGCGATGCTGGGCGGGGTGGTGCTGGGCCTGATCGAGGCCATCGGTGCCGGCTACCTGGGTGACCTCACCGGCGGCATCCTGGGCAGCCATTACGCCGACATCTTCGCCTTCGTGGCGCTGATCCTGGTGCTGACCCTGCGCCCCTCGGGCCTGCTGGGCGAGCGCGTGGCCGATCGTGCCTGAGCCAAGGAATATGGAGACCGCGATGCAAAAGAACAAGCTCTTCGTTTTCCTGATCTCGGCGGTGGCGCTGCTGATCGTGCCCCTGCTGGCCCAGCAGCTGGGCAACGGCCCGGTGCGCATCATCGACCTGGCCCTGCTCTACGTGATGCTGGCCCTGGGCCTGAACATCGTGGTGGGCTACGCGGGCCTGCTGGACCTGGGCTATGTGGCCTTCTACGCGCTCGGCGCCTATATGTACGCGCTGTTCGCCAGCCCGCACCTGAGCGAGAACTTCGAGTCCTTCCGCGCCATGTTCCCCGACGGCCTGCATTCGCCGCTGTGGCTCATCATTCCGCTGGGGGCAGGTCTTGCCGCCTTCTTCGGCGTGCTGCTGGGCGCCCCTACGCTGAAGCTGCGCGGCGACTATCTGGCCATCGTGACCCTGGGCTTCGGCGAGATCGCGCGCGTCTTTCTCAACAATATGGAGTACCCGGCCAACATCACCAACGGCCCGCGTGGCATCGGCCAGATCGATGCGGTGCGCTTCTTCGGCATCGATCTGGGCAAGGGCCTGGAGGTGTTCGGCTATGCCCTGCCATCGGTGACGCTGTACTACTACCTGTTCCTGGCGCTGGTGATCGGCACCGTGATCATCTGCTACCGCCTCGAGAACTCGCGCATCGGCCGCGCCTGGATGGCGATCCGCGAGGACGAGATCGCCGCCAAGGCGATGGGCATCAACACCCGCAACCTGAAGCTGCTCGCCTTCGGCATGGGCGCCACCTTCGGCGGCGTGGCGGGTTCGATGTTCGCGTCCTTCCAGGGCTTCGTGTCGCCCGAGTCCTTCAGTCTGCAGGAGTCGGTGATGATCGTGGCCATGGTGGTGCTGGGCGGCATCGGCCATATCCCGGGCGTGATCCTGGGTGCGCTCTTGCTGTCGGCGCTGCCCGAGGTGCTGCGCTATGTGGCCGGCCCGCTGCAGGAGATGACCGGCGGCCGCCTGGACGCTGCCATCCTGCGCCAACTGCTGGTGGCGCTGGCGATGATCGGCATCATGCTCTCGCGCCCGCGCGGCCTCTGGCCTTCGCCCGAACATGGCAAGGCCGCACCGCAGCCGGCCCAGAAATAAGCAGAGGGAGCACCCATATGAGCGAAGAATCCGTTCTCAAGGTCGCCGGCGTCTCCAAGCGCTTTGGCGGCCTGCAAGCCCTCTCGGACGTGGGCATCCAGATCAACAAGGGCCAGGTCTATGGCCTGATCGGCCCCAACGGGGCCGGCAAGACCACCTTCTTCAACGTCATCACCGGGCTCTACACGCCCGATGCGGGCACCTTCGAGCTGGGCGGCGCGCCCTATGCGCCGACGGCGGTGCACCAGGTCGCCAAGACCGGCATTGCGCGCACCTTCCAGAACATCCGCCTGTTCGCCGAGATGACGGCGCTGGAGAACGTGATGGTGGGTCGCCATGTGCGCACCGGCTCGGGCCTCATCGGCGCGGTGTTCCGCACCCCTGGCTTCAAGGCCGAAGAGGCCGCGATCGCCAAGCGTGCCCAGGAGCTGCTCGACTACGTGGGCATCGGCAAGTACGCGGAGTTCAAGGCCCGCACCCTGAGCTATGGCGACCAGCGCCGCCTGGAGATCGCGCGCGCCCTGGCCACCGACCCCAAGCTGATCGCGCTGGACGAACCGGCCGCCGGCATGAACGCCACCGAGAAGGTGGTGCTGCGCGAGCTGATCGACCGCATCCGCAACGACGGCCGCACCATCCTCTTGATCGAGCATGACGTCAAGCTGGTGATGGGGCTGTGCGACCGCGTCACCGTGCTGGACTATGGCAAGCAGATTGCCGAAGGCACGCCGGCCGATGTGCAGCGCAACGAGAAGGTGATCGAGGCCTATCTGGGCGCCGGTCACAAGGCCCACTGAGGCAGGACGGACAAGGCAAATGGCAAACGACAACACCCTCCTTAAGGTCACGGGGCTGAAGGTCGCCTACGGCGGCATCCAGGCCGTCAAGGGCGTCAGCTTCGAAGTCAAGCAGGGCGAGCTGGTGAGTCTGATCGGCGCCAACGGCGCCGGCAAGACTACCACCCTCAAGGCCATCACCGGCCTGCAGCCGGTGGCCGAGGGCGAGATCCAGTTCATGGGCCAGAGCATCAAGGGCCAGGGCGCCTGGGACCTGGTCAAGCAGGGCCTGGTGATGGTGCCGGAAGGGCGCGGCACCTTCACCCGCATGACCATCACCGAGAACTTGCAGATGGGCGCCTACATCCGCAACGACAAGGCCGAGATCCTGGCCGATATCGACAAGGTGTTCGGCATCTTCCCGCGCCTGAAGGAGCGTCGCAACCAGCTGGCCGGCACCATGTCGGGCGGCGAGCAGCAGATGCTGGCGATGGGCCGCGCACTGATGGCGCGCCCCAAGGTGCTGCTGATGGACGAACCCTCGATGGGCCTCTCGCCCATCATGGTGGACAAGATCTTCGAGGTGGTGAACGACATCCACGGCCAGGGCGTGACCATCCTGCTGGTGGAGCAGAACGCCAGCCGGGCGCTGGCGGCCGCGAACCGCGGCTATGTGATGGAGAGCGGCATCGTCACCATGACGGGCAATGGCAAGGATTTGCTGAATGACCCGAAAGTACGGGCCGCGTATCTGGGCGAATGAAAAAAAGGCGGCTCCAAGAGCCGCCTTTCTTCATGCGCTGGCCTGCGATCTCAGGCGGGCTTCACCAGCTTGGAGCGTGCCCAGATGTCGGACTCGCGCGCGGGCGTGTTGCCGCTGGCCTTGACGCGGCCCAGCAGCTCTTCCACGCGGCCGGCGATCCTGCTGACCTCGGCCATCACTGCCTGCTCTTCGCCCTCGTTGCGGTACTCGCGTGCCACGCTGATGATGCCGCCGGCATTCACCAGATAGTCCGGCAGGTAGAGGATGCCACGGGCCTGCAGCGCGTCGCCATCGGCGGCGGTGGCCAGCTGGTTGTTGGCGGCGCCGGCGATCAGCTTGGCGCGGATCTGCGGCACGCTGCCCAGGTTCAGCACCGCGCCCAGGGCGCAAGGGGCCAGCACGTCGACATCGGCGGTCAGGATCTCGTGCACGCTGACGGCTTGTGCACCGAACAGCTCCTGTGCGCGCGCCACCTTGGCGGCGTCCACATCGGCCACCACCAGCTTGGCGCCGGCCTTGTGCAGGAACTCGGCCAGATGCCAGCCCACCGCGCCCAGGCCCTGCAGGGCCACGCGCACGCCGTCCAGCGAGGCGCGCTGCAGATGCAGGCGCACGCCGGCTTCGATCGAGACGAACACGCCCCAGGCCGTCTTGGGGCTGGGGTCGCCACCGAAGGCGCCGGCGCGCGGGATGCCGCTCACGTATTGCGTGTGTGCCTGCATGCCCAGCATGTCGGCGGTGGTGGTGCCGACGTCTTCGGCGGTGATGTAGGCGCCGTCCAGCGACTGCACGGCACGGCCGAAGGCGGCGAACAGGGCGGCGCGGTCGAACTGGCCGGCCGGCTTGATGATCACGGCCTTGCCGCCGCCGAAGGGCAGATCGGCCAGGGCGTTCTTCAGGCTCATGCCTTGCGAGAGGCGCAGCGCGTCGTTCAGCGCGGCGAGTTCGTTGTCATAGCTCCAGAAGCGGCAGCCGCCGAAAGCGGGGCCGCGGGCGGTGCTGTGCACGGCCAGGATGGCCTTCAGACCGGTCTGCTCATCGGCGGCCAGCAGCACACGTTCGTGCGGGGCTTGATCGGGCAGGCCGAACAGCGAGCTGGGAAGGGAGGAGGGGGCTGCCTCGCTGAGGGCGCGGGCGAGATCGGACGAGCGGTCGAAAGGAGCGTTCATGGCGTTTGCACTTGTGATGCCGAAAAAAAGCACCCGGCTTGGCGGGTGCCTGCGTGCGGGCTTGTGGCCCGAGGCTCGCAGTTTACGGCCTGCGCCGCGCCTTGTGCCACGGCCGGCTCAGCGCATCTGGCATGGCGTGATGCCTGCCACGCATCAGGGATCCATCAGGGATCTTGAAAGCCGCCGCGCCTGAGCGTCACCACCAGGGTGTCGCGATAGCCATGCTCGGCCACTGGCTGGATCGGCGTGGTCTCATGGATCACGCGCTCGTCGTCCAGCAGCAGCAGGGTCCAGGGCTCGCTCATGGTGAAACGCTGGCCGCGCGGGCCGCTGGCCTCGAACACGCGCGATTCACCGCCCTTGATGCTAGCGCGGCCCACCAGGAACACCGCCACCAGGTCCACGCCATCGCGGTGCGCGCCCTCGGGCGTGGGCCGGCCGATGCCGTCGGTGGTGTCGATGCGGAACTGGTGCGCCTCGGCATACCAGGGCTGCGCGCCGCGCAGGCGGTCGGCCGCGGCGGCCAGGGCCAGCAGCAGCTTGGGCCAGATGGGCAGGGCGGTGGCGGCCTGCGCCATCGGCTCGAACCAGCGCTCGAGCCCGCCGTGCAGGGCGTTGTAGTCCAGCGGCTGCCAGTGGGCGCGGTGCGGCACCTGCTGCACCGGCTCGGCAGCGCGGCTGTCCAGCACAAAGCTGCCGTGGCGGCGGAAGCGGTAGCGCCCGCCGTCGCGCAGGTACAGGTCGGGCGGCAGATCGTTCCAGAACGGCGCCAGCGCGGCCAGCTCGGCCTCCTCGCAGCCCAGCCAGTGGCGCAGGCTTTCGGGTGCCATCACGGCCGAACCCTGCTCGCGCAACTGCTGCTCGAACTGGGCGGCGCTGGAATAGGGCGGGCTGAAATGCTGCATGGCGGCGGTTCCTGGTTGAGAGGGGCGGCCGGGGTCAGGCCTTGCCTTGCTTGTCCAGCTCGGAGGTGAAGGCGTCGGCGTAGAACTCCTCGGCGGGCAGGCCGGCCTTGGCGACGAAGTCCGCCTGGGCCGACTCCACCATGATGGGCGCGCCGCAGGCATAGACCTGGTGGCCGCTGAGGTCGGGCAGGTCGGCCAGCACGGCCTGGTGCACGAAGCCGGTGCGGCCACTCCAGCCGTCCTCGGGCCTGGGCTCGGAAAGCACTGGCACATAGCGGAGCTGCGGCATGCTGGCGGCGGCCTGCAGGGCCCAGTCGTGCAGATAGAGGTCGGCCTTGCTGCGGCAGCCCCAGTAGAGGGTGGTGGGGCGGCTGAATCCGGCACTCTGCCCCAGATGCTGCAGTCGCTCGATGATGGCCTTGATGGGTGCGAAGCCGGTGCCGCTGGCCAGCAGCACGATGGGCTTGTCGCTGTCCTCGCGCAGGAAGAAGCTGCCGAACGGCCCTTCCATGCGCAGGATGTCTTTTTCCTTCATCGCGCCGAACACATGGTCGGTGAACTTGCCGCCCGGCATGTGGCGCACATGCAGCTCGATCGCCGGCGGCGTGCCCAGGTTGCTGGGCGCGTTGGCCATCGAATAGCTGCGGCGTGCGCCATCGCGCAGGATGAATTCCACATACTGGCCGGCGTGGAACTGGAAGTTCTGGTTGGCCGGCAGTTGCAGGCGCAGCAGCGCCACGTCGGGCGCGGGCTTGGCGATGCTGATGACGCGGCTGGGCAGCTTGAGCACCGCGAACTCGCCCGCGCCCGGCACGGTGCGCGCTTCCAGCACGCAATCGGTCTGCGGCGTGGCACAGCAGGTCAGCACGAAGCCGGCGGCCTCCTCGGCCTCGGTGAGGGTCTTGGCCTGGTGCGCGCCGTGGATCACCCTGCCCTCCAGCAAGCGGCTCTTGCAGGAGCCGCAGGCGCCGTCCTTGCAGCCATAGGGCAGGCCCACGCCCTGGCGGATGGCCGCGCCGAGCAGGGTTTCATCGCGTTCGACCGAAAACTCGCGGCCGCTGGGCTGCACGGTGACCTGGAAATTCATGGTGTGGATGGCTGGGCTCAATAAAAACTCGGCCCGCGAGGTGCATCGCGGGCCGTGGCGACCGATAAACTCAGGCGCCATTTTGCCTGACGATCACCCATGCCCACTTTGCACGCGCGCCGGCCCCGCCTCCTCATCGTCGGCTGCGGCGACGTCGGCCTGCGCGTGCTGCGCGAGCTGCACGGGCGCCTGCCCGTGCTGGCGCTGAGCTCCAGCCCGGCACGCGCCCAGGCGCTGCGCGCGGCCGGCGCCTTGCCCCTGCTGGGCAATCTGGACGACCCCGCCAGCCTGGCGCGCCTGGCCGGCCTGGCCGACTGGGTGCTGCACCTGGCGCCACCCGCCGCCCAGGGCGCGGAGGACCGGCGCACCCTCAATCTGCTGCGCGCGCTGGCGCGCTCGCCGCGCACCACGCGCCTGGTCTATGCCAGCACCACCGGCGTGTACGGCGATTGCGCGGGCGCGCGCTTCGACGAGACCCGCAGCCCCAGGCCCGCCACCGACCGCGCGCGGCGCCGCGTCGATGCCGAGCAGCGGCTGCGCTGGTTCGGCGCCAGCCTGGGTGTGCGCGTGAGCATCCTGCGCGTGCCCGGCATCTACGCCTGGGATCGCGAGGGCGGCCATCCGCGCGAACGCCTGGCCAAGGGCGCACCGGTGCTGCGGCGTGAGGACGATGTCTACACCAACCACATCCATGCCGACGACCTGGCGCGCGCCTGCCTGGCGGCGCTGGCGCGCGGCAAGCCGCAGCGCATCGTGCATGCCTGCGACGACAGCGAACTGCTGATGGGCGACTACTTCGACCTGGCGGCCGAGCTGTGCGGCCTGCCGCGGCCGCCGCGCATCAGCCGCGAGCAGGCGCGGGAGCAGATGTCGCCCATGCAGCTGAGTTTCATGGGCGAATCGCGCCGCCTCGACAACGGGCGGCTCAAGCGCGAGCTGCGCCTGCGGCTGCGCCACCCCGAGGTCAATACCGGCCTGCTGGCCGGCGCCTGATCAGCGGCGGCGCGCGCCGCGCCAGTAGTTCATCATCAGCCAGGCGCCCAGCATGCCGCCCAGGTGGGCGAAGTGGGCGATGCCGCTGCTGCCCATCAGGCCGAGGAAGAGTTCCAGCCCGCCGAACAGCGCGACGAAGTACTTGGCCTTCATCGGGATGGGCGGGAACAGCGGCATGATGATGCGGTCCGGGAAGATCATGCCGAAGGACAGCAGCAGGCCGAACAACGCACCCGACGCACCCACGGTGGGCGAGCGCGAGCCGATCAGCAGGGTGAAGATGAGCTGGGCCGCGGCAGCGGTGAGCGTGCTGGCGATCAGCAGGTGCGCATAGCGCTTGCTGCCCCAGACGCGCTCCAGCTCCGAGCCGAACATCCACAGGCCCAGCATGTTGAAGAACAGGTGCCAGACATCACCATGCAGGAAGGCATAACTGAGTGGCTGCCAGGGCATGAACAGGCCCGTGCTCAGGGGCCATAGCGCGAAGTAGACCTCGAACTGCGGCGGCAGCAGCGTGAACAGGCAGAACAGGCCCACACAAGCCAGCATGAAGGCCTTGGTAACCGATGGGATAGGGGACATGAAGCTCGACTCTGTTGTGGTGCTCTGGCGCGGTGGCAACCGCGCTGAGGGCCAGAGTGTAGGGGCAGGAGATACCCCGGCAAGAACGTATGCATCATGTGTTTCTGGTGGTGCCCGGGGCCGGACTCGAACCGGCACACCTTGCGGCGGGGGATTTTGAGTCCCCTGCGTCTACCGATTTCGCCACCCGGGCCAGAAACCATGCATCGCTGCGTGAGCCGCGGATTATGCCATGCAAACTTTGGCGCCGGCTGAGACAATCCGCCCATGAGCGAAAAGACCTACCCCAGCCTTGAAGACGTCATCGGCAACACTCCCCTGGTGCGCTTGCAGCGCGTGCTGGGGTCAGATCTTGCCTCCCGCGGCAACGTGCTGCTGGCCAAGCTGGAGGGCAACAACCCGGCCGGTTCGGTGAAGGACCGCCCCGCCATCAGCATGATCCGGCGCGCCGAGGAGCGGGGCGAGATCAAGCCGGGCGACACCCTGATCGAGGCCACCTCCGGCAACACCGGCATCGCGCTGGCGATGGCCGCGGCGATGCGCGGCTACCGCATGCTGCTGATCATGCCCGAGGACCTCTCGATCGAGCGCGCCCAGACCATGAAGGCCTTCGGCGCCGAGCTGATCCTCACGCCGCGCTCGGGCGGCATGGAATATGCCCGCGACCTGGCCGAGCAGATGCAGCGCGACGGCAAGGGCCGCGTGCTGGACCAGTTCGGCAACGAGGACAACCCGCGCATCCATTACGAGACCACCGGCCCCGAGATCTGGCGCGACACCGGCGGCGAGATCACCCACTTCGTCAGCGCCATGGGCACCACCGGCACCATCACCGGCACCTCGCGCTTTCTGAAGGAGCAGAACGCCGGAATCCGCATCGTCGGCGCCCAGCCGGCCGAGGGCTCGCGCATCCCGGGCATTCGCAAATGGCCCGAGGCCTATATGCCGCGCATCTACAAGCCCGAGACGGTGGACGAGCTGGTGCTGGTGAGCCAGTCCGACGCCGAGGAGATGGCGCGCCGGCTGGCGCGCGAGGAGGGCCTGTTTGCCGGCATCTCGGCCGCGGGCGCCTGCTGGGTGGCGCTGCAGCTGGCGCGCACGCTGGAGAACGCCACCATCGTCTTCATCGTCTGCGATCGCGGCGATCGCTACCTCTCCACCGGCGTGTTCCCTGCCTGAGCCGCGCGGTGAGCCAACTGCCCGCCTACCGCTTCTGCCCGCTCTGCGCGAGCGAGCTGCGCTGGCGCACCGAGCTGGAAGACGGTGGGCCCAAATCGAGGCTGCGCTGCAGCAGCTGCGACTTCACGCATTGGAACAACCCGACCCCGGTGCTGGCCGCGGTGGTGGAATGCGTGGACCGCGAGGGTCAGGTCTTGCTGGCGCGCAACGCGGCCTGGCCGGGGCGCCTCTTCGGCCTCATCACCGGCTTCATGGAGGCGGGCGAATCACCCGAGCAGGGGCTCAGGCGCGAGGTGATGGAGGAGACCGCGCTGCAGGTCGAGTCGCTGGACCTGATCGGCGTCTACGACTTCCAGCCCATGAACCAGGTGATCATTGCCTACCATGTGGCGGCGCGTGGCGAGATCCGCCTGTCGCCCGAGCTGGCCGAAGCCAAGCTGCTGGCACCGCAGAAGCTCAAATGCTGGCCCGCCGGCACCGGCCAGGCGCTGGCGCAATGGTTGCGCTCGCGCGGCATCGAACCCCAGTGGTTCGAGCCGGGGCCGGCCTAGAATCCCTTGCAACCCGAGGACGAGACATGGACGTACACAAGGAACTGGACACGCGCGGCCTGAACTGCCCGCTGCCCATACTCAAGGCCAAGAAGGCCCTGGCGGAGATGGAGAGCGGTCAGTTGCTGAAGGTGTTCTCCACCGACCCGGGCTCGACGCGCGACTTCCAGGCCTTTGCGCGCCAGACCGGCAACGAGCTGGTCGAGCAGAGCAGCCAGGCCGACGAGTTCGTGCACGTGCTGCGGCGCCGCTAGAGCGGCGCCAAACCCTCACAACCCTCAGATATCGAGGCTCTTCAGATAGGCGCGGAAGCCGGGACCCAGGTCGGGGTGGGCAAGCGCCAGTTCCACATTGGCCTGCAGGAAGCCTTCCTTGCTGCCGCAGTCGTAGCGCTTGCCGTCATAGCGGTAGGCGAACACCTTCTCGCGGCGCAGCAGGCCGGCGATGCCGTCGGTGAGCTGGATCTCGCCGCCCACGCCGCGCGGCTGGCTGGCGATCTCGTGGAACACCCCGGGCGTGAGGATGTAGCGGCCGGCCACGCCCAAGCGTGAGGGCGCCACCTCGGGCGCGGGCTTCTCGACGATGCGGCTCACGTCCATCAGCTTGTCGTTCACCGGCGTGCCGGCCACGATGCCATAGCGGCGCGTGTGCTCGGCCGGCACCTCCTGCACCGCCAGGATGGAGGCGCGCCATTCGGCGTACTGTTCCACCATCTGCTTGAGCACGGGAGGCTCTCCCACCATCAGGTCGTCGGCCAGCAGCACGGCGAAGGGCTCGTTGCCGACGAGTCGCTGACCGCACAAGACCGCATGGCCCAAGCCCAGCGCCTGGGCCTGGCGCACATAGATGCACTCCATGTCGTCGGGCTTGACGCTGCGCACCACCTCGAGCAGCTCCTTCTTACCCGCCTGTTCAAGGGCTATCTCGAGCTCGAAAGTCATGTCAAAGTGATCTTCGATGGGGCGCTTGTGGCGGCCCGTCACAAAAATCATTTCGCGTACGCCGGCGGCATAGGCTTCTTCCACCGCGTACTGAATGAGGGGCTTGTCCACCACGGGCAGCATTTCCTTGGGCTGGGCCTTGGTGGCCGGCAGGAAGCGCGTGCCAAGACCTGCAACAGGGAAGATCGCTTTCGTGACTTTCATATCCGTACACTCTCCGGTTTGCGTTGGCGCGCATTGTGGCATTGCCGCATAGCCGTGCCGCGGATCCCGAACCCCCTAAATAGCGCATGAGCCTGCTGATCCTGGAGCCACTCGAGCTGGAAGTGATGCAATGGTTGTCCGAGCGGCATCCGGTGCATTACGCCCCCGAGCTCGCGCTGGAGCCGCAGGCCTTGAAGGGGCTGCTGCACCAGGCCCAGGGTCTGGTCTTGCCCCCCTCGGTGGCGCTGGACGCCAGCCTGATACGCATGGCGCCCAAGTTGCGCGTGGTCGGGCGCATGAGCGCCGGGGCCGAAAACATCGATCTCGAGGCCTGCCGGGCGGCGCGCGTGGAGGTGGTGCGCAGCCTCACCGCCACCGCGGCGGCCGAGGCCGAATTCGTGATCGGCGCCTTGCTTGCGCTGCTGCGGCGTGTGCCGGTGCAGTCCACCGACGGCATGTGGGTGGGGCGCGAGCTGGGCTGCGCCACCATCGGTCTGATCGGCATGACGCCGGCCTCGCGCATGCTGGCGCAGATCCTGCCGGTGTTTGGCACGCGCGTGCTGGGCTATGACCCCAGCCTGCACCAAAACGACCCGCTGTGGGCGCAATGGGGCATCGAGCCCCTGCCGCTGAAGGACCTGATGGAACAGTCCGACGGCGTGAGCGTGCAGCTGGCCTATTTCCAGCGCTACCGCGGCCTCATCGGCGAGCGCGTGCTGGGCTTCGCCAGGCCCTCGCAGGTGCTGGTGAGCCTGGGCCATTCGGCCCTGTTCGACGAGCAGGCGCTGGCCGAGGCCCTGCACAGCGGCCGCGTGCTGGCCGCCTGGTTCGACAGCGTCGAGCCCGGCCTGATGGAGCCGGGGCGGCCGCTCTACGGCGCGCCGGGCCTGCAGGTGACGCCGCGCGTGGCCAGCACCACGCGCGAGTCGCGCACGCGCGCCGCCTGGGGCATTGCGCGGCGCATCGACGAGCTGCTGATGATTCCGCCCGAACCCGCGGCGGAATTCCGTTCGACTACGCCAGCCGCGCTGCCTGATCCTGTAGCCGAGCAACGGTGGCGCTGAACTCGGCCACGCGCTGACGCTCCTGCTCCACCACGGCGGCGGGCGCGCGCGCCACGAAGCTCTCGTTGGTCAGCTTGCCTTGGGCCTTGCTGATCTCACCCTGCAGACGCGCGATTTCCTTGGCCAGGCGGGCCTGCTCGGCCGCCACGTCGATCTCCACCTTGAGCGCCAGGCGTGCCTCGCCATGCACCAGCACCGGCGAGCTGGCGCTGGCCTTGGCGAACTCGGCCTCGTCGGCGATCAGCTGCACATCGGCGAGCTTGGCCAGCGCCTTCAGCAGCAGCGCCGCTTCGGCGATGAAGCCGGTGTCGCCGCCCACCAGGAGCGGCACGCGCTCCGAGGGGCTCAGCGCCATCTCGCTGCGCAGGCTGCGGCAGGTGCCCACCAGCGCCTTCAGATTGGCCACCCAGGCCTCGGCCTTTGCGTCGATGCGCTCGGGCTGTGCCAGCGGGTAGGGCGCGTTGACGATGTAGTCGGTATTCTTGCGTCCGGCCAGCGGAGCCACCGTCTGCCACAGCTCCTCGGTGATGAAGGGCGCGATCGGGTGCAGCAGGCGCAGCATGGTTTCCAGCGTGCGCACCAGGGTGCGGCGGGTGGCGCGCTGCTGCGCTTCGTCGCCGCTCTGGATCTGCACCTTGGCGATTTCCAGGTACCAGTCGCAGTACTCGTCCCACACAAAGGAGTAGATCGCGTTGGCGACGTTGTCCAGGCGGTAGTCGGCAAAGCCCTGGGCCACCGCCTGCTCGACGCGCTGCAGCTCGCTGGCGATCCAGCGGTCGGCCTGGCTGAAGCTCATATAGCCGGGCGGGCATTGGCCCTGCTCATGCGCGAGGCCGCAATCCTGGCCCTCGGTGTTCATCAGCACGAACTTGGTGGCGTTCCAGAGCTTGTTGCAGAAGTTGCGATAGCCCTCGCAGCGCTTGCTGTCGAAGTTGATGTTGCGACCCAAGGACGCCAGCGAGGCGAAGGTGAAGCGCAGCGCATCGGCACCGAAGCCGGGAATGCCCTCGGGGAACTCCTTCTCGGTGGCCTTGCGCACCTTGGGCGCCGTCTCGGGGCGGCGCAGGCCGGTGGTGCGCTTGTCCAGCAGGGGGCCGAGCTCGATGCCGTCGATCAGGTCCACCGGGTCCAGCACATTGCCCTCGCTCTTGCTCATCTTCTGGCCCTGCGAGTCGCGCACCAGGCCATGGATGTAGACATGCTTGAACGGCACCTTGCCGGTGAAGTGCGTGGTCATCATGATCATCCGGGCGACCCAGAAGAAGATGATGTCGTAGCCGGTCACCAGCACCGAGGAGGGCAGGAAGAGATCCTGTTCCAGCGTCTGCTCGGGCCAGCCCAGCGTGGAGAAGGGCACCATGGCCGAGGAGTACCAGGTGTCCAGCACATCCTCGTCGCGCGTCAGTGCGCCGCTATAGCCGGCGGCGGCGGCCTTGGCGCGCGCCTCCTCCTCGCTGCGTGCCACGAACAGCTCGCCACCGGTGCCGTACCAGGCCGGGATCTGGTGGCCCCACCAGAGCTGGCGCGAGATGCACCAGTCCTGGATGTTGTTCATCCAGTGGTTGTAGGTGTTGACCCATTGCTCGGGGTAGAACTTCACCGAGCCGTCGGCCACCACCTCGGTGGCGCGCTGGGCGATGCTCTTGCCATCCTTGCCCGGCTTGCTGACGGCCATGAACCACTGGTCGGTCAGCATCGGTTCGATCACCTGGCCGGTGCGCTCGCAGCGCGGCACCATCAGCTTGTGCTTCTTCACCTCGACCAGCAGGCCCAGGGCCTCCAGATCGGCGACGACCTTCTTGCGCGCGACAAAGCGGTCCAGGCCGCGGTAGGCCTCGGGCGCGTTGTCGTTGATGGTGGCGTCCAGCGTCAGCACGCAGATCATCGGCAGGCCATGGCGCTGGCCCACCGCGTAGTCGTTGGTGTCGTGGGCGGGCGTGACCTTGACCACGCCGGTGCCGAATTCGCGGTCCACATAGTCGTCGGCAATCACCGGGATCTCGCGCCCGGTGAGCGGCAGCGTCACCCGCTTGCCGATCAGCGCCTGGTAGCGCTCGTCCTCGGGGTGCACCATCACCGCCACGTCGCCCAGCATGGTCTCGGGGCGGGTGGTGGCCACCACGATCTCGCCCGCGCCATCGGCCATCGGGTAGCGGATATGCCAGAGGAAACCGTCCTCCTCCTCGCTGCTGACCTCCAGATCGGAGACGGCTGACTTCAGCACCGGGTCCCAGCTCACCAGGCGCTTGCCGCGGTAGATCAGGCCGTCGTCGAACAGCTGCACAAAGGTCTCCGTCACCACCTTGGAGAGCTTCTCGTCCATGGTGAAGTACTCGTGCTCCCAGGAGACCGAGTCGCCCATGCGGCGCATCTGGCGCGTGATGGTGTTGCCGGACTCCTGCTTCCACTCCCAGACGCGCGCGACGAAGTTCTTGCGGCCCAGGTCGTGGCGGGTTTTCTCACCTTCTACGCCGCGCTCCTGCAGCTGGCGCTCCACCACGATCTGGGTGGCGATGCCGGCATGGTCGGTGCCCGGCACCCACAGGGTGTTGTGGCCCCGCATGCGGTGGTAGCGCGTCAACGAGTCCATGATGGTCTGGTTGAAGGCATGGCCCATGTGCAGGGTGCCGGTCACATTGGGCGGAGGCAGCTGGATGCAGAAAGACTCGCGCGCCTTGTCCAGGCTGGGCTTGTACAGACCCTTGGACTCCCACAGGGGGCCCCAATGGGCTTCCAGGGCGGCGGGTTCGAAGGACTTGGCGAGTTCGGTCATGGCAAGGTTCACTTCAATACAAAGGCAAAGGGGCGAACTCCCGGTCCGGGAGCCGCCCCTGGCGTGGAGACGGGGGATGCCCCGATTGTCCTACATGAACAGATGCTCCCCGGCGTTTTCACCCCCGAGGATCACGTAGTTCACCTTGCGCAGATCGGCGAGCTGCTTGCCGCCTGAGTAGGAGACCGAGCTCTGCACGTCCTCCTGCATCTCGCGCAAGGTGTCGGCCAGCTTGCCCTTCACCGGCTCGAGGATGCGCTTGCCCTCGACATGCTTGTACTCGCCCTTGTTGAAGTCCGAGGCCGAACCGTAGTACTCCTTGAAGAGTTTGCCGTCCACCTCGACGGTGGCGCCGGGCGACTCCTCATGGCCGGCGAACAGCGAGCCCACCATCACCATGGCGGCGCCGAAGCGCACACTCTTGGCGATGTCGCCATGGTGGCGGATACCGCCGTCGGCAATGATGGGCTTGGTGGCCACGCGCGCACACCATTTCAGCGCCGAGAGCTGCCAGCCGCCGGTGCCGAAGCCGGTCTTCAAGCGCGTGATGCAGACCTTGCCCGGGCCGATGCCCACCTTGGTGGCGTCGGCGCCCCAGTTCTCCAGGTCGATCACGCCCTCGGGCGTGCCCACATTGCCGGCGATCACGAAGGCCTTGGGCAGCTTCTGCTTGATGTGCGCGATCATGCGCTGCACGCTGTCGGCATGGCCGTGGGCGATGTCGATGGTGATGTAGTCGGCGCCCACACCATCGGCGGCCAGGGCATCGATCACCGCGTAGTCGGCCGGCTTGACGCCCGAGCTGATCGAGACGAACAGGCCCTTGTCGCGCATGCTGCGCGCGTAGGCCACGTTGTCGAGATCGAAGCGGTGCATCACGTAGAAGTAGCCATTGGCGGCCAGGTATTCGGTGATGCTTTCATCCACCACCGTCTTCATATTGGCCGGCACCACCGGCAGCTTGAAGCGGCGCGGGCCGAATTCGATCGAGGTGTCGCATTCGGCGCGGCTTTCCACGCGGCATTTGCGCGGCAGCAACAGGATGTTGTCGTAGTCAAAAATTTCCATGACGGAAGTCCAAGTTCGCAAGGTCGGGATGCGTTCGTGCAGTGCATGCCCTGGGCTGCGAGCGCTTGACTTGGAGCCCGGCCGGCCCGCGAAGCCGTCCGAGGCAAGGGACGGTGCAGGCACAAAAAACCGGGCGCCAATATTTGGGCCCGGTGCCCGATTCTACGCAGATTCCACCGCCATGCTGAACACCCTTAAGCGGTGCCTGCATAGCGGTCGCTACACTTCCGGCACCGCCCGCCCGCCTGGTGGGCACCAGAATCCGAGATTCATATGCATGCAGTCGTCATCAGCGGCACCGGCATCTACACGCCGCCGCACACCATCAGCAACGCCGAGCTGGTGCAAGCCTTCAACCAGTACGTGGACCTGCAGAACGCCCAACATGCCGAGGCCATTGCGGCCGGCACGCATGAGGCGCTGACGCATTCCAGCGTCGAGTTCATTGAAAAGGCCTCCGGCATCAAGCAGCGCTATGTGATCGAGAAAGAGGGTGTGCTCGACCCCACCCGCATGTACCCGCGCTTTGCCGAGCGCGCCGACGATCAGCTCTCGCTGATGGCCGAGATCGCCGTGGTGGCGGCCCGCGACGCGCTGGCCGCGGCCGGCAAGCAGGCCAGCGAGGTGGACGCGATCTTCTGCGCCGCCGCCAATATGCAGCGCGCCTACCCGGCCATGGCGGTGGAGATCCAGCAGGCCCTGGGCGCCGGCGGCTACGGCTTCGACATGAACGTGGCCTGCTCCTCGGCCACCTTCGCGCTCGAGCAGGCCTATAACGCGGTGCGTTCGGGCGCCAGCAAATGCGTGCTGGTGGTGAACCCCGAGATCACCTCGGCCCACCTGGAGTGGAAGGACCGCGACTGCCACTTCATCTTCGGCGATGTCTGCACCGCCATCGTGGTCGAGCGTGCCGACACCGCCACCGCCGCCGAGCAATGGGAGGTGCTGGGCACCAAGCTGGCCACGCAGTTCTCCAACAACATCCGCAACAACTTCGGTTTCATGAACCGCAGCGAGGACAGCGACCCGCTAGCACGCGACAAGACCTTCCGCCAGGAGGGCCGCAAGGTCTTCAAGGAAGTGGTGCCGATCGCCGCCGCCCATATCGAGGGCCATCTGAAGGCGCTGGACAAGGCCCCCACCGACGTGCGCCGGTTCTGGCTGCACCAGGCCAATCTGGGCATGAACCAACTGGTCATCAAGCGCCTGGTCGGCGGTGAAGCCGGCTCCGACGTGGCGCCGCTGATCCTGGACGAGTTCGCCAACACCGCCTCGGCCGGCTCCATCATCGCCTTCCACCGTCACCGTGCCGACCTGGCCCCGGGCGATCTGGGCGTGATCTGCTCCTTCGGCGCCGGCTATTCGGTCGGCAGCGTGATCGTCAGGAAGCGATAGCTAGATCCCAGGGGCCGAGGCCGGCGGCGAACTGGCCGCCGCATCCAGGCCGATGAAGCGGATGCCGGCCTCGCCGGCAAACTCCTCGAAGCTCCAGTCGCCACCCTCGGGTCGCACCAGGCCCTCGGTGGGCGGCGCGATCTCGGCCACCGGCACGCCCTTGAGCGCCACGCTCATGAAATCGATCCAGGCCGGCAGGGCCATGCCGCCACCGGTCTCGCGGTCGCCCAGGCTGCGCGGGTTGTCATAGCCGATCCACACCACCGCCGCCAGGCTCGGTTGGTAGCCGGCAAACCAGGCGTCCACCGCATCGTTGGTGGTGCCGGTCTTGCCATAGATGTCGGGCCGGCGCAGGCTGGCCTGGGCGCGCGCCGCGGTGCCGCTGCGCGCCACCTCCTGCAAGAGGCTGCTCATCACGAAGGCGTTGCGCTCGGGAATGGCGCGGTTGTCCTCGCTGATGGCGGGGGCCTCGGCCTCGAACAGCGGCACTCCCTTGGCATCGGTGATGCGCGTGATGATGAGGGGCTTGAGCGCATGGCCGCCGTTGGCAAACACCGCGTAGGCGCTGGCCATCTGCAGCGGCGTCACCGAGCCCGAGCCCAGCGCCAGCGTGAGGTTGTCGGGCTGCTTGTCCTGGTCCAGGCCGAAACGGCCGGCCCAGGCCTTGGCGCGCTGCGGGCCCAGCTGTTCCAGCACTCGGATCGTCACCATGTTCTTGGAACGCGCCAACGCCTGGCGCACCGTCATCGGGCCGTCGAAAGTGCCGTCGTAGTTCTTGGGCTCCCAGTCGCCGGCCACGAAGGGCGCGTCGTTCACCAGGGTGGCGGGCGAGACCCCCAGCTCCAGCGCCGACGAATAGACGATGGGCTTGAAGCTCGAGCCCGGCTGGCGCCAGGCCTGGGTGACATGGTTGAACTGGTTGCGCGCGAAATCGAAGCCGCCCACCAGCGCGTGCACGCGCCCGCTGCCGGGCTCCAGCGCCACTAGCGCGCCCTCGGCCTCGGGCGCCTGGGTGATCAGCCAGGCGCCTTGCGGCTCGGCCTTGCTGGGCGCGCCGCGCAGCACGCGGATGATGCTGCCGCTGCGGATGCGCAGCTCGCTCCTGGCCTTGTCGGACAGCGCGGCCTGCACCGAGCGCAGGCCTTCGCCCGTGATCACCAGATCCTCGCCGCTCTGCAGGCTGGCCAGCACCTTGGCGGGCGAGGCCTGGGTCACCACCGCGGCGCGCAACTCGTCCTGGTCGGGGTGCTCGGCGAGCGCCTGGGTGATGGCAGCGTCCTGCTCGGCGGCATCGCCGGGCAGGTCCACATGGCCCTCGGGGCCGCGGTAGGGCTTGCGGCGCTCGTATTCCATCAGGGTCTTGCGCAGCGCCTTGTAGGCGGCCTGCTGCTGCTCGGCCACCAGGGTGGTGTAGACCTTCAGGCCGCGGCTGTAGGCCTCGTCGCCGTACTGCGCATGCACCACGGCGCGCGCCATCTCGGCCGCGTACTCGGCATGCAGGCGCGGGTCCTGGGCCGAGCGGATATGCAGCTTCTCGGCCTTGGCGGCGGCATAGTCCTCGGGGCTGATCAGGCCGGTGTCGTGCATGCGCTCCAGCACGATCAGCTGGCGCCGCGTGGCGCGCTGGAAGTTGCTGATCGGGTTGGCGTAATAGGGGTTCTGCGGCAGGCCGGCCAGCATCGCGGTCTCGGCAATGCTCAGCTCCTTCAGGCTCTTGCCGAAGTAGGCCGCCGCCGCCGCTTCGAAGCCGTAGGCCCGCTGACCCAGATAGATCTGGTTCATATAGACCTCGAGGATCTGCTGCTTGCTCAGCTGGCTCTCGATCTTCAGCGCCAGCATCATCTCGACGAACTTGCGCGTGTAGAGCTTCTTCTTGGTGAGGTAGAGATCGCGCGCCAGCTGCTGCGTGATGGTGGAGGCGCCCTGGCTGCGCGAGCTGAACAGATTCGCCAGTGCGGCACGCGCGATGCCCGGGTAGTAGAGCCCGCCATGCTCGTAGAAGCCGGTGTCCTCGATCGCCAGCAGGGCGTCCTGCATGCGCTTGGGAATGTCCTTGAGCGGCAGGTAGTGGCGGCGCTCGGCGCCGAACTCGCCCATCAGCTGGCCATCCGCGGTGTAGACGCGCAGGGGCTGGCGCGGCTGGTAGTCGGTGAGGTTGTCGATCGAGGGCAGGTTGGGGTAGACCAGGGCCGCGGCCATCGCCAGCAGCAGCACCAGCAGCGCGGCCGTGGCGGCCAGGATGATGAGCAGGCGTTGCCAGGCCAGGCCGGACTGGGACGCGAAGGAGTGGCTGAAGCGTGTGCGCATCAAGGCGGGTCAGACAAGCGGGGACAGGTGATTATCGCGACCCTTCGGTGAAGGCCTGCTGAAGCGGCGGGGCAGCGATCGGTTATCGTGCCGGCCATGCAAGCCCTGACCTTCTACTGGCACGATTACGAAACCTTCGGTCGCGTGCCGCGCCGCGACCGCCCCTCGCAGTTCGCCGGCATCCGCACCGACGCCGAACTCAATGAGATCGGCGCGCCCCTGATGGTGTACTGCCGGCCCGCGCCCGACTACCTGCCCGAGCCCGAGGCCTGCCTGCTCACCGGCATCCTGCCGCAGACCTGCCTCGAACAGGGCCTGGCCGAGCATGAGTTCGCCGCCGCCATCGAGGCCGAGCTGGCAAGACCTGGCACCGTGGGCCTGGGCTACAACACCATACGCTTTGACGACGAGGTGACGCGCCATCTGTTCTGGCGCAACCTGATGGACCCCTATGCGCGCGAGTGGCAGAACGACTGCGGCCGCTGGGATCTGCTGGACGTGGTGCGCTGCGCCTACGCGCTGCGCCCCGAGGGCATTGAATGGCCCAGGCACGAGGACGGCCGCCCCTCCTTCAAGCTGGAGCATCTCAGCGCCGCCAATGGCCTCGCCCACGAGGCGGCGCACGACGCGCTCTCGGACGTGCGCGCCACCATCGCGCTGGCGCGCCTGCTCAGGAGTGCCCAGCCCAAGCTGTTCGAGTTCTGCCTCAGGCTGCGCAAGAAGGAGGCGGTGTGGGCCGAGATCGGCGTGGGCCGCCCCTTCCTGCACATCTCCGGCATGTATGGCGTGGAGCGCGGCTGCATGGCCCTGGTGTGGCCGCTGGCGCCGCACCCGAGCAACAAGAACGAGCTGATCGTCTGGGACCTGGCCAGCGATCCGGCCGAGCTGCTGACGCTCAACGCCGAGGCGATCCGCGCACGCATGTTCGTCAAGCAGGAGGCGCTGGAGGAGGGCGTGACGCGCTTGCCCATCAAGACCATCCACGTCAACAAATCGCCCATCGTGATCGGCAATCTGAAGACGCTCAGCTCCGCCATGGCCGAGCGCTGGGGGCTGGACCTGGCGCAGGGCCTGCGGCATGCCGAGCTGCTGGCGCGCGAGGGCCAGCTGCTGGCCGGGCTCTGGGGCGAGGTGTTCCAGCGCCCCGCGGCGGCCGGGCCGGTGGACGTGGACGAGGATCTCTATGGCGGTTTTCTGAGCCCCGACGACCGGCGCCTGCTGAATCGCCTGCGCGGCCTCGATGCCGCGGCCCTGGCCGAGCGCGTGGCGCAGGGCAAGGCGGCGTTCCAGGACGCGCGCCTGGCCGAGCTGCTGTTCCGCTACCGCGCCCGCAACTTTCCCGCGTCGCTCAGCGATGCCGAGCAGGCGCAGTGGCAGGCGCATTGCGCCGCGCGCCTGCATGCCGGTGCGGGCGGCGCGCAGACGCTGGCGCAGTTCTTCGAGCGCATCGACGCGCTGGGCGAGAGCGCCGAGGACGAGCGCAGCGAGGCCATCCTCGGCGCGCTCTACGACTACGCCGAGCAGATCGCGCCGCCGCCGCCGTGAATGCGGCGGTCTGCTAGAGCCAGTCCTTCCAGCGCAGGCGGATGCGCTCCAACTCGCCATTGCGGGCGATCACCTCCTGGCCCCGATCCATCAGCTCGCGCAGGGCCTGGTGCTGGGGGCGTGACTTGGCCATTGCGAAATGCAGGGGCATGCGCTCCAGGGCCGGCTCCATCCAGACGAATTGCGCGGCCGCGCCTTTCAACTCGGTATTGATGAGGTAGCGCGCCACGCCCTTGTCGATCAGCACCAGATCTACCCGGCCGGCCAGCAGCTTGCGCAGATTGGTGAGGTCATCGCGCGCCGGGTCGGCCTTCGCACCCAGTTGCACCGCCTGCTCGAAGGCCTTGGGGTTGGCATAGCCCTGCACGGTGCCGATGTGCAGACCGGCAAGGTCCGCGGGCAGCTGGTTCTTGGCCGCGTTGCGCTGCGTGGCCAGGCCGAAATAGCCGACCTGGTTGTCGATGCCCATGGGCTTGGCGAAATCCATGACGCGTTCGCGCTCGGGCTGGTACCAGGCGCCGATCACGCCGTCGTGCTGGCCCGCCTCCAGCTCGGTGAGGGCGCGCGCCCAGGGGCGGAACGCGACCTGCAGGCGCCAGCCCTGGCTGGCCAGGGCGGCACGCGCGATCGCCACCGGCACGCCTTGCTCGGGCAGTTTCTCGCCCATATAGGGCGCGAATTCGGTGGTGACCAGATGAAGCACCGGCGCATCGGCTGGCATGGCTTCCGGCTGCGCGCTGCCGGCCTTGCTATAAGCAGCGCAGGCCAGCATGGCCAGGCTGCATAGCCAACGCCGCCGGTGCCAGGTCTTGCCTGCGGCGCGCTTGCTTGCGGTGCTCGCGGTGATGCGCGGATTCATGCCTGCTTGCCCAACGTCGTTCTTGTCACCCCACACCCATCCGGAGGTCTTGCCGTGAATCGTAGCGATCAGTACATCGGATTGTGCCGCCTATTGATGCTCGCCCTGCTGGGGGGATCGGCCATGGCCGGCGAGGTGCCCGCCGGCGGCGCGGCGGATCTGCGCGCCCAGGTCTGGGCCGCGGAATGCGCGTTCGCGCGCAGCATGGCCGAGCGCGATCTGCCGGCCTTCGAGCGCCATCTCTCCGAGCAGGCGCTGTTCTTCGGCTCCAGCCAGGTGCACCGCGGCAAGCCGGCGGTGCTGGCGGCCTGGAAAGGTTTTTACGAGGGCGCGCAGGCGCCGTTCTCCTGGGCGCCCGATTCGGTCGAGGTGCTGGGCGACGGCACGCTGGCCCATTCCACCGGGCCGGTGCGCAATCCCCAGGGCGAGCTGGTGTCGCGCTTTGCCTCGGTGTGGCGGCAGGAGGCGCCGGGCCAATGGCGCATCGTGCTCGACAAGGGCGTGCCGCTCACGGCCGCCGAGCGCGAGCGCGCCAAGGAGGCGCCGGCCAAGCCGCTGTGCCCCTGAAATTTACCGGGCCGTGGCCGGGTAGCGCTGCTGGTATTTGTCGCGCAGCCGGGTCTGGCGGTCTTCCAACGCCAGCTCGCGGCCGGCGATGAAGATGCGCTCGATGCGGGTGCCGGCCTCCAGCGGATCGCCATCGGCGACGAACAGATTGGCCAGCCGGCCCGGCTGCAGCGAGCCCAGCAAGGCCTCGGCGCCGAGGATCTGCGCGGGGTAGAGCGTGATGGCCTTGAGCGCTTCGGCGCGCGGCAGGCCATGGGCGACGGCGGTGGCGGCCTCGAAGGGCAGGCGGCGCTCGTTGGCCGCATCGCCCTCCGCGCCGCCGCGCGCGATGCAGTAGCGCAGCCCGGCCGCATGCAGGCGCGCGGCCAGGCGCAAGGGCGCGTCCGCCGCATCGTCGCGGCGCAGCGGCAGCCGGTGCACGCCGGCAATCACCACCGCGGCATCGGCCGCCTTGAGGGCGTCGGCCAGCAGCGGGGCGTCGTAGCCGCCCACGATCACCAGCTTCAGATGGTGGCGCTGGGCCAGGCCCAGGGCCCAGCGTATCTGCGCCGCCTCGTCGGCATGCACGAACACCGGCAGCTCGCCGCGCAGCGCCGGCAGCATCGCCTCCCAGCGCGTGTCCGGCGCCAGGCCGGGTTCGGCGCTGCGCGCCTTCAGATAGGCGGCGGCCTGCTCGAAGCTCTCCTCCAGGCTTTGCAGACGCTGGCGCGCCAGGCGCTTGTAGTCGGCCAGCCTGGCCTCGTCCAGCATCGGCAGCAGCTGCGCATTGGCGCGCAGCGAGGGCGGGCGCACATGCAGGCCCACGGCGGGGCGCAGCGCCATGTCCTCCCAGTTCCAGCCGTCCAGTTGCAGCAGGGCCGAGGTGCCCGAGATCAGGCCGGCCGGGCCGCTGCGCGGCACCGTCTGCGTGGCCAGCACGCCGTTGGCGCGCGTCACCGGGATCAGCTCGCTGTCGGCATTCACCGCCACCAGCGCGCGCGCGTTCGGATTCAGGCTGCCGGCCTCGGCGGTGTCGACGGTGGCGCGCACCGCGGCCACCTCCACCAGGCCCAGGGCCGAATTGGCGGCGATGAAACCGGGGTAGACATGCTTGCCGGGCAGGGCCAGGCGCTCGGTGCCGGCGGGCAGCTGGAGGGCCTCGCCCTCGGCGGCCACCGCGCTGATGCGGCCCTGCTCCAGCAGCAATTGGCCGCGCTCCAGCACCGCGCCGCTGACGGTGTGCAGGGTTGCGCCGCTGATCAGCAGCGGCCGGCTCTGCGGCGCGGGCGGCACATTGGGCGTGCCGTGCACAGCGCCGCTGGTGAGCAGCGCTGCCAGCCAAATAGTCGTGATGCTGGCCCCGCGCTTCATGGTGCGTCCTCCGTGCATTCATGCCAGGCCCCGCCGGCCCAATAGCTGCCACGCAGGCGCGTGGCCTGGTGGACCTCGTTCTGCAAGGCCAGCCAGTCCAGCAGCTCGCGCACCGGGCTGCCGCCCGCGGCCGCGGGGCGGCCGGCGGGTGCCGCCTGCAGCGCGGCCAGGCGCTCGGGCAGGGCCTTGGCCAGCAGGCGCTGGCGTTCGCGCTCGGCGGCCTGGCGCAGCTCGGCATCGCGCGCCAGGCTGTAGCTGCGGCGGCCGTCGATCCAGGTCTGCTCGGCACGGCTGTAGCCGGACAGCGGCGGGCCGCTCCAGATCACGAAGTCGGCGTCCTTGCCGGGTTCTAGCGAGCCGACGCGCTGCTCCACGCCCAGCTGGCGCGCCGGGTTGATGGTCACCAGCTTGAGCGCCTCGGGCTCGGACATGCCACCGTACTTGACCGCCTTGGCGGCCTCGGTGTTGAGGCGGCGCGCCAGTTCGTCGCTGTCGGAGTTGAAGCTGGACAGCACGCCGGCGCGCGTCATGATGACGCCGTTGTAGGGCACGGCGTCCTGTACCTCCATCTTGTAGGTCCACCAATCGCTGAAGGTGGAGGCGCCGGCGCCGATGCTGGCGATCTCGCTGGCCACCTTGTAGCCCTCCAGCACATGCTGGAAGGCCGCCACGCGCAGGCCGAATTCCCTGGCCAGGCGGGTGAACATCAGGATCTCGTCGGCGCGGTAGGCATGGATGTGGATGGCGCGCTTGCGCTCCAGCAGCTCCACCAGGGTCTCCAGCTGCAGATCGCGGCGCGGCTCGGCGATCGCCTTGGGGTTGCCCTGCCAGCGCGCGCGCTCGCGCTGGTAATGGCGCGCGGTCTGGAAGGCGTCGCGCAGCAGCTGCTCCACGCCCATGCGGGTCTGCGGGTAGCGGCTGCTCGCGGCCTCCCAGCTCTGCTTGACGTTCTCGCCCAGCGCGAACTTGATGCCGGGCAGGGCGCCCTTGAACTTCAGCGCCTCGGCGTCCTGGCCCCAGCGCAGCTTGATCACCTGGCTCTGGCCGCCGATGGTGTTGGCCGAACCATGCAGCAGATTGGCGGTGGTGAGGCCGCCGGCCAGCTCGCGGTAGAGGTTGATGTCGGTGGCGTCCAGCACATCGCCCACCCGCACCTCGGCGGTGATGGAACTGCTGAACTCGTTGATGCCGCGCGCGATCGCGGTATGCGAATGCGCGTCGATCAGGCCCGCGCTGACATGCTTGCCGGCCAGCTCCAGCAGCTCGGCGCCGGCCGGGGCCTTGAGGTCCTGGCCGATGGCGCTGATCTTGCCGTCCTGCACCAGCAGGTCGTGGTTCTCCAGCTTGCCGGCGGGGCCGCTGGTCCAGAGCGTGGCATGGCGCAGCAGCAGGGCCGCGGGGCGTGGCGCCAGGGTTTCGGCCAGCGCGCCGGCCGGGTAGCCGGCCGAGGGCGGGGGCGGCAGGGCTTCCGCCTTGGGCGGGGCCGCCTCGCCGGCCTGGTGCGGCGCCACGCGCCGCGCCTCCCAGCTCTGCCGGCTGCCATCGGGCCGCAGCAGCTGGCCGCTGAGGCGCTCGCCATCGAGCTCGGCCACCAGCTGCTGCCATTGCGCGGGCTCGACCTGGCCGCAGGGCAGGCGCAGCAGCAGCTGGCGGCCCTGCTGGCGCAGCTCGCAGCGCGCATCGCCCAGGCTCAGCTCGGGCTTGGCCGCGCTGCCGCCAATCTGCCAGCTCGCGTCGGCGAGCTGCCAGCGCCCGCGCAGATCGGGGCGCGCGGCGGCTTCCAGCGCATAGGGCTGGCCATCGACAAAACTCCACTCCGGCTCGGCCTGCTCGTCGCGGAACAGGTCGCCGCGGGCGATCAGCAGATTCGCCAGATGGCCCGGCTCCAGGCTGCCCAGTCGTGCGCTTTCGCCCACCAGCCGGGCCGGCACGGTGGTCAGCGCGGCCAGGGCCTGCTCGGGCGCCAGGCCGCGGCGCACCGCCTGGCGCAGGCGCGGCCAGAACTCGCGGCGCGGCTCCTTGAGCCCATGGGCCGAGAGTGCGAACTCCAGGCCCTGGGCCGCCAGATAGGCCGCGTTGGAGGGCGCCTGCTCCCAATGCTGCAGGGTCTCCAGGCCCACATCCAGCGCGGCATCGGGCTGCTCCAGCTCGGGCGCGGGCGGGAAGTTGAGCGGCAGCAGCAGCGGCGCGCCCAGCGCCTTGAGCTGGGCCGCGCGACGGTATTCGTGGCCATTGCCCTGCAGCACCAGTCTGAAGCCGAACTCCTCGCGCAGGCGGCCGATGCGCGCATAGTCCTGCTCGTCGTCGGCGGCGAAGAACACCGGCTGGCGCCCGGCCACCGCGTCCTGCAGCGCCGCCAGGCCGGCATGGGCGGCGATGCGCTCAATGCCCTGGGGGCCGCCACGGGCGGCCTGCTGCGCCTGCCCGTACCAGCGCGTGTCCGACCAGGTCTGGCGCAGCAGCGCGATGCTGCCCATCAGCGAATTGGGATAGGCGCGCCCGTTGTCCACATCCAGGCCCAGATGCTGGGCCACGCGCTCGGCCAGCAGCAGGCGCTTGGCGTCACCGCCATCGCCCAGGTTCAGCAGCGCGCTCTGGCCGCGGAAGATGCCCACCGAGGGCGCGGCCAGCACGGTGGTGAAACCCAGCTCGCGCGCGGCCTTGAGCTCATCGGCCTTGAGTTCCAGCTGCGTGCCCACCTGCTGTTCGGCGCGCAGCATGGTGTTGGACGCCGCCAGGCCGCGGCCCGTCAGCGGCGGGATCGGCCGCGCGGCGGCCGGCGGCGCGTCGGCGCCGGGGCCCCAGCGCGGGTTGACGGGCGGCCGCTCGCGCAGGGCCGCGGGCACGCCCAGGCTGCTGGCCAGGTCGATGAAGCCGGCATAGACGGTGCGGCCGGGCAGGGCCCAGACGCGCGCACCCGCCGGCACCGGCAGCTGGGCGCCGACGGCCACGATCAGGCCGTCGCGCATCACCAGGGTGCCGCGTTCGATCACCTTGCCGGGCGCCAGCACCAGGCGCGCCTCGGTGATGGCGTGCCAGCGCGGGCTGTGGTCGTGCAGGCCTTCGACGCGCTCGACGCCGGGCTGGGCCGCCGCCGTCAGCACCAGCGCGCCGGCCGCCAGGGCGAAAACAGACCGCGGCGCGCGTGGCGCACCGCATCGATGGCTGGGCATGGCATCCTCCTTGGGCCCGGCTAGGGCGGGTCTTGCTGGCAGGCACTCTAGGGGCTGGGCAGCGACCCGGCCATGCGGGATTGCGTGGGGCCGCCGCCGCGGCGTGCGAATGCTGAACCAGTCAAACAAGGTCTTGTTCGGGCTTTTCAGGCAGGCGCAAACGCGGTACACCCTCAAGCATGGCCCGCTGCGTGTCGAAAAGTCCTGCTGACGCCGGCGCCGAGACCATGGCCAATACCATGGTCAATACCAAGGAGAACCGAATGCAAGCCACCACCCCCGCGGCCAGCGAGCCCGCAGCCGATGTGATCGCCGCCCGCATGCGCGCCCTGCTGGTGCGTGCGCCGATGGCGGTGGCCTTCGTCAGCGGGCCCGGCTTCGAGGTGGTGAGCGAACAGTTCAACCACCTGTTCGGCCATGGCGACGAGACCGATCTGTGCGGGCAGACCACGCGCAGCGTGCATGTCTCGGACACCGCCCATGCCGGCGTGCTGGAGCGCCAGGGCGCCGCCTTTGCGGCCGGCCGGCCGCTGGACGAGGAGATCGAATATGTGCGCCGCGACGGCTCGCGCTTCTGGGGCCGACTGCAGGCCACGCCGGTGCACTGGGATGCGCCCGCCGGCGAGGCGCTCTGGATCGTCGAGGACGTGACCGCGGCGCGCCAGCTGCGTCTGCAACCCACCTGGACCGCCAAGCACGATGTGCTCACCGAGCTGGCGAATCGCCGCGAGTTCGAGCGCCGCCTGGCCGAGCATGTGGGCAGCCGCCGGCACGAGCCGGTGTCGGTGCTGTGGGTGGATGTGGACCGTTTTACCGAGGTGGTGCACGGCATGGGCACCGAGGTGGCCGACCATTTCCTCTATGGCCTGGGCCAGATGCTGATCACCAAGGTGCGCGCCTCCGACCTGGTGGCGCGCCTGGAGAACGACCATTTCGCCGTGCTGCTGCCCGACTGCGACCAGCATTACGCCCAGATCGTGGCCGAGAAGATGCGCGCGTCGGTGGCCGGCTACCGCCTGCGCTGGGGCCTGCACCGCACGCGCGTGAAGGCCAGCCTGGGCGTGGTGCAGCTCCATCCCACGCTGGAAACCGTGGACGCAGTGCTGGGCGCGGGCTCGCTGGCCTGTGCCGAGGCCAAGGCGGCGGGTGGCGATTGCGTGCGCGTGTTCGTCTCCAACGGCGGCTTCGAGGAGCTGGCCGGTTGATGACCGCATGAATTGAGGGTTTTTTACCCTTCAGTTCTAAAGTCCGGCGGCGCGCTGCCGATATGCAGGGAAATCACCCGGCATATCGCCTGCAGTCTGGAGCGCCGCCATCATGTCCATCAGCCTTTCCACCGCCCTGTCCGGCATGTCCGCGGCCCAGGAGAGGCTGCGCGCGGCCGCCAGCAACATCGCCTCCTCGGGCACCGGCGATCTGCGCCGGCTGCAGGTCGAGGCCCAGACCGTCGAGGGCGGCGGCGTGAAGGCGCAGCTGCGCCAGGTGCCGGCCAGCGGCCAGGTGCCCGAGCAGGACCTCATCAACCAGCATGGTGCCACCTATGCCTTCGTGGCCAATCTGCGCGTGCTGCAGACCCAGGTGCGCGCCGAGGGCTCGCTGCTGGACATCCAGGCCTGATCAGGGCGCGGGGCCGGCCCCGCTCAGCTCATAGAGCGCCGAACCGTCGCCCAGCTCACGCACCAGGCGCACCGCCGGTGTGGCGGCCAGATGGGCGATGCCGCCCAGCCCCGAGACGAATTGCAGCCGCACGCCCGGCACCGGCCGGATGCGCCAGTTGCCATCCGCGCTGGGGTTGACGCGCTTGGTGTCGGCCAGGTACTGGGCCAGCGCGGCGCGGTTCTCGTCGGGCGCGTCCACCACGATGCGTTCCGGGCCCAGGCCGGGGAAATGCCCGCCGCCGCTGGCGCGGTAGTTGTTGGTGACGACCAGGAATTCGGCCTCGTCATCGATCGGCGCGCCGCGGTAGCTCAGGCCCAGGATGCGATGCGACTGCGGCTGCACGAGCCGCCCCTCGAGGTCGTAGCGCGCCGGCTGGCTCACATCGATCTCGTAGGCGAGCCCGTCCAGGGTGTCGAAGTTGAAGCTCGGAAAGCGCGGCTCGATCAGGGCCTGCTCGGCCGGGCCCGCCGGGTCGATCTGGCGGAACTGGCCCGCCGCCATCTCCAGCCATTCGCGCAGCTCGCGGCCCTTGAGCTTGAGCCCCTTGATGGTGTTGGGGTAGACATAGAGATCGGCCACATGCTTGATGGCCAGAGGGCCGGCCGGGATGTCGGTGTAGTGGCTCCAGCCCTGGCGCCCGCCGCTCTTGAAGGGCGCCGCGGCCGACACCAGCGGCAGGCCCTCGTAGGCCGTGCCCTTCACCGCGCGCGCCATGTAGGCGAGCTGGGCCTGTGCCACCAGCTGCACCGAGGGGTCGTCGGCCACCTGGGCAAAGTAGCTGTGGATGGGCGCCTCGGTGCTGGCCACCTGCTGGCGCACATAGTCCAGCGTGCGCGCATGCTCGTCGGCGATCAGGCGCGCCGGTGCGGGGTCGGCCGCTACCAGGGCGCGGCGCGCCTGGCGGTCGTAGATGGGGCGCAGGCTGGCCTGGCTCTCGAGCACGCGCCAGCGGCCGGCGCTCCTGCGCAGGGTCAGGTCGATCAGGCCCAGATGGTCGCCCCAGCGGCCCGGCATCACCGCGGGCAGGCCGTGCAGGCGCCCGGCCTTGGCATCGACGCCCGGCAGCCCCTCGAACTCGGGGCCGGGAAACTGCGCGTGGGCATGGCCCAGCAGCAGCAGGTCAAGACCTGGCACCTGGGCCAGCCTGACGGCGGCGTTCTCGGCCAGCGGTGCCGAGGCCTGGGCTTCGATGCCGGTGTGGGCGATCGCGATCACCAGGTCGGCGCCGGCGGCGCGCAGCCTGGGCACCAGCGCGCGCGCCGTCTCCACCATGTCGTGC